>NC_013158.1:1246718-1558397 GCF_000023945.1 Halorhabdus utahensis DSM 12940
CGCGTACCCGGGACGGAAACCGATCGCCACCACGGGACTCACCGCTCGACGGGTGGGGCGACCCTCACTCCAGACAAATGTACGATCGAGTGTCAGTGACGCCGTCAAGGTCGCGAATGCCACTGGCCACCGATTCCATGATCTCGTAGATGGAGTCGCGTTCGGCCTCGACGACGAGGTCGTACTGTCCAGCTACGATGTGGGCCTCCTCGACGCCGATGGCCGCCCGCGCCTCCCCGAGGAGTTGCTCGGCCGTGCCGGCGGCGGTCTTCACCAGGATGAACGCTCTGACCATCGCGAACTATGGTACGTCGTAACATGACATGAATCTTTCCCTCCCGGGACCGCTTTCGTGTCGGGCGGGGCCGGTGTCGGTTTCGCCGGCGAGGATAGCTTTATTCGTTCGCACGTGAATAGCACACATATGCGATTCGTTATCGTGGGTTCCGGTCGCGTCGGACTCCGGACGGCCCGGGCACTCGACGAGAGCGGCCACGAGGTTGTCCTCGTCGAGGCCGATCCGAAGACTGCCGACCGGGGGCGCGAAGCAGGGTTCGAGGTGATCCACGGAGACGGTTCCCTCGAACCTGTTCTCGAACAGACGGATCTCGAATCGGCGGACGCCGTCGGCGCACTCACGGGTGATCTCAACGCCAACTTCGCTACCTGTCTGATCGCCAGCGAGCACGGCTGTCGGACGGTGTTACGGATAGACGAAGACTACCGCGAGGACATCTACCGGCAGTACGCCGACGCCGTCGATGAGGTGATCTACCCCGAGCGACTCGGCGCGATCGCGACGAAAAACGCCCTGCTCGGAGGCAACAGCGTCGCGATCGCGGACATCGCCCAGCACCTCCAGTTGATCCAGTTCACCGTCACCGCCGACGCGCCGGTCAACGGCTACAGCCTGAGCGAACTCGAACTGCCGGCCAACGCGCGGCTACTCGCCTTCGGCAAGCAGGACGACCCGGTCGACGTGCCGAACGTCGACGCGTCCCTGGAGGTCGGCGATCGATTGGTCGTCCTCGCGGATTTCACCGTTCTCGGGGACGTCCGACAGTTGATCGTGGGCGAACAGACTCCACAGCAAGCACTCGGAGGTGCCTGACATGGTCACAGCGTACGTAATGGTCAAAGCACACACCGGCGAGGCGGACCGACTCAAGAACACCATCGAAGCCATCGACGGCGTGGTGAGCGCCCACGTCGTCGCCGGCGACGTCGACCTCATCGCAAAGGTTGACGTCCCGTCACCGGCCGACGTCAAGGAGATCGCCGCGACACAGATCCAGGAAATCGACGGCATCGAGGACACCCAGACCTACGTCGCGATGGACTGAGAGACGGGCGTCACGTCCGAGCTGCCAGCCTCTTACAGCGGGGTGCCGCCGCGCTCGTTGTCGCCGGCCGTTTTGGCGTTCTGGATGAGATCGGCGACCGGTTCGCGGTAGTCGTAGCCCGGCACGATCCCCTCGACGTAGGTACCCTCGACGTACTCGACGAGCGTCTTGGCGATCGCCGCGGCCTGATCCGGGTCCCCGTACGAGAAAACGAACGTGGCGACCGCCTGCCCGTCGTCGGCGACGAGTCGATGCTGGTCGAGTTCGATCTGCGCTCGCGTCGCCTGGGTCGCGTCCTCGAGCCGTCGAGCAAAGGTATCGAACCAGCCATCCGCAACGGCCGGGCCAACGACCTCGCCCTCGACGGCCGCTCCGAGCATCGGCGTCCGGACGGTCACCGTATATTCGTGGCCCACCCCTTCGATGTCGGTCGCCGTCACCGTTGGGTCGAAGACGGTCGTCGTCACTCGATATCCCTCCGCAGCCGGTTCGAACGAATCGTGGTCGTCGAACGCGTCGGCGACGGCCGGCGGCAGCGTATCAGTCATCGATCTCCCGTTGGGCCGGAGTACAAAAAAGAACGTCGCGTGAGTCGTTGCCGTCCTGTTTCCCCGCCGAAGTTCGGGCCGCAGTCCGACATCCCAACCACAAAACACATGCCCATATCATGTGACTACAACGTATGCACCGCCGCTCAGCCCTCCTCACCCTGCTTGTCCTCCTGCTGGTCGGGCTCTCAGGGTGTTCGGCGGCCGGATCGCTCTCGATGCACCCGGCACCGAACGCCACGGTGATCGCCGACCACGCCACGCTGAACACAAGCGACCTTGACGAGGAAGCACACCGACTCGCGGTCGGTGCCGTAAACGGCTCCGGCCCCACCGTGACGAATGACTATCCGCCGTTCACGCCGGACCGTCCGATCGCGGTCGACGGGACGTACTACAACGTCTCCTGGTCGGCAATCGACTCCAGGCAGGTTCCCACGTTCGTGCTCGAAATTGAGAAGGACCCGACCAACACGACCGGCGATCGCATCGCGTATCAAGATCTCCCGGCTGTCGACCAGCACGCGCTCCCGGACCCCGGTTCGACAGCGGTCACCGGCGACGGGGATATCGCAACGCTGGCCGTCTACAACAAGACCGAACAGGAGACGTCCGTGCTGGTTCCGGAACCGCGTTACGAACTGGTCGAGTTCGAGGATCGAACGGTCCGTATCACCGTGGACGGTCCGTCGCCGAAAACGATCTACACCTATCGATACGAGGCCGAACAGGTGGCAGCCAACAGTGACGAACTCGCGACCAGGCTCGAATCGACCCATCTGTTCACGCTATCGAACCTCTCGACGCCACAACAAAAGATCATCAACGACGCGATCGGAGAAACGTACTATCAAGAGCAGGAATCGGACGCCTGGACCAGGCTCCTCGAGCGGTTCGACGCCGCCGATCCGGTCTACGGTGACGACGAGAACGACAGCGGTTACGTCGACGGCGAATATCTCGTCCGGTACGACGGCACCGTCTACTGGGCCGACATCTACGGCTATACGGACGGCGGGGCCTGAGATTGCAGGGTGCTGTCGACAGGACGGGACTCGTGCACGCTGTACGACAAAGTATCACACCGCATTCCGGAATGTACGAACGGTAGTTCCGCGCCACCAACCCGTCGACATAGCTATATGAACCGTGGCCACCACGCTCCGGTGTGCCGCTGACGCCCTTCCACCTTGGTCCCGCGGTGTTGCTCGGCAGTCTAGCCACCCGACGGCTCAACCTGCCGGCAATCTGTCTCGGGAGCGTCGTCATCGACGTCCGCGCCGTGCTGGTCATCTTCGGCCCGCTGGAGCCCCCGACTCACGGCCCGCTCACGACGCTGCCTGGCGGTGCCGGCGTCGCCGCCGCCGTCACGATCGCCGTCCTGGCCGGGTACGAACTGGCTGGCCCCTCGATCGAACGATACGGCCTCGACGTCCGCTGGTCCCGATCGAGTGTCGCCGCCGGTGCGCTCGTCGGTGCCTGGTCCCACGTGGTCCTGGACGCGGTTCTGTACACGGATGCCCGACCGCTGGCACCGCTCGTTGGGAACCCGCTGCTCGGCCTGCTCTCGCCCACAGTCGTCTACGCGGGGTGTGTCCTGGCTGGTGGTGTGGGGATTGGGCTCTACTGGCTCCACTCCGCTCGGGGAGAGGCAGGCGTGTGGACCTGAAGGGCCTCGAAAGCGTCGCTGTCGATAGCAATCGGCGCGACTTTGCCGACCTCTCTACGGTCGGTCTCATTCCTCACGGCTGGCTTCGCTCGCCGTTCGTACTTTCGGAGACACTCACTCCGTTCGTGTCTCCCTGCTCACGGCTCACTACGTTCACCGCTCGCGAAAATCGAGACGTTCGCTTCGCTCACGTCTCGCCATGCGAGGGAGGGGAGTGAGCAAACGCGAAGCGTTTGCGAACGTCGATCGACGCCCCGCATCGATCGGAATTCGAACCGAAATCAGACGGTCGGCCTCACTTCGTTCGGCCGCTGCGACTGATAGGCTTCGAACCCCTCCGTTTGATTCACACGGCCCTCACGTCTGTTCGGGCCGATTTCATACGAGGACGGGGATTCGAACCACGGTCGCTCCCGTTCGCTCGCTGCACTCGCTCACCTCCCGCTCTCTGATTCGAATCGCGCTCGCATCGCTCCTCACGTCCGTTCGACCGCGCTACTCACGGTTCGCTTCGCTCGCCGTTCGCAATAATCGAGACGTTCGCTTCGCTCACGTCTCGCTATGCGAGGGAGGGGATTCGAACCCCTGGACCCCTTCGGGAGCGGGTCTTAAGCCCGCCGCCTTTGGCCGCTCAGCCACCCTCGCGCATCAACCCCTCAGCCCGACAGCGGAAAATCGGTTTCGGTACCGACCGACGACCGACCACACCGGTCCCGATACGCTTAAGTCGTTGTACGGATTTGTACACTACAATCCGAATACGTACAACAATGTCCACACTACAGACACACATCGAACGCGTCACCGAGGGCGAGGATCTGACGGTCGAACAGGCCAAAGAAGCATCGAGTGCGGTCTTCGAGGACGCGACGGAGGCCCAGATCGGCGCGCTCCTGAGCGCACTCCGGGCGAAAGGCGAGACCGAGGCCGAGATCGCGGGCTTCGCCCAGGGGATGCGCGAGGCCGCCCGGACGATCAAACCCGATCGCGACCCGCTGGTCGACACCTGCGGGACGGGCGGGGACGACTACGACACGATCAACGTCTCGACGACGAGCGCCATCGTCGCCGCGGGCGCGGGCGTCCCGATCGCCAAGCACGGCAACTATTCGGTCTCCTCCTCCTCGGGCAGCGCCGACGTGCTGGAGGAGGTCGGCGTCACGGTCGACGCCGAACCGCCGGCTGTCGAGGACGCCATCGAGGACGAGGGCATCGGGTTCATGCTCGCGCCCGTCTTCCACCCGGCGATGAAGGCCGTCATCGGCCCGCGCAAGGAACTCGGCATGCGGACGATCTTCAACGTCCTCGGCCCGCTCACGAACCCCGCCGGCGCTGACGCGCAGGTGCTGGGCGTCTACGACCCCGATCTGGTCCCCCTCATCGCGCGCTCGCTCGCGCACATGCCCGTCGAACACGCCCTGGTCGTCCACGGCAGCGGCCTCGACGAGATCGCCATCCACGACGAGACGACCGTCGCCGAAGTGCAGGGCGACTCCGTCGAGGAGTATACCCTCTCTCCGAGTGACCTGGGGCTCGACCGCCACGACATCGCCGATGTGGCGGGCGGGACACCTGAGGAGAACGCCGAGGCCCTCCGCGGGATCGTCCGCGGCGAGGCCAACGGCGCGAAACGGGACATCATCCTCGCGAACGCCGGCGCGGCGATCTACGTCGCGGGCGAGGCCGACTCTCTCGAGGACGGCGTCGAGGTCGCCCGCCAGGCGATCGACTCGGGCGCGGCGGGCGAGAAACTCGCCGGCCTCCGCGGTGTGGTCGCATGACGCGCGTGAAGGTCTGTGGGCACACCCGCGAGGCGGACGTGCGGGCGAGCGTCGCCGCCGGCGCGGACGCCGTCGGCGTGATCAGCGGCGTTCCAGTCGAAACGCCCCGGGAAGTCGCCCCTGAGCGCGCCGCCGACCTGCTCGACGCCGTGCCGCCGCTCGTCTCAGGTGTCCTCGTGACGATGCCCGAGACAGTCGAGGAGGCCCGGGAACTCGTCGCGGAAACCCAGCCGGACGCCGTCCAGGTACACGGAACGCTCGATCCCGAGGAAGTCGAAGCACTCACAGCGGAAATTTCCCAGCCGATCCTGGTCGCACTCGACCACGACGCCGAACTAGACGCCTACGCCGACGCGGCCGACGGACTCGTCGTGGACTCGCTGGACGAAGCCGGCGGCGGCGGGACTGGTCAAACCCACGACTGGGACCGAACGGCAGAAATCGTCGAACGCCTCGACGTCCCGATCCTGCTGGCCGGCGGACTCACGCCCGAGAACGTCGCTGAGGCCGTCGAGACCGTCCGGCCCTTCGGTGTCGATACCGCCAGCGGTGTCGAGCGCGACGGTGGGGTCAAGGATCACGACGCCGTCGAACAGTTCGTCGATCGGGCTGGGGAACCGCGGGTGGTGGCATGACGGGCGAGCCGTCGCTCTCCCACGATGCGTTCGTGGACCTGGCCGACGCCGACGAACCGGGCGTGATCCGGGTCGCCGTTGAACTCGACGCCGACGTGGATCCGCTCGCGGCCTACGCGGCGGTGACCGGTCGCGAGAGTGACTCCGAGAACGCCAACGCCGACGAGTACGCGTTCCTTCTCGAAAGTGCCGAGAAGGTCGCCTCCAGCGATCCCAACGGCGCGTTCGCGCCCTCGACTGACGACCGCCACGCCCGGTATTCGTTCGTCGGCTACGATCCCGTCGCGGTCGCGACTGTCGAATCTGACGGGACGGATCTGGATATCCTCGACGACCGGTACGCCGACATGCTCGAAACCAACGGCGGGGACGTCCTCGACGACCTGCGGGCCGTCCTGCCCGACGTCGAGCGCCGCGGCTTTCCGGCCCACGACCGCCAGACGCTCTCTGGCGGGCTCGTCGGGTTTCTGGCCTACGAGGCCGTCTACGACCTCTGGCTCGACGAAGTCGGCATCGATCGGCCGGACTCGCGGTTCCCGGATGCCCAGTTCGCGCTCGCGACGAAGACGCTGGTGTTCGACCACGCCGAGGACACGGTCTCGCTGGTGTTCACGCCGGTCGTTCGGCCCGAGGAGGACGCAGGCGCGCGATACGACGAGTTGCTTGCGGCGGTCGAGCGCGTCGAGTCGCTGCTTGCCGACGCGGGGGATCCCGAGACCGGCGGATTCCACCGGGTGCACGAGGACGCCGGCCCACAGGACGAGTACGAGCAGGCGGTCGAGCGCGCCAAGGAGCACGTCCTCGACGGCGACATCTACCAGGGCGTCATCTCCCGGAAGCGAGAACTCTACGGCGATGTCGACCCGCTCGCGCTGTACGACTCGCTGCGCTCGATCAACCCCTCGCCGTACATGTATCTGCTGGGGTACGACGACCGCACGATCGTCGGCGCGAGCCCGGAGACACTCGTCTCGGTCGGCGGCGACCTGATTACATCGAACCCCATCGCAGGGACATCCACGCGCGGAAACAGCCCTGTCGAGGACCGTCGGCTGGCGGGCGAGATGCTCGCCGACGAGAAAGAGCGGGCCGAGCACACGATGCTGGTCGATCTGGCACGCAACGACGTCCGCCGTGTGGCCGAGCCCGGCAGCGTCCGCGTCGAGGAGTTCATGAACGTCCTGAAGTACAGCCACGTCCAGCACATCGAATCGACCGTGACGGGGACGCTCGCCGAGAATAGCGACGGCTTCGACGCGACGCGGGCGGCCTTCCCGGCCGGGACGCTCTCAGGTGCGCCGAAGATCCGGGCGATGGAGATCATCGACGACCTCGAAGCGGATCCACGCGGGATCTACGGCGGCGGCGTGGGCTATTTCTCCTGGAACGGCGACGCCGACTTCGCGATCGTCATCCGGTCGGCGGCGGTCGAACACGGGATCGATGCCGTCGACGGAAGTGGCGAGAAGCGAACGCAGGACCGGATCACCGTCCAGGCCGGGGCGGGGATCGTCGCTGATTCCGACCCGGCCAGCGAGTACGAGGAGACCGAACAGAAGATGGGCGGCGTGATCGACGCGCTCGAACGGATCGAGTCGCCGGACGAGGACGCTGAGACCCCAGTCGAGGAGGTGTCACAATGAGCGAGTCAACCAGCGCGAACGCGACCGAGACACCCACCGACGACCTCGAGGTGCTGTTCGTGGATAACTTCGACTCGTTCACGTACAACCTGGTGGAGTACACGTCGGAATACGCCAACACGACTGTCGTGAAGAACACGGCCTCGCTGTCGGACGTTCGGGCAGCCGACCCGGACGCCATCGTCATCAGCCCGGGGCCGGGCCATCCGAGAAACGACCGCGACGTCGGGGTATCGACCGACGTCCTCCGGGAGATCAGTCCGGACGTGCCGACGCTGGGCGTCTGTCTGGGCCTCGAAGCGGCGGTCTACGAATACGGCGGCACGGTCGGCCACGCACCCGAGCCGATCCACGGGAAAGCAGCCTCGATTTCCCACGACGGCAAGGGCGTCTTTGCGGGGCTCGACCAGGGATTCCAGGGTGGGCGGTACCACTCGCTGGTCGCGGGCGATGTCCCCGATTGCTTCGAGGTGACCGCGACCACGGAAACCGACGACGCCGACCTCGTCATGGGAATCCGCCACCGCGAGCATCCAATCGAAGCCGTCCAGTTCCACCCCGAATCGGTGCTGACAGCCGTCGGCCACGACGTGATCCGGAACTTCCTCGTGAGTGTCTAACCGGCTGCTGCGGTCGAAGGCTGATCGCGGCGAGGGGCGATGTCGCCGGACGAGCGGGCGTTCGCGCTCGACACACACCCGCCGCGGGTTTAAGTATGGATCTCCCCCCGTTCCGGCTATGCAACCACCCTCGCGACGTGCCCTTCTGGCGGCTGCCGGGACCGCCGCTGTCTCACTCGCCGGGTGTGCGAGCGACGGGACGGACTCGCCGGCAGACGGAGACACCGATCAGACAGCCTCGACTACCGAAGCGGATACCGGGGAGCCGACCGCGGATCCCCGGACGACGGCCGCGGAGACCATGGCTGCGAAGACCACGGCCGGTTCGAACGACACCGAGCCGGTGTGGTACACTGAGCAGCTGACCGACGCCCGAACGGGCGAGAGGTTTTCCATTGCGGAGCTGAACGCCGACGGCCCGGTCCTGCTGGAGACGTTCGCCATCTGGTGTTCGAACTGTCAGCGCCAGCAGGTCGAACTGCAAACGTTCCACGAGCAGGCACCCGACGACGTCACAACGGTCGCGCTGAACGTCGACCCCAACGAGGACCGGAGTGCAGTCGCCGATCACGCGGAAGAAAACGATTTCGACTGGCGGTACGCAGTCTCGCCACCGGCAATCACGCAATCGCTGATCGGCGAATTCGGGCGGTCGATCACCGTCCCGCCGCAGGTGCCAATGGTCCGCATCTGCCCCGGTGGCGAAACAACCCGGTTACCTGACGGGCACAAGTCGACGGATGATCTCCTCTCGGCGCTCGACTCCTGCGAATGAGTACGCACGCCGCCTTGCTCGAAGTGTTTCTCATCGGCCTCGGGACCCCGCTGACTGCCGCCTGCGCCCTACCGCTGTACCCCGGCTTTCTGGCCTATCTGGCCGACCAGAGCGCTCGCGGTGAGGAGGCCGGCTGGACGGTACCAGTCTGGCTGCTCGGCGTGCTCGTCCTCGCCGGGGCCGTCTCGTTCATGGGGCTTGCGGGCCTGCTGTTCTCGTTCGTGCTCGAAATCTCGCTGACAGCGGTCGTCGAAGTCGCCTCGCCAATTGCTTTCGTGTTCGTGCTGGCAATTTCGATGGCCCTCATCGCCGACGCGGAGGTTTTCGGTCGGATCCCGGCGGTCGAACCCCCACAGACCCAGTATCCGAGTGCGACCGCCTTCGGCTATGGCTTTCTGTTCGGCGCGATCGTCCTGCCCTGTAACCCCGGATTCATCGCGCTGTTTTTCGCCCGCGTGCCGATCCTCTTCGATTCGGCACTGGCGTCACTGCTTGGCTTTCTCTCGTTCGGCCTCGGTCTGGGCGCACCGTTGCTGGCCCTGGCGGTGGTGTCGGAAAGTCTCGGTCAGCGGGCCACCCGCTGGCTTGCCCGTCACCGGACGGCGATCAACCGCGTTGCGGGCACGATCATGCTCCTCGTGTCGATCTACTACCTGCTGGTCGTCTTCGACGTCCTCGCGATGGTCGGGATCGAGGGTGCCGACGACCTGATCAGTGCGGGCTACGATGTCATCTTTGGCCCCCTCGGCGACCTCCGCCCCTGAGTGCCCGTTGTCTCACCGAAGCCGGCCCTCACAGTGTACATTTGGCAGGCTCCGCTTCGGTTTCCTGGGCGTTCTTTAGTATGGGAGTGTGTGACTTGCCGACACCCCAACAATTACTTATTGTCCATTTCAGGTGAGGGGTATGGTTCCGGAGGCAGGCCTCGTCTGGCGGGGGTTTCACCACGCCTGGCGATACAACCACCGGCTGAATCGACTCGCGAGTTACCTCGCGTGGACCGGCGGGGACTGGGAGTGCGTCCACGCCGCGGCGTCGGGCACGGGTCCGGACACGGCCCAGTTCTGTGACCTCTACACGCTGATCGAAGACCCGGACGTGGCCTTTCAGTCGGTGACTGAACCGTTCGAGGTCACCGGTGACGAGAACGTCTCACACACCGTCTCCCGGACACTGACGATCGACCTGGAGAGCGAACTCCAGGGCCGGGACACGATCGAAGTGGTGCTGAACGGCTTCGACATCGCCGCCGCAAGTGACGCCGACAAGCTCCAGAAACTCCACCTGTCGGTCGGCGAGCCGACCGAGTCGGCCGACGGGACGTCTCTCGACGTTCCTGTCGAGGTCACCTTTCAGGGTGACTGTGGGACGCCCGAATGTCGCGAGGACGGGGTCGACTACGGGGTCGACGTGCGCTACCTCGTGGTGGCGGGTGACGACTCGACCGTTCGCTCGGGGTCGACGGTCAGCGCTGGCTCGGACTACACCTGGGATCGGTCACAGGAACCCGATCACAAGGCCGACGGCCTCGCCCGGGCGTCGATCACCGATCCGGACCGCTGGACGGGCGATAGCGTCGAGAACGCGCTCGGCTTTACCGAACTGCAGGTCGATCTGACGAAAACCGGGGACCCGGCGCTCATCGCGGCCGTTGGCGAGCTGGCCGACCACGCCGAGGGGATGCACTTTCTGGAACTCGACGCGTCGATCGAATCGATCACGGCGGACAACGGAACCCTCGACGCGGCGTTCCTGCTGTTCTACAAGAACTGGGAGCGCGGGATGAAACAGCTCGTCCCGCCGGATTTCCTCCAGACGATCACCGACTTCATCCCCGATGACACCGAGTCCGCGATCCGCAACGACCCCGACCTCTCCTGGACGGACGTGATCGACGCCTCGATCCTCGCTCACCGCAGTGCGGGCCGGGCCGACATCGACGCCACCGCCCGCCTGCTGCAGTTCGACGATCCGGAACGGTTCCACCACAACGCCGTCCCCGGCGATGTCGACTGGGAGGGCGAGAACGCCGATCCGAACAGCGACGACGCCGTCCAGCGCACCCTCATCGAATGATCGACACACGCCACATCATGATCCAGACCCACTCCCGCGCTTGTTCGATCGCATCGGCTGAACACCACTCGATCGTATCGGCCGACCAGTACTCGGTCGCGTCGACTGAACAGCACCGTGACAGGGCTTCCGTCGGAGGTGCGTCGCGATGACTCACGACTTCGACGTCGCCGCCGATCTGCCGGGGGTGAGCCGGGAGACTGTCGCCAGGAAACTCCGCCGGACCGAACTCAGCGAGGACCACTACTTCGACGCGGTCGAAGTGAGCATGAAGCGCGACCGGGCGGAGGGGCGGGAGGTACTCGAAGGCCTCATGCGGACCAAATCGGCTTCCCGGGTGGGCCAGCGACTCCTCAAGGACGCCTGTGCCTGCGGCGACGACCAGATCCGCCGGGACGTTGTCGCAGCGTTCCGTGAGACCCGTCGGGAGGACGCTTTAGTGACCAGTGCGGGTCTGCTCACGGTCGAGGACGCGACGCAGGTGTTCAAGGACTTCTTCGAGGCCGGTGGCGACACCCGTCCGATCGCCGAGTGGCTGTCGGCCATCGGCCCGGGCTATCGACGCGAGAAGCGCCGTGGGAACGTCGACCTCGAATACGACGGCTGGTTCAGCGACGCCTGGGACACGATCAAGGACGCGGGCAAGACCGTCGCCGAAGCGGTCAAGACGGTCGTCGACTCGGTCGTCGAGGCCGGCAAATCCTTCGCCGAGGTCGTCAGCGACGTCGTCGACTACGCCCAGCGTCGAGTCAACTCGATCGTCGAGTCCCTGCTCGACGCCGGCAAGACGGTTGCGGACATCATCTCGGGACTCGCCCAGGAGGCCTACGCGACGATCAAGAAGATCGTCAAGGCGATCATCTCGGCCGGGAAGTCACTGGGTGCCATCCTCCGGGAGGCGATCGACATCGGCGAGTCATTCCTCCGGAGCGTCGCTCGGGCGCTCCGACAGGCCGGGACCGCGATCTCGGACCTCGTGGTCGCGGCAGGGAAAGCGTCGGTCGACGTGCTCCGGGTCGTCTCCCGAGCGCTCGTCGCCATGGTGACCTACGCTGAGTCCCGGGCCAACTACATCATCAATACCATCAAAGACGAACTCCCGGCCCTCGCCGAGGACATCATCGACATCCTCGGCGATTTCGTCGACGAGGCGTTCGAACTCGCGAAAAACGCCGTCGAAGACGGGCTCTCAGCCGTGCTCGATCAGGTTCGGAAGGCCGCAAACAGCATCCGCTCGACAGCGAGGTCCGTCCTGCAGGGCTTGCTCGAAGGGGGTCTCGCGCTGGGGGACCTCATCGCCCACCTCCACCAGGAGGCCAGCCAGTTCTTCGAAGACGCCGTCTCGCTGCTCGGCGAGATCGTCGATCGTGCTGAGGACCTCTTCGCGGCGGCACTCGATCTGGGCGAGTGGGCGCTCGGCGAGGTCATGGAGGCCCTGGCGGCGGCCGGCGAGTCGGTCGCCGACCTGATCGCGTGGGCCAGGGAAGCCGGGGCCGCCGCGCTCGATGCCGTCGTCGACACCCTCGACGCCATCGGTGAACTCACCAGCGAGGCGCTCGCCGAACTCGGTCAGGCCGTCGTCGAACTCGGTCGGGGACTCACCAGGCTGGTCGAGCGGGTCGCCGACTGGGGCGAACTGGCGGCCCGAGCGGCCTTCGACGGCATCCTCGACGCCGGCGGGGCGGTCCTCGACGTGCTGGACGCGCTGTGGGATCGGGCCCGGAACTTCCTCGAGGCGGGCATCGACACCCTCCTGCGAGTCGGCGCACGCATCCGGGACGTGCTCGCGGCGGGGCTGGACATGGGACTGGACATCCTCGGCGAGTTCGTCCGCCACCTCCGGGACCTCGGGCGGTCGATCTGGTACATCCTCGACTGGGTGGTAGACACGGTCGGCCGCGTCGGGGACGCACTCGAAGTCGTCTTCGAGACGCTGATGGACGTCGGTGTCGCGCTGGGCGAACTCGTCGCCTGGGCGGCCCGGCGGACTGCCGACATCATGCGGACGGGCTTCAGCGCGCTGCTCGCGATCGGGGTCGGCCTCGGCGAGATCCTCGTCGCGCTGTTGACCGATCCGGGCAACGTCTTCTCGACAGCCATCGACGCGTTGCGCGACATCGGAACCAGCCTCGAGGAGTTCTTCACCGCAATCACCGACGCCGGCCAGCAGGTGCTGGGCCGGCTCTACCGTGCACTGGAGTCGATCGGCGTCGCGCTGGCCGACATGCTCGGCGCGCTGGTGTCACTCGGCGCGGAGACGTTCAAACAGTTGCTCGACGGCCTGCTGAAGATCGGCGTCACGGCCTTCGAGGTCGTGCTGTGGGCCGCCGACCGAGCCTTCGACGTCTTCGGCTGGGTGATGGAGGTCGTCGAGGCCGCACTCGACTCGCTGCTGGACCTGATCGAGTGGGCGGCCGGCCTCGGCGGCCCCGTGCTCGAACAACTGGCCGACTGGTTCGCGAAGGGGGTCGAAAACGCCTTCGACTTCGTGCGTGACAAGGTGATCGTCCCGCTGGTCTCGGCAGCCAAACTCGGGCTGGTCGTCGCACTGGCATCGGTGAGTCTCCCCTTCCTTGTGGTCGCCTACGTCGTGCTGGGGTCGCTCGTCAATCCCGACCAGACGACCTACAAACACTGGCCGGACGATCTGCGGACGTTCGAGTGCGAACAGCGCGTCGAGATCCGCGAACTCTCGCCGCCGAGCGACGACCGCGGGATCGTCGTCTTCAGCGACCTCCACATGGAGGACCAGGACGACATCGACGCCGGTCTGGGCCATTTCCACGAGAACGCCGACCTCGTCGAGTCCGTGCTGACCGAGTACGCCAGCGAGGAGTCGGCGGGCTACGACTGGACGGTCGTGTTCAACGGCGACAGCGAGGAGTTCTGGGTCGACAACGACCTCACGTCGAGCGAACCCGCCGACAAGGTCGACGAGATCGTCGCCACCCACCCCACGGTGCACGAGACCGTCTCCGAGGACTTCTACAAGTTCGAGTCACCACGACGGTTCGTCAAGGTCCGCGGGAACCACGACGCGAGTTACAACGATCCCCACGTCGTCAACGCCTACGAGGACCACGGCTTCCCGGATCTGGAAGTCTACGACTACGTCACCACGCAGTTCGACGGCGAGGACGTGCTCATCACTCACGGCCACCAGTTCGATCCCTGGAACTGCGACCCGAACAACGACTTCGGGAAGTTCTCCAGCAACTTCGTCGCCGAGTCGATCGACGCGATCAGCAACACCCTCGAAGACGTCTTCGGCGAGGACGCCAGCCTGGAGGGCGAGACCATCGAGGTGTTCGACCTCGAGATTCCGGTCCACGCTATCGCGCCGTACTACGATCCCGGCGAGTGGCGACCGATGGTGGAGAACAGCGTCAAATCCCCCTCGATCGAGGACGGTGCGATGTTCGAGGAAAGCGCCGTCGTCGAGACGATCCGCGAACTGGATGCGAGCATGATCATCGGTCATACCCACGGCCCGAAGGTCATGCAGGACGGGACCGATTCCAGCCGGTTCTACGTCAACAGCGGGACCGCAGGCTGGTGGGAGGACTGCGTCTGGACGGTCGAGATCACCGAAGCGAACGTGACGCTCAACGGCTTCACGCCGGACGGGAGTGGCGGTCACCAGCGCGAGTACGTCATCGCGCTGGACGATCCGACCGACGACGGGTCCTTCGGTGCGGGCGACCCCGACCGGCTGGTGTCGAATGGGACGTTCTGAATCGGTCCTGCTGCTGGGGTTTTACCATCCCCGGTACGTCGACCCGCTCCGGGCGTGGGCCGACCGGCTGCGGGCGGCCGGGTGTTCGGTCACGGAGGGCTATCCGGATACCTGGTACCCAGAGGACGTCCTCGACGCCCTCACAGCCCCGCGCGACCTGGTGGTCTACTTCGGCCACGGCGAGCCCGGTGCCTGGTCCGGGTTGGGTCGGATCGACGCCGCTGCCGTCGCCAGTGTCGGGGGGGAGCCACACCGGCTCGTCCTGAGTGCCTGCTGTAGCACGTTCGAAGGGAAGCGTGCGGGGAGCGAGGGGAGTCAGAAGAATTCCGATGGCGCTGCCGAGGGCGGCGACGGCGAACGAGCGCAGTCGGTCGGTGCGGCGTTTCTGGAGGGCGGTCTCGCCGAGGCCGTCGTCGGGTACGACGATCGCATCCGCCACGACGATAACCGCGACGTGCTCGATCACCTCCTGGCTGGCTACCGGACGGCGATCCGTGACGGCGACGACGGGGCAAGCGCGGTCCTGGATCGAGCGCGTCGGGATCCCGCACTTCGCGTCGCCGGGCAACGCGAGCGGTGACCTCCCCAGATACGTCGACCGGGACTGTCAATCCTCGTGGGGGGGTTGCCACGAACTCCAGTCCGGCGACGTAGCGAAGACCCCCTGCTTTCGAGTCCGTCCTGCCACAGGGGAAGGGGGTTGGGATGCTTTCGTTCACTTTCACTCCGGTCTACGAACGCTTATGTATCCCCATCTCGTTGGCTGTGAGCGTGTGAGCCAGCCCTTTGAGCCTCGGGCTTTGACACGAAACATACGGATTATGACAGAGGTTCGGATCGCAAACAATCGCGCAAGCCAAAGCGTTATGAGGCATCCAGGCTAACAGGACTTCCACCATATATGATACAAACGAGAGCGAAAACAAGGGGACGGAGTACCGGATCGACATCCGCGTCGTGGGGGGCCGAACAGTGAGCGACGCCGAACTCGCCGTCGACGAGGTCACGCTGCCGATCAAGCGTATCGAGGGCGACACCCTCGCCGACCGGCTGACCGACAACGCCTACCACAACATTCTGCCGGCACGGTACCTTCGGAAAGACGCCGACGGCGAACTCGTCGAGCAACAGGAGGATCTCTTCGAACGCGTCGGGAAGAACATCGCGCTGGCCGAAGCCGTCTACGAAGCGCGAAATCAGGACGTCGAGATCACCGTCACGCCCGACCAGCTCAAACCCGACCATCCCCGTCGGGACGAGCTCGCCGAGGAAGTCTTCGGGAAAGGGACATCCATTGGCGACGACGCCGAGACGACCCTCTCGGTCTATAACGTCAACAAGTTCGCCTACGAGACTGTCGTCCCCGAACTCCCCGCGGACGTCCGCGAGCACGTCGAGGAGACCGCCACGGAGTTCCAGGACCTGATGGAGAATCTCTCCTTTATGCCGAACTCGCCGACGCTGATGAACGCCGGCGACGAACTTCAGCAGCTCTCTGCGTGTTTCGTCGACAGTCCCGAGGACGACATCGATGACATTCATCAAACAGCGAAAGAAGCCGCACAGGTTTTCCAGAGCGGCGGCGGAATGGGGTACGCCTTCTGGCGATTACGGCCCTATGGAGATGCTGTCGGATCGACGGGAGGAATCGCTTCCGGTCCGATAACGTTCATGCGGACGTTCGATCAGATGTGCGAGACGATCGCCCAGGGCGGTGCCCGGCGGGGTGCCCAGATGGGCGTCATGCGGGTCTCCCATCCGGACGTCATCCAGTTCATCCACGCCAAGAACAAGGACGTCTCCCTGGCGCGGACCTTGCGGCTGAACGATCCCGACGATTTCACCCACACGTCCTTCTCGGACGCCTTGGAGGAAGCCCGCGAATTGATCGACGACGACGGGCGGGTTCCCGAACACCTCCGCAACGCCGTCGAGGGCCACCTCTCGAACTTCAACATCTCGGTGGGCATCACCGACGAGTTCATGGACGCCCTCCAGAACGACGAGGAGTTCACGTTCACCAATCCCCGGACGGGCGATCCCCACATCGTCACCGCCGAAACCAAGGAACTGTACGACATGTTCGGCCTCGGCGAGTACGTCGAGGTCGGCGAGGAACTGTCGATTCCAGCCAGCGAGCTCTGGGACGACATCGTCGAGGGCGCTCACGAGAACGGCGAACCCGGCGTGATCTATCTCGAACGCGCCAACAAGGAACATTCCTTCGACGTGGAAGAAAATTCAGACCATAGAATCCTTGCAACAAACCCGTGTGGTGAACAACCCTTGGAGGAGTACGAGGCCTGCAACCTCGGCCACATCAACCTCTCGACGCTGGCCGCCGAGGGGGCCCCGGACTGGCGGGTCTGGTCCGAACGCCACGCCGACGACTATGACGACTTCGAGGCGGCGGTCGAGGCGTATCTCGACGAAGCCATCGACGTCGAGGAACTCGAATACCGCATCGAGATGGCGACCCGGTTCCTCGAGAACGTCGTCACGATGTCGGACTTCCCGGTCGAGAAGATCGAGGAGAAAGTCCGGGACATGCGCAAGATCGGGCTGGGGATCATGGGACTGGCCCAACTGTTCATCCAGCTCGGCGTCAAGTACGGCAGCGACGAGGGCGACGCGATCGCCGGCCACCTCATGCAGAAGATCAACCACGACTCCAAGTGGGCGAGCCACGAACTCGCCGAGGAGCGGGGCGTCTTCAACGACTGGGAGGACTCCAAATACGCCGACCCGACCGAGTACCGCGAGTGGTTCGAACACTACGTCGGCGAGGACGCCGACGACTGGGCCGAGGGCTTCCCGATCCGCAACCACAACACGACGACCATCGCTCCGACCGGCACGACCAGCATGGTCGGGAACACGACGGGTGGCTGTGAGCCCGTCTACAACGTCGCCTACTACAAGAACGTCTCCGACGACGTCCAGGGCGACGAGATGCTCGTGGAGTTCGACGACTACTTCCTCCGCGTGCTGGAGGAGAACGGCATCGACGTCGAGACCGTCAAGGAGGAGGCCCAGGAACAGATGGCGACAAACGAGTTCGACGGCGTCGAGGGGCTCTCGACGGTGCCCGACGCCATCGGCGAACTGTTCGTCACGACGGGCGACCTCTCGCCCAAGCAGCACGCCTCGATCCAGTGTACGCTCCAGGACGGCGTGGACAGCGCCATCTCGAAGACGGTCAACGCGCCCAACGACTCCACGATCGAGGACGCCAAAGATGTCTTCGAGTACATCTACGAACACGGCGGCAAAGGCGTCACCTATTACCGGGACGGCACCCGGAGCAAGCAGGTGCTGACCACCAGGGCGGAGAACACCGACTTCGCCGACATGGACACCGAGGAGGTCATCGCCCAGATCGAGGCCGTCTTCGGCGGGATCGAGGCCTTCCTCGATGACGAGGACGTCAGGGCAGCCCTCGACGGTGAAATCGAAACGCTCCTCGGCGAAGCCGACGGCGAATACGCCGACTACGCCAAAAAGCGCCCGCGGCCTGACGTCCTCCATGGCGTGACCCAGCGTATCGACACCGGCTACGGGAAGGTCTACGTCAACATCAACGAGGATCCCGAAGCCGAACGGCCCTTCGAGCTGTTCGCCAACATCGGCAACTCCGGCGGCTTCACGGCGTCGTTCACCGAGGCCCTCGCCAAGACCGTCTCGGCCGCACTCCGGGCCGGCGTCGATCCCAACGAGATCGCCGGCGAACTCCAGGGTATCCGCTCACCGAAGGTCGCCTGGGACAAGGGCGAACAGATCCAGTCGATCCCGGACGCCATCGGCACGGCGATGCGCCGATACCTCGATGGCGACATCGAGCGGGCCTATCCACAACAGCAGACGCTCGAAGAGACCGCCGACGAAGAGGATCCGGAAGCCATGGGCCACTCGACTGACGGCGGCGCGACGACTGCGCCGAGTGAATCGGTTGAGCCGACCGAGCCGAGTGGTGACCAGCAGGAACTCATCGAGAACGGCGAGAGTCCCGAATGTCCCGAGTGTGGGTCGATGTCGCTGTATTACTCCGAAGGCTGCAAGACCTGTGAGTCCTGTGGCTGGTCGGAGTGTTGAGCGCCGACTGAGCTGACTCGTTCGCTACAGCGATCGTTCACGTTCGTTTTTCCGCCTTCCGAACTATCAAGCAGTCCGCTTGCCAGGAATACACATGGAAGAGTCCGGTGGCCGGCCCTGTCCACGCTGTGGTCGCCCGCTGTTCGAACGCCACTGCAAGTACGTCTGTCCAAGCCACGGCGTCGTCTACGACTGTGCGGACACCTTCTACTGAGGAGAAACAGCCGGCGAAGAGGATGGAATCGATCACTGCGAGCCGGACGATCCCATGGAGGGCAGTCGGTCGTAGTCGACGATGTGACGGATCACGGGACTGGCAAGAACGAGCACACCGACCGCAGCAGCCCCGACGACCAGGGGAAGGCCGCCGGCGCTCCCCTCGACGGCGAGCGTCCGCATCGAACTGCCGGCGACGACACCCGCGAGCACCCATGGAAGCTGACCCACGAGCGTCCCGGCGACGAACGCTCGCGTCGGGACCGAGGAGAGGCCGGCCCCATACGAGATCACGTCCGCTGGCAGGGGGAGAAGTCGTGCAGCCGCCACGCCGCGGAACGCGCCGGTGGTCTCGACGACGTGGCTACCGCGGTCGTGGAGTCGGCCGAAGAGACCGCGCTCACGCGGGGCGTGACGGGCGAGCAGATACGCCGGCAGCGAGGTACAGACGGCCCCGAGAAGGCCAACAGGGACGCCAAGCGGGATGCCGAGACCATACCCGACGAGGATCGACACCAGCGAGACAGGCCACAGCACCAGCGGCCGGACAGCGTAAACGGCAAGCAGCACGGCAGCGAATGCGAGTGGCGACCCGACAGCCGTCTCGACGACCGAGCGCAGGGCGTCGAGCGAGCCGAACACCGCGACGCCGGCAGTGGCGAGAGCGACGAGCGCGATCGCGCCGAGTTGGCGTCTCACTGCCGGTTCCATTACCAGAGAAAGGCGCGGGAGTCGGCAAACCTCTTGTGGTCCCATCTTTTTCGTCGTCGGGTGTCCTCGCTCACTTCGTTCGCTGCGGGCACCGCGTGGCGACTGCGAGGCGGCTTCACCGCCTCGATCGGAGACGGCAATGCCGTCTCCGTCGCCACGGCATTCGGTTGCGGGCCGTCGCCCCACAACCCGCTCCCGGCAAAAACATGGTCCACGCGAACGCAGTGAGTGTGGGCTCGGGAAAGCTTGCGCTCCCGGTGGTGAAAACGGCCGCCTCCGCCGTCTTCGACGGGTCCGGCGGTGAAACGTCTTGCTTCGCTCGGCGTACGTTCAACCCGATTTGCACTGGTAATCTATTCCGTTCGACACAGGCCCAACTAGAGACATCGCCAACGAAGGCCAACGATTCTTGGCGGCGGAGCACGAACGAGCGGTGTGGACGAGACGAACGACCCGGTGGAACTCGGCGTGACGCTGCTCGCGAACTTCGAGGACGCCGAACTGTCGATGGCCGAGGCGGTCGACCGGATCGAGACGGTCACGACCGATCCACACCTGACGCGTGAGATTCTCGATACCGCCGAACGCCGGGGGATCATCGAACGCGAGGCGGGACTCGTCCGCCCCACGACTGGACAGTACGTCTCCTTCGAGAGCCAGGTCGTGACTCGCGATGGGGACTTTTCGTGTCAGCGCTGTGGCGCGGGGCTCTCGACGGGCCATTTCATCCGGTTCGAGGACGACCGCGAGCTGGGGCCCTTCGGGTCCTCGTGCATCCGAAAAGTCACCGGCAGAGACTGAGCGAAAGGGGCTCCGTCGAACGGCCGTCACTCCGCTGAGCGGTTCTCGAGGAGGTGCTTGATCGCCCGATGTTGCTTTTTCAGCAGCTTGTTCTGTCGCTCGACGGCCGCGGAAAGCTCCGAAACCTGCTCGCGCAACGCCTCGACTTCGTCTGCGGTGGCCACGTCCGCGTTCGACGCCAGAGAACCCCGAGTCGGTTGGTCGGCAGTCGATTGCTCAGCAGTCGGTTGGTCGGCAGTCGGGGTTTCAGTGGGTGCTGATCCCGTGGAGGCAAACTCATCGGTTGTCTCGACCGCCTCACGGTGCTCGTTCACCGGCGTATCGGCAGTCGATTCCCGGGACTCGTGATCGCCAGCATCGGAACCGGGCTGGGACCGCTTCGGCTCTCTGTCAGCTGCGGGTGTGCGGGTGTTGGCAGGCCCCGGCTCCGGTTCAGTCGTCGAATTGGCCGCCGGTTCCGGCTCGTTCTCAGCAATCCTCGACTGGTCATCTTCAGCAATGTTCGGCTGGTCGCCCTCGGCAGGGCTCGGCTGGTCGCCCTCGGTCCCAGAGACGAGCGGATCGATGTTCGAACCGAGCGTTAGATCGTCCGGTTCGTCGGTGGCCGGCGCATCCTCCTCGGTCGGTTCGACGACTTGCTGGAGTTCAGCCATCGTGGCCACGTCGTAGAACTCGAAAACGGCCTTCTTGATCGTCTCCTCGACGAGCCTGGCGTCCTCCCGCGGCGTCTTGATCCGCTGCGGTCGGCCGTCGATCGAGATGGCGATTTCCGTGGCGACACTGCCTTCCTGGAAGTCAAGCCCCGTGAGGTCGGCGTATTCGTACTGGGTAAAGTCCTCGTCCCAGACGGTCTCGCCGATATGCCTGACGAGACGGTTCTCGGCGATGACCAGCGTCAACTCGCTGAAGCGGAACGCGCCGACGACTGATTCGTCCTCGTCGAGGACGCCGTCGACGCCCAGAATCCCTTCGAGCAAGAGCGTCAGGACCTCCCGGCTATGCCTGGCAGGGACCGAAAACGATCGGGTCCCGTCGACGTACGTGAGTTTGAACGTGGTTTTGCGGCGTCCTTCCGAGAGAACCAGCTGATCGACTTCGTGCGGAAATGTCTCGACGCGTTCGTCGCTCAGAAGTCCGTCTGGTCGATAGATAAGCGTCCGCGTCGCCGTCGCACAGACGACTTCCTCGTCACCGATCGCGACCCCGGATCGTATCTCTTCGCCCCCCAGCTCCTCGTGGACGAGGTCTGGAATCTCCATATCCAAGGTGTACCGGTCCGGTGGCATAAATCCGCGGGTGGCCCTGGATGACGGCGTCCACTGAACGAGGGGCTCGATATCCCCACGGGGCCCGGCCGTCCGGCGGACAGATGAGAAGCTTAAAGAAGACCCTCACGCAATCTCGGAGTGAGCCCGGGTGGCTTAGCTGGACATAGCGCCGCACTCATAGGGTCGTTTCACTGTGTGCGCCATCGGCATGGCCACGGGGTTCGTCACCCCGGACCTGGGTCATGCGGAGATCGAGGGTTCGGAGCCCTCCCCGGGCACTTCTCAACGCGCCACTCACTCTGTTGAGTGGCAACTCCAGAGTGTGCCGGTGGCGGGCTCCGAACCCTGGAAGGTCTCGCGCGAGCGCCAGTGAGCGCGAGGGAGGGAAATCTCTGATTTCCCGTCGTTCGGCAGCCCTCCCCGGGCACTACTTATCCGTGGCTCGCGTCGGCGAGCCACAGCTCCAAGGTTGATCGGCGGTGGGCGACGAACCCTGCAAGGTTCTGCACGAGCGCCAGCGAGTGCGTGACCGAGTGTAACGAGGTCACGTTTACTCGAACGGGGAGAGCGAGGCGTGAGCGAACGCGAGCGCCTCGTTTGCGAGCGGGGAGCGAAGTGACCCGTGAGCGAAGCGACCCGTGAGAGGCGCGAGGGGGGAAATCTTGATTTCCCGTCGTTCGGCAGCCCTCCCCGGGCACTTCTCAACGCGCCACTCACTCTGTTGAGTGGCAACTCCAGAGTGTGCCGGTGGCGGGCGGAGAACCCTGTAAAACCGACCTGACGAGAATGCTAGAAAAGGGAATTGACGATAAACTCCCCGATCGTTGCGCCAATCACTCTCGGAACGAGGAATCCAACCACGACCAAGACTTCGACCACACCCAGTACAGTCACACCTAACTGTAGCGGATTCGAAATGAGCGAGCCGAGGCTCCCGACCAACAGACCAATCCCGACGAATAATCCGATTACTGGGATGAGGACACTGATCGTGCCAGTTCGACCGACATGGTCCCGGTCGGGAGAACTCAGATAATACCCAACCGGAAACACGCTACTCCCAAACAAAACGAGGGCTGGTAGCCAGGACATACCACCAATTTTAGACGATGATTAATAAAGGCATCTCTCCAATTTTAGTTAGCACTAATATATATTTATTTACTTGATTAGTTACTGATTGATTTGGTACATTCCGCAACTGCCCGATCTAGTATCACGTCCACCACTGTCGAAAGGATGTGCCCGGATTTGGATAGTGCCGGGGTGGGGGCCCGGCCACCGACAATTGATAGTGGACGAGTCCATGGGGGTGAACTCGGTCGATGCACCGCGATGGGATGGCAACTCGACAGCGATCGAGGGTCACCCAGGGCCGGCGACAGGGAGAAAGACGTCGCGGCCCAGGTGGTCGAAAGCGTGAGTCATACCGAAAGACCCGAGAAGAGTTTCAGAATCGCTCAACGGTACAGGGTTCGAGAAGAGAGTGGCGTTGTGAGACCGTCCAAGCCCTGCTCGCGGGGATGGCTACCCCCCGCGAATGATCCACTCGAAGCCACACTCCTCACAGGTGAAGTCGATCCCGGAACCCGATGCCGCTGCGCCACATTTCGGGCAATAGTTCCCCATTCTAGAGGGTTGGACAACTGAATCCCGAATAAAGGTTGTCATCTTGGAATATCAACCGAAACAGGTTCAGGATTCGACTTTCCAAAGAGGAGAGGTACCAACAGACGGTTCGCTGACAGTGGTGGATCAAGAGAGGGAAGCGTATCCAAAGACGAGTTCAGAGAAGATTCAAAATGGGGGGTATGCCAGGCGGGGGGAGCCTGGCAGAAAACAATTGGTGGTGGGAGAGTTCGGGGGGGCGAACTCGTCCGAGACACCATGGGGATGGAGTCCCGAGTATGTCGAGACCTATCCTGGCCGGTGACGGGGAACGTCCCGGCCCAGGCCAGTCATTGGCAGTGACGTATATAAACGGGTCCGATCGTTTTCGGGCCGAACTGTCGTATGGCGATACAGGCGCTGAGACGCAATTCTGGCTGGCTCTTGCGGAGGTTGAAAACGGAATTTCCGAGAGTCTAATCGCTCATGAACGGACAACAGTGATCGAGGGGTCGGGTTTGGGACTGCCGGGCGGTCATCACGGACCCGCCGTGCGTCCGGTCTGCAGCGTGGCAACCGGTCGCGAGCACAGCGTAACCCCGACGATTGGGACGAGTGTTGGACAGCAGACGAGAGCAGCGGCCGCCCACCGACCGAAGAGGCTACCACGGTGCCCGTTCGTAGAATTCGCTAATGGGACTGCTCGATGGGATCAAGTCCGCGCTGGGACTGAAAGCCGAGGCCGACGCGACCCGGGACGCCGATCCCGAGGACCTCTTCGGGATGAGCACCGCCTACGTCACGATGGCGGCCGACCTGGGCTACGAGCCGGCGGGCGAGGCGGCGCTGTGTTTCTCCGACGTCGACAGCACGGACTTCCAGGACGCGATCTCGGAAGTCAGGCAGATCCTGGCCGCCGGCGAGATCGAGACGGGCACCACCGCGGAGTTCGTCGAGGACGCCCACGGCTACACCTGGGTCGTCCTCGAGGACGACGACGTCGAGGATCTCGTCACGAGCGTCCACTTCGCCGCGGACACGCTCGTCGAGAACGGCTACGGCTCGCGGCTGCTCGCGGCTGTCTTCGCCTTTCGCGATCCCGAGGATTCGACCGCCTGGGACGACAGCGACCGGTACGTCTACTGGGTCTACTCCTTCCGTCGCGGGTCGTACTACCCCTTCGCGCCCAAACCCGGCGAGCGTGAGCGCGACGCCACCGCGGAGTTCAAACTCCAGAGCGTGCTCGACGGCGAACTCGACCTTGAGGACGACGAGGCCTACTGGTATCCCCTCTGGCCCGAGGACGAGGGCCACCCCTGGGAGTGACTCGGCAGTGTGGATCTGAGACCGATACTGGCACTACTGTGGTAGCAATCACAGAGAACACGCGATTGGACCGGACAGCAGTCGTTCAATCTACCAACAGGTATATGCGCAGCAACGTCGTTACTCACGGCCATGGCTACCACGGAGATGCTCTCCCTCCTCGCCCTCGCTGCACTGCCCGCCCTTGCCCTGCTCGGACTTGCCGGGAAATACCTGCTGGGATGGATGCAGGAAGGATACGAAAGTGCTGAGGGACAGGCGAACAAGTAGTCCTCTTTGTGAGTCGGAGTGATTGCTTCAAGAGCCGCCGGATCGGATGTAAGATCCGTTCGTCCGAGTGGACTCCGAGAACGGTTATTGTTCTGAAAGCAACCGTTCGACCGCATCGAAAACGTCCGCCCGTACCGCTTCAGCTGCTCGAGTCGCGTCGATCCGGACGAACCGGTCCGGGTCATCGTCGATCAGTCGCTCGTAGTTCGCCCGAACAGCCCGCAGGTGCTCGACGCGCTCGAACTTGTTCGTCCCGCCGCTGCGCTCAGCCCCGGTCTCGGCGTCGACGTCGAGGTAAATCGTCGCGTCAGGCGGTCGCGTCCAGGGCTCGTGAATCTCCCGGACGAAGGCGAGGGGATCGTCCAGCCGGTCTTCGAGCGTCGCACCCTGGTAGGCATATCGCGAGTCCGAGTAGCGATCGGAGACGACGACCTCGCCGCGGTCGAGGGCTGGTTGGACCGTATTCGCGAGGTGGGCGGCGTGGTCGGCAGTGTAGAGGAACAGCTCGGCGAGAGAGTCGGCGTCGTCTTCCTGAATCGAGCGCTGGACGGCCTCGCCATACCACGACTCGGTCGGCTCCCGGGTGAAGGTGAAATCGGGGTCGAGGTCGGCGGCGTGCTCCCGCAAGGATTCCCAGGCGGAGGACTTCCCGCTGCCGTCGATCCCTTCGAGCGTGATGAGCATAGCGATCGATCGAACCCGGGATACGTAAGCCCGCCGGCTCGTCGTGAGGAAGTGGCTGTGTACCATCCCGTCCGGCTTGCCGGCCACCGTAGGTTTAGGGTGCGTGAGACCAAATGTCGTGGTATGAATGTCCTTGTCACTGGCGGCGACGGCTTCGTCGGCCGACACCTCTGTGCAGAACTGGACGAGCGCGGCCACGACGTGACGGCGCTGTCGCGTGATCCCGATCCGACCGTGCTTCCCGACGGCGTGGAGACAGTCGCGGGCGACGTGACCGATCGCTCGTCGATCGAACCGGCAGTCGAGGGCGTGGACGTCCTCGTGAACCTGGTGGCGCTCTCGCCGCTGTTCATCCCGAGCGGCGGCAACGAGATGCACGAGCGCATCCACCTCGGCGGCACCGAGAACCTGGTCGCGGCCGCCGAGGACGAAGGCGTCGAGCGCTTCGTCCAGATGAGCGCGCTGGGAGCCGACCCCGAGGGGCCAACGCACTACATCCGCGCGAAGGGGCGGGCCGAGGAAGTCGTCCGGGAGTCCGCCCTGAAGTGGGTGATCGTCCGTCCCTCGGTGATCTTCGGCGACGGCGGGGAGTTCGTCGGCTTTACGAAGAAGCTCACGCCGCCGCTGGTCGCGCCGCTGCCTGGCGGCGGGAAGACGCGATTCCAGCCGATCTGGGTCGAGGACCTCGCGCCGATGCTCGCAGATTGCGTCGAGGACGACGAGCGGGCTGGGGAAACCTACGAACTCGGCGGACCCGAGAGACTGACGCTCAAGCAGATCGCCAAACTCGTTCGGGGGAAGGTCGCGGTCGTCCCCGTCCCGATGGCGCTGGCCGGCGTCGGCCTCTCGGTCGCCGGGGCGATCCCCGGGTTCCCGATGGGGAAAGACCAGTACCGCTCGCTGCGGTTCGACAACACCACTGCTGACAACGACGTGACGGCCTTCGGCACCGAACCCGACGTGCTGTTCACGCTCGAAGACTACCTCGACGGCGTCTGAAGGGGCACGTGGCCGGCAGCTTCCTGTTTCTGAGTATCAGGCTCGGGAACGGGGCAAAAAGCTTATACGCACATTCCGACTGTTTTCACGCCAAGAGGCACACTTATGAAACTCGCGATGATCGGCTTCGGGCAGGCCGGCGGGAAGATCGTCGACAAGTTCCTGGAGTACGACGACAGGACGGGCAGCGGGATTGTCCGGTCGGCGGTCGCGGTCAACACCGCTAAGGCTGATTTGCTCGGCCTCGAACGCGTCCCAGAGGAGAACCGGGTCCTGATCGGACAGGCGCGGGTCAAGGGGCATGGCGTCGGTGCGGACAACGAACTCGGCGCGGAGATCGCCGAGGAGGACATCGACGAAATCCAGGGGGCCATCGACAATATCCCTGTCCACGAGATCGACGCGTTCCTCATCATCGCCGGGCTCGGCGGCGGAACGGGCTCGGGCGGGTCGCCGGTTCTCGCCAAACACTTGAAGCGGATCTACACCGAGCCGGTCTACGGCCTCGGGATCCTGCCCGGCAGCGACGAGGGTGGCATCTACACGCTCAACGCCGCCCGGTCGTTCCAGACGTTCGTCCGGGAAGTGGACAATCTCCTCGTCTTCGACAACGACGCCTGGCGGAAAACAGGCGAGTCCATGGAGGCGGGCTACGCGGAGATCAACGACGAGATCGTCAAACGCTTTGGTATCCTCTTTGGCGCAGGTGAAGTCGAACACGGCGGCGAGGTCGCCGAGAGCGTCGTCGACTCCAGCGAGATCATCAACACGCTCGCGGGCGGTGGCGTCTCGACAGTCGGGTACGCGGCCGAGGAGGTCGATCTCGACGATTCCAGCGGATTGCTCTCGCGGTTCCGCGGCGACGATTCCGCGGACTCGATGGAGTCGGCGAACACGACCAACCGCATCACGTCGCTGGTCCGAAAGGCCGCACTTGGCCGGCTGACGCTGCCCTGTGAGATCGACGGGTCCGAGCGCGCGCTGCTCGTACTCTCGGGGCCACCCGGCCACCTCAATCGGAAGGGTATCGAACGCGGGCGAAAGTGGCTCGAAGAGCAGACCGGCAGCATGGAAGTCCGGGGCGGGGACTACCCCGTCTCCGATTCGGGATACGTCGCAAGCGTCATCCTGCTCTCTGGGGTCCACAACGTCCCCCGGATCAAGGAGCTCCAGCAGGTCGCCATCGAGGCCCAGGACAACATCGACGACATCCGGGACGAAAGCGAAGAGAACTTAGAGGCGTTGGTAGAAGATGATGAAGATGAGTTGGATCCGCTCTTCTAAGGGGGTCACCCTACTGGCGGTGCTGATGGTCGCGTTCGCCGGGGTCGGCGTCGTTACAGCCGTCTCCGTCTCACCGGACGCACCAGCAGAGGCACAGGTCGGCGAAGAAATCACTGTCTCGGCGACGATTTCTGCGGTCTACGAGCCCTCGTCGGAGTGGACGCTCAACGGGACGACCGAACTCCGGAACGTGACCGGCTGGGAAGTCACGAAAATCACACCCAGCGGAGACGAAAATACGACCCGCTTCGACGGTTCGACGAGTTTCGAGGTACCGATCACCAGCGATGAGAACCTCGACCGTATCGACGTCTCGATCACCGGGGACGTTCCCCCGGTCGAGACGTTCTCCTATGATCCGCCACAGTCGTTCGTCGGGGCCGACTTCACCCGGATCGAAGGGAACAACGAAAACGACATCGAGACTATCTCGATCCATCACTACACGGAAAACAGTAGCCAAACTCGCGCGTTGCTCGACGAGGCGAGTACAGCTGTCGAGAACGCAAGCAGCCAGGACGCCCGTGACACACTCGACAACGCGATCGGCGTCTTCAACGGCGGCGGCGAGAACTTCCAGCAAGCTCGCAGCCTCGCTGAGGATGCGAAAGACACGGCCGAATCCGCCAAGCAGTCCGCCCAGACCACCCAGCTGGTCCTGTACGGTGTGGGCGCACTCGTCGTGCTCGCGCTGATCGGTGGCGGGATCTACTACTGGCGCTCCCAGCAGAACGACTACGACAAACTCCGGTAGATGCACGTCGTCGTTCCGTTCGACGGTCGCGATCCGAAAACCCGTTTGGCCCCCGTTCTCGACGCTCCGGAGCGACGGGATTTCGCACGCGCGATGCTTGCAGACGTCGCGGAGACGATCGAATCCATCAGCTTCGAGCCGACGATCCTCGCGACGACTGACGTCGAGTGCGAATGGCCCGTCGTCGTCGACGAACGGTCGCTCGACGCGGCCGTGAACGACCAACTGGCGGTGGCTGACGGACCGGTCGCAGTCGTTATGGCCGATCTGGCGCTTGTGACGCCTGACGCACTGGATCGACTGTTCAGGGCCGGCGGCGAGGTCGTCCTGGCCCCGGGCCGTGGCGGCGGAACCAACGCGTTCGTGGCCCGCCATCACGACTTCCGCGTCGACTATCACGACGCCTCGATCACGGACCACCGATCGATCGCCGAGGAAATCGGCGCGGACACTGTCGAGGTCGACTCCTTCCGGCTGGCGAGTGACGTCGACGAACCCGACGACCTCGCCGAGGTGCTGTTACATGGTGAGGGCCGGGCGGCGGCGTGGCTTCGCGAACACGGATTCGACCTCTCGATGGACGAGGGCCGTGTCAGCGTCCAGCGGTGACCGCCGCTGTCGTCCCGTCAAAGATCTCGCCAGTTGATCTCCACGAACCGCTTCTCGACGTTGATCCCCGCAAGTAGTGTGGCTGCACTCATCGTCAGGAAAAGCACTGACAGGCCCAGGTTTTCCTTCGGTATTTTAAATAATATCGACACTAACACGAGATAGATGCTGACGGCAAAAAGGAGCTCCGCGTTTCGTTCCATCTCAGAGTAATGTCCTGACCGGATCGAGTATAAATATGGCTATTTCAGCGCAATTCAGCGTTGCAGTTCGACGTTCGCGACTGCCGTCGACAGAACGTTTTTGACCGACGTGATCCGAAACCCGGACGTGATCCCCGGGGCCGAGGAATACGACGTCGACGTCACGATCGATCCGGCCGAGCGCGAGCGACTGCTGTCGGTCGGCCCCGAGGACGTCGCCGGACCCGGCGAGGACGGCGGCCCCGACCACCTCTCCTTTGCCAGAAATGTCTTCATCCCATTGACGACGGCCTGCCGGTACACCTGCACCTACTGTACGTACTACGATCCGCCGGGCCAGGCCTCGTTGCTTTCGCCCGAAGACGTCCGCGAGATCTGCCGGGAGGGGGCCGACGCCGGCTGTACGGAAGCCCTCTTTACCTTCGGCGACGATCCCGACGACCGCTACGACGCAATCTACGACCAACTCGCCGAGTGGGGCCACGACTCGATTCACACCTATCTCCGGGAGGCCTGCGAGATCGCGCTGGAGGAGGGACTGCTGCCCCACGCCAATCCGGGCGATCAGACCCGCGAGCAGATGGCCGAAGTCGCCGATCTGAACGCGAGCATGGGTGTGATGCTAGAGACAACCGCCGATCTTGAGGCCCACTCGGGTTCGCGCCGCAAAGAGCCGGGCCAACGACTCGCAACGATCCGGACGGCAGGGGAACTCGGCGTGCCTTTCACAACCGGGATTCTGGTCGGCATCGGCGAGGACTGGGCGGATCGCGCCGAGAGCCTGCTGGCAATCGCTGCCCTCCACGAGCGGTACAACCACGTCCAGGAGGTGATCGTCCAGCCCGTTTCGCCGAACGAACGCTGGGATCGCGAGCCGCCGAGTCTGGAGACGATGCGCCGGACGGTCGCGATGGCACGGGCGGGATTGCCAGAGACGGTCAGCGTCCAGGTCCCGCCGAATCTGGCCCGGACGCGCGACCTGCTCGACTGCGGCGTCGACGATCTTGGCGGTGTCTCCCCGGTCACCGATGACCACGTCAATCCCGACTACGCCTGGCCGGCACTGGACGAACTCCGCGCGATCGCAGACGATGCGGGTGTCCCGCTACGCGAGCGGTTACCGGTCTACGATCGCTACGTGGACGAAGACTGGCTGAGCGAGCAGGTATTGGCAACGGTCTCGACAGTGACATCGACGGACGAAACAGGGACCTGAAAGCAGGATTGCTCGGCGAGTGGCGAGAAACAGATTTCCGATAGTTTCAAACCGATGTTGTGAGAGGATAATCCATCATGGCGACAGATGACGACGTTCACCCGGCAGCATCACGGGAGGACAAAAAAGTGTCCAGTGTGGAGCAATCCGACCCGGCAAACCAACAAGAGACCGACTCATCACGAGACAGAGCCCTGGGGACAGATATGCAGACGACGCGACGATTGTTCCTCAGTCTCGCGGGGGTCGGAGTGAGTGCCGGGGCAGGATGCACCACGCTGGGGCCGGACGATGATGGGAACACGGAGACACCCACGAGCACGCCGACAGGAACTGAAACGGACACACCGACGACAACAGACACGAACACACCGACAGAGACCGACACGCCGACGGAGACTGACACGGACACACCGACTGAAACCGAGTCCGACACACCGACTGAAACCGAAGCGGAAGAGACGACTGAGGAAGGAAGAGAGACGGAGGAAGAGACGAACGAGGAAGCGGACGATGAGACGGTTTACGACGTCACGGTTGACTCCGTCGACGCCCGTTCGATGGACATGCTGGACTGGAACTCCCAGTACGCGGGCTGGCCATACATTTGGGGGCGGTGGGCTGCCTACGAGCGCTTTGTGCAGTATGATCTGGAGAACAACGTCTGGATCCCCCGCCTCATCGATAACTGGTCGATTGACGGGACGACAATCACGCTGGACATCCGTGATCCACATAAATACGAGGACGGGGACGAGGTGACGGCCGAGGATGTCAAGGCCAACATCGTGATGAATCTCGCGACCGGGGCACCGTTCTCGGAGATCTTCGAATCGTTCGACGAACCCGACGACAAAACCCTCGTGATCGAGACGAAGAAGTCTGTCAACAAGACGATCCTCGAGTTTTCGATCTTCTCGCAGTTGCAACAGGCCAAAATGGCACCACCGTACGACGAGTTCTATCAGCGCTTTTGGGTAGACGGCGAAGAGGGCGTCGGCAGAGATATTCAGGCCATGGAACCCAACGAGCCCCACTACGTCTCGGGTATCTTCGGCCAAATGAGGAAGGACTCCGAGCAGTACCTCATGGAACGCAACCCCGAGCACCCGGACGCCGATAACGTCAACTTCGAGCGGTACCGGTTCCGGACCTACCCGGGGAACCAGGCCAAGTGGGACGCGATGTTAGCCGATGAGGTGGACACGGTGATGAGTGCGTTCACCCCGGCGAATGTCAAAGCGGAGCTCCCGGATCACTGGCAGGAGTACAACTTCCCCGGCAACTGGGGCGTCGGGCTACTGCCCCAGCACGATCCGGACACCGCGCCCCACATTTCAAAGCGACCGGTTCGCCAGGCCATCACGCATGCGATTAGCCGCGAAGCTGTCCGGAGCGCCGGTGGTCCGCGGGTCAAGACGGCATTCCCGACCCCAGCCGCGATCTCCGCGAGCGTGCAGGATGAATGGATTGACGTCGATGGGACGTTCGGCCCAATGCAGGGAGGCAAAGCGAAAGCCGCCGAACGCATGCAAGACGCCGGCTACGAGAAAAACGCCAACGGTATCTGGGCGATGGACGGCGACACCGTTTCCTTCGACATCTCAGTGCCGGGTAGCTGGAGTGACTGGGTGACGGTGATCCAGGCAACGGTTTCCCAGCTAACCCAGGCCGGGTTCGACGCACGACTGAACCGCGTCAACAACATCTATAGGATTGTCGCCAGCGGCGAGTTCAAGATGGCTGCCCGCCCGTGGTCGTCGGGTTACGCACGGTCGTCGTTCCCGTATTTCCCGCTGGACTGGGTGTTCGGGCGAGCCTACGGCAACGCTCACAGCTACCCCGGTGGCGAGGAAGGCACCGAGATCACGGTTCCCGCCATGGACGGAGACGGCACCATGTCGGTCGATGTCCAGCAGCACCTCGCGGATCTCTCGATGGCTCGTGGCGACGACGTCAAGCCGATCGTCGAGGAACTCGCGTGGGTTTCCCATCAGGATCTACCGATGATACCGATCGTCGAAAAGCTGGAGCAGTCGTTCATCAGCACGAACAATCTCTCTGCGCCCGATCCTGACTCTTTGGCCGGCAACGTCAAATGGCCGTGCTTTTACGCTCCACGGGAGGGCGAGATGCAGTGGCAGGGCGGCCAAGAGTGAAGCGGGGGGCAAGGCGAGCAAGCGACCCGTCCACGAAAAAACACGGCTCCGTTCGGATTGGTCGAGTACCCGGATGCGATACAGCGCGACAGGGGCGCGGGTGACACGCGTCACTGAATTTGGACGCCACCTTCGTCAAAGACACCGCCGACGAGCGGTCTCGCGCAGTGCTCGCGCCCCAAGCGCTGTGCTGACGGCCACTTTGATACTGGTTCGGCCCGTCAGTGAGAGACATGCGCGAGTCACTCCGATCGGCGTTGGCCTGGCAGGCGCTCGCCCTCGGCTGTTACATGGCAGGTGTCACCCTGTTCGTTCTCGGGGGCGTCGGGCCGTTTCTCGCCCCGCCGGAGCGGTCGCTGGCGAACCTGACGACAGTCGACATCGCGTTCGTCGCCGGCAGTATCGTACTGTTCGCAGCCGGTGGCGTGGCCAGCTGGAAAAGCGGCTGGCGAAATACGTTGCCCGCCACCTCGTCGTGGGGAACGCAGCCCGATCAATCTCACGGGGGTCTCCCCGACCGGAACGGCCGAGAAGCCGACCGCGAGCCGACCACGGCCTACGAAGACGGCGAGCTGTACCTTCGCTGTCCCGAATGCGGGGCGACGAACGACACGTCCTACTCCTATTGTGGGGAGTGTTCGACCAAGCTACCACGACCCTGAAGATGGCGTCGCGTGACCGGGTCGGTAGACGGGTGATCGAAACGGTGGGCCAGCGTCATTCGACGAGATGTGAGAACACTCGCGACTCGATCTTCCGGAGGTGTTCACCGACGGTGCCCGGCGCGAGATCGACAGCATCGGCCAGCTCATCCTGTGTCGCCTCGCGCGGGCACTCGTAGTAGCCCTCCTCGACAGCGCTCAACAGCACCCGCTGCTGGGTCGGCGTCAGGGACGCAATCGGATCGTCAGGTTCGGGTTCGTATTCGCCCGTCTCGAGCAGTTCGACGTCGACAGCCGCCGGGACAGCGTCCAGTGAGTCGTCGAAGGACTCGTCGTCGCCGAGTAGTGTCGCGACCGGCGCGCCGTCCGTCTGGCGAAACTGGAGGGGCATCACCAGGATGATGTCAGTCTCTCGCTGGAACCGGAGCATCTGTCGTGGTTCGGTCGGCATCTCGACGCGCAACGAGAGCAGCCCACGAGCAGCGTCCACAAGCGTTGCAGTCCTGACAAGCGGGTGATCACGGGTTAGCCCAAAGCCATGCTCGACATCGCCATAGACCCGGCAGAGCATTTTCGCGACCTCGTCGTCGACCATCTCCATCACGTACATCGGCCCCCGAAGCACCGATTCGTCCCGAGCCAACGTCTCTCCCCAGGGATGTATCGCCCCGCCGTCCTTGGTGAACACCGCGCGGAGATACCGCATACACGTCGGTGTTCGGCCGAATATTTAAATCCACCTCGGATGTGAGGCACCAATATTTCACTGTCTCGGCCCCGTTATATTTAGTGCCGGGGTGGCGCCTCTGACACGCAATTTTACCTCGGCGTCCCTGTTCGATCGTGACGCACTCGGTCGATCTGGAGGGCAATAACCCGAGTAGTGATACTGTCGGCAAACACTCCGTGCCGAGACTGGTCACCCCGAGATGTCGATGCTTCGCACACGGGCGCTCGATCAAGCACTGTCATCGAGCAGTGGCGTCCCGTCGGCTTGCGGGCCGAGTCGGGGGCCCGGTGGCTCACCGCGGATCGGCTCTCGCTGTCGGTAATCCGTCGAGCGCTCGACGGGCCGGCGACCGACCGACCGGATGAGTTCGTCGTAATCCGCGAACGAGCGATACTGGCCGAAGTCCCCGCCAGCGCGCGCGGTGATCTCCTCGGAGAGGATCGTCCCCATGAAATCGTCGGCACCGCAGGACAGCAGTTTCAGCCCGAACTCGTCGCCGTACTTGACCCATGACGATTGAATGTGCTCGATATTGTCGAGGAAGAGTCGCGAAACGGCGATCATGAGTTCGTCCTCCGATCGGGTCGCCCCGCTGTCGACCATGCCGTTCTCCGCCAGCGGCGTGTTCGGGTGGACAAAGGAGAGCGGAACGAACTCCGTGATCGCGCCCGTTCGGTCCTGGAGATCACGGACCCGTTTCAGGTGGAGCGCCCGGTGGGCCTCGTTCTCGACGTGGCCGTACATGATCGTCGACGTGACGTCGAGTCCCACGTCGGCGGCAGCTTCCATCGCCGCGAGCCACTCGCCGGTGTCGATCTTGGCGGGACAGATCACGTCCCGAACTTCGTCGACGAGGATCTCGGCAGCGGTGCCGGGGACGCTGTCCAGCCCGGCATCGGCGAGCCGACGGTAGACCTCGCGATAGTCCCAGTCAGTGCCACGACGGGCGTGGGCGGCCTCTTCCGGGGTCATCGAGTGAACGTGAACGTCCCCGACGGACATCGCCTCGATCTGTTCGACGTACGTGCCGGGGTCGGTTGTGTAGGCGTCGGGCGGGCGGTAGTTCACCGTCCCCCGGTCCGCGGGATCGACGGCCTCCAGCAGCTCGCGGTGCTCCTCGTCCAAGGCGAAGGCAGGGTGGAGCCCCGAGACGGACGTCACTTCGTAAATGCCGCGCTCGACCGCCTCGGCGACGATCTCGCGGGACTCTGCAGGCGTCTTCGTAAAGCCCGGGTGATCGTCCGGTCGGTCGGCACGGAACTGTTCGGCGCTATCCTTGAAGTTACAGAACAGACACCCCGTATCACAGGCGGTCGTGACGTTGTTGTTGAGGTTGGCGACGACAGTGACCTCCTCGCCGACGACCTCGGCACGCCGGCGATCAGCGGCCTCGAGGACGGCCTCCTTGCGCTCGCGGTCGATCCCCGGCGCGTCGCTCCCGGTCGTCAGAAGTTCGATCGCGTCCGCGACGGTCAGCCGGCTGCCGTCCCGGGCCCTCCGGAGGGCGTCCGCGAAGGACTGGTCGCTCGTCGGTCGGATCTCGAAGTCGAACTCGTCCCGGGGGACGTTCGTCTCCGGTTCGAAAGCGGCCATCGTTACCACACCGGGCGTCGGGGGGCATAACGCCACTGTTCGCGTCGAACGTGGCCGGCGTCGACGACGCGGTCTGCGTGCTCCGGGATCACAACGTTGATTGAGTGGCCGAACATCGGGGAGAGCAGTGAACGATCGTCCCCCCAGTGACAAGTCGGACGGCAGTGGGACTGACCCATCATCATCGTCCGCCAAGGGGCCAGACCCGAATGACGACGGGCCGGACCTCGACTCGGACGGTCCCGAGTCCACAGCCGACCCGAGCGATGGGGACGACTCGGGTGACTCGATCACCCAGGGGAGCCTCATCCGGCCGCTGATCGGCCTGGCCTGGCCGATCGTCGTCATTCAGCTGTTGCAGGTCACCTACAACATCGCCGACACGCTGTGGCTCGGCCGACTCTCGGCGGACGCCGTCGGCGCGATCAGTCTCGCCTTTCCGCTGATCTTCCTGCTGATCGCCGTCGCGGGCGGCTTTACGACCGCCGGGGCGATCCTCGTCGCCCAGTACACCGGTGCGAAGGGTGAGCGGTCAGCCGGCCACGTGACCGGCCAGACCGTCTCGTTCGTCGGATTGCTGTCGGTCGTGATCGGGGTCGTCGGGTACTTCTACACCCGCCCAGCGCTCGAACTCCTCCCGAGCGATCCCGAGACGTCGGCGTCGGTCATCCCGCTGGCGGCTGATTACATGGAGGTCATCTTCATGGGGATTCCGCTGATGTTCGGGTTTTTCATCTTCTCGGCGCTCATGCGAGGGTACGGCGACACGCGGACCCCGATGTTCGTGATGGTGGTCTCCGTCGGGTTGAACGTCGTCCTCGATCCCTTCTTCATCTTCGGATTTGCCGGCAATCCCCTGTTCGAGTGGGTCGGCCTCGGCGGCCTGGAAGCGACCCTGGAAGCCGCGACTGGCTTTACCGGCCTCGGTATCGAAGGCGCAGCACTGGCGACGATCCTCTCTCGAGGCGTCGGCACGGCGATCGGCCTCTGGCTGCTGTTCGGCACGGGCATCGGCCCCGCCGTCACGTTCGAGCATCTGCGGCCCGATTTCCCGGTCATCAGAGATATCATTCGATTGGGAACCCCGAGCATGGTCGAGCAATCGACCAGCGCCCTGGCGATGATCACGCTGACGGCCATGATCGTCACGTTCACGCCGCCAGTCGTCGCCGCCTACGGCCTGGGCAACCGGCTCATCTCGCTGGTCTTCCTGCCGGCGATGGGGCTGGGCCGGGCGATCGACACCATGGTGGGCCAGAATCTGGGAGCCAACCGGCCGGACCGGGCGTCCCGGGCGACCTGGCTGGCCGCCGGGACGGGGGCAGGAGTCATGGCGGTCGTGGCCGTCGTCGCCGTCGTGTTCACCGAGCCGATCGTCGGCGCGTTCATGGGCGACGTGCCCGACGCGGCCGCGACGATCGCAAACGGCGTCGAGTACGTCCGGATCCGCTCGGTCGAGTTCACGTTCATCGGTGTCACGCAGGTGATCCTCGGGGCGTTCCGGGGAGCCGGCAACACCCGGACGGCGATGGTCATCTCGATCATGACCCTGTGGGTCGGCCGCGTTACCAGCGTCTACGCCCTCGTGTTCGTCTTCGAGTGGGGCGCGACCGGCGTCTGGGTCGGGATGGCGCTTGGCAACATCGTCGGCGCAGTCCTTGGCGTCGCGTGGTTCCTCCGGGGGACCTGGAAAGAGCGATACATCGACGAACCGGCCCTCGACGCCGACGAGGCGGTCTCGTAAGTCGCGAATTCGGGACAGCGGCGTTCAGGAAAACAGCAACCCGAGGTTGATCCCCGTGATCACCGTGCCGACGAGGGCGAGGAAGATCGGCGGCCCGTAAAACAGCAGGCGATCGTCTTCGAGGCGGCCGGCCCAGATGCTGATCCCGAGACAGAGATAGAACACGAGTAACTTCATCGCCAGGAAACCGCCGCCGCCGAAGAGATCGATCGAGAGGTTGACGATCGGGTTCGCCTCGACGTGGATCCGGCTGAAATAGGCGATCGTGATCGTCGTGACGATGTCGCCGACGCCGTAGGTCGCCAGCGCGAGCAACCACACGTTGCGGAAGGAATCCTCTTCGAAGGGAGAGCCATCCAGGTGGAGCCATTCAGGGCGGGCCGTTGCCATCATTTACTAATTGAACTGACAGCCCTAATCGTTGGCGATGCAAGTATCAGTGGCGATATTTAATGAGTTGAGAATGAGTACCCATTGCCAAAATGGTGTGATATACGAATGTTCCCACTGTTTCTGGCTAGTCAGGGATTCGAACTTGGGCTGACAGCGCCAAGCCCCTGTTTCGGAGTTCCCACGATGGAGATATCAGCAGGATCGTAGACAAGAGTATTGGTGTACTCGATATCCGTGTTGTCCACGTACAGCGTTGTAGCGCTAGTCCCGAGATCCGCGGTCACATCACCGTTCTGCGTCGTGAGTGTGGAATCGTTCAGCCACATCGATCCGACCGATTCAAGCACGATCCCTGCGTTTCCACCGGTCATGTCCGCACCAGTCGCATCGAGTGTTCCGCTAGTGGCGTTCAAGACAGTGCCACCGTTCGATGCCTGTACGGACGCATAGCGGGCCGTGACCGTTTGTGCCTGTAGATCTATATCATAGCTCCCTGAGCTCGTAAGTGTCGCGTCGTCGATATCCAGATCGGAATCAGCAGTGATGTCGATAGCTCTCCCGGAATCGATAGTGGTTGACTGGGCAGTGATCGTCTGTGCCTGTAGGTATATGTCACAATTACTCGATAGATGTGCATTATCCAGATCAAGATGTCCGTCAGTACTGACGGTGATCGCCCCGTTATCACTCTCAACTGTTACCCCATTGAGATCAATGTCTTTCGTCGCTTCAATCGTGACGTCGCCAGTCTGGCCGATCACCGAGTCCGCACTGATCGATATTTCCCCATCCGTCGCATTGAGATGAATACCACCGTTCTTGGCATCAAAACCAGCAGATGAGGTGATGCTCTTTGCCGTAATCGAGACATTACCGTTTCCGTTCCGTGACACTGAACCGATATCGCTTGGAATGACAAGGTTAGCGTCGGGATCGTTGAAATCTCGAAGACGGTTCTTGTTAATTGTCTGTTCGTCAGAATCGTACTCACCATCGCCATCGGCATCATTGTACGCCTTCTTTCCTGGCGGTGTACCACCGCCCGGACCACCACCTTGGAACGAGTCCGCAGCCTGGATCGTTCCGGACGCCTGCTCGGTGTCTGAGAAGTAACTGACGGTGGCCGCGCTACCAGCCGTCACGAATAGGACCACACAGAGTACAGCCGCAAAGGACCGAAGCGGGACAGTCATCCGGTTTCACCCTCTGTACGTTCCGGTTCGTCCTCATCCCGGGCTACAAACAATTCCCATAGCTCAGTCGCTGCCAACAGCAACGCAGGGACAATAATCAGTAACGCGATACCAAGATCCGTGCCGGCGAACGCGACGACGTACCCCATATACGGAATCGAAAAAGCAACCCGACCGATGACCTGATCCGCCGAGACAAGAGTCGGATCGGGCCCCTCGTTCGCGTCGCCCTTCGTGCGGTACAACTCTTGACCATCGCGCTCAACGACCTCCACGATCCGATGTGTCACCGGATTCTCGGATCCACGACGGTACGTGATTATCTCGTTCTCGGACAATCGGTCGGGAGTGACATCAGCCACGTATACGACCGATCCCGCATCGATCGTCGGCGACATACTGTCGGATTGGACAACGTAACTCTGGTCAGCGCCAACGATCTGGGGGATCGCGATCGAGACGAACAGAAGGACGACGGCGATGAACAACACCGTTCCGAGAAGTTTGCCAGTCCGCCGCCAGTCGATCGCGCGCACGGCCGGCAGTGATCGACTCACGACCGATCACCGTCGTGTGCGCTCGCTATCCGGTTACTGACTGTCATTCTGGTTCAGATGGAAGTCGAACGTAACCGCCACGCCATCGCCCTGGAACTTGTTCTTGACGTCCTTCAGTTTGAAGCCGACAGTAAAAGTCGTTCCGTCGCCAGGATCTGGCAGGTCCGTTAGATCGTTCGGTGTCGCTTCCCCCGAGGTCTGATCATTATATTTGAGGTCAAAAAGCGTAGGTGGCGAGCCACCATCTATCCTTCCGGTGAGATCAGTGTTATCGTAATCGAGGGTCTGGACTTCCAGGTTCTGGGCGAACTCCTGGGCCGTCTTGTCGTGATTCCCGGTGTTGCCGTCGTCTTCGGTGTAATCCACGTCGACATCAAGCGATCCCGAGAGCGATCCGTCACTAACCAGCGTCACGCTTTTCGTAGTCGTTTCGTTCGGTTTTAGATTCCCACTGAACGCGAACGAGCCGCCGCTGTCGAACGAGAGATTCAGTGTGCCGGCTTGTACAGTGTTCCCAGTGCTGGATTCAGTATCGGAGAAAAGTGCCATCGTCCCTGCCCCGGCGGCGGCACTGGCGGCACCGACGGTCACGAGACCGCCGAGCAGCCGTCGCCGGGTGACTTTCTTTCCCTCGTCCGACATTACGCGAGTGTGTCTTGCCGTCGTTTCTCTGAATTGTATCGTACTCAACTATCCAGAAGATCTTTCCCACTTTCGGGACTCGGAATGGGCTTCGAAGACGGATTTATTGGCCGTCCTGCTGGTTCAGCATGAACTCAAACGTTACATCCACTCCTTCGCCTTGGAAATCGTTACCAGCGTCTTCATGCAAGCTGAGTCCGATTTTGAAATCTGTTCCATCTCCAGGATCTACATGATTGCTTAGATCATCATCCCCATCGGCATTGTTCGCTAAATCGTAAAGGGACTCGTAAGGATTGGCACTTGAATTGTCGAATACGTCGTTGGGATCCGTTTCGCCACTGATGTTGCTAATCAGACCGCCGTCATAATTGAGGGTATCCACCTGCACGGCCTTCGCAAACTTTTCCTTATCGATATCGCCAGTGATAGACTCATCGTCGTTATTGTCGGAGACAGTGACAGACACATCTAAGGAACCAGATATACTCCCAGTGTTTTTTAGAGTCCACGTATGTTCATTCGCTGACCCCCCCGGCTTTATTCCATCAAATGTGAAGGTGCTTATGCTAGCCTCATTAGTTGTAAGCTCTATCGTTCCTGCCTGTACCGTGTTTCCGTCACTCGTTTCCGAATCACTGAACAGCGCAAACGTCCCGGCACCAGCCGCCGCACTCGCGGCCCCGACCGTAATCAATCCGCCCAGTACACGCCGCCGTGTGAATTTGCTGTCTTCCTCTGTCATAGTTCGATCGCTGTGGGTTGCGCCCTCAAAAGGCGTTTCTACGTAAGTAGACACCCTACACCCACTTAAATCACCGTACGTCTATTCTCCGCATGAAAAAGCAAGCAAAAATTTGATAAATAGGTATAAAACTGGAGAAAATCAAGTGAATAGCCAGAATACGGATCGTCCCGCCACCAATCCGGCTCAGACTGTGAAGTCTCACAACACCTCGTCGTGATAATAGCGTATCAGAACGCTTCTCTGTCCCGATTTCGCTAGTTTTAGCGATCCTATCTCTTGAGAGAACAGTATCACCAGTGATATCGTTGGTTTCAGACTCCAAAACGCGTGTTTCCTGAGTGTTTCCATCAGCGAAAACTAATTCCCATACGATCTATCTATCGAGAATACACTGTCAGCAGACAGAAATCCAGGATCGAGCGGCCGAAGCTGCGAGTATCGATTTTGAAGAGTGTGGGCAGACGCGCATGGGTCTCGGCGGCCTCGACAGCGTTCACCCCTCGATATCCGTCGGCGAGGCGTCGTACCGGCGGAGGAACTGCTGGATCGACTCGTCGGAGCCGACGACCGTGATGCGTTCCTCGCCCGTGAGGGAGCGGTCGGGATCGAGAGTCGTCGTGTGGCCGGCGTCGTCCTCGACGACGATACGCTCGTGGCGATCGAACGCGTGGGCGGAGCGGACGACATCGCCGAACACTGTCAGGCAGTCGTGTGAACCGGTAACGATCAACACGGTGTTGGGCTGGATGGTCGCGTCCGGATCCAGGGGCAACTGGAGTTCGCCGTCGATCCACGCGCCGACGGCGGTCGCGCCGGTCCGCTCGCGGATCTCCGAGTCCCGGATCCGGGTCCCGATAAGCTGGCTCCCGTGGGGGATCGGGACCTCCGTCACCTCGAGGTCGGTTCCGACGTCGATCGTGTCGGACAGCTCGGCACTGAACGCGGAGACGGCCTTCTCGGCGAGTCGATGTCCGAGGACGCCGTGAGGCGAGAGGACGCTGTCCGCGCCGGTTTCGAGGAGGATCTCCCGCATGTCGCTGTCGTCGGTCAGGGCGATGATCTCGACGTCGGGATCGACCGATCGGACCGTCAGGATGGTGTTGACGGTGGCGTCACCGGCGTCGGTGATGACGGCCCGCGCTTCGTCGATCCCGGCCCGCTCCAGCGCGGCGGCGTCCTGCGGGGAGTCGTGGATGGCCGCGTAGCCGTCGTCACTCAGCGCGGTCGCCGCGTCGCGGTCAGCTGACAGCAGGACGTACTCGATCCCGAATTCGTCGAGCTCGTCCAGGAACACGGCCGAGTCCCGGCGGTACTCACAAACGATGACGTGGTCGTGTTTGGGCGACAGCCGGTCGTCGAGATTGCGTTCGGACACCGAGAACAGGGGGGATGATGATCAGCCGGAGCGTCAAAAAGCCGATTTCGATCCCCGAAAGCTAGGCCAGTGTCACGAAGATGAACATCAGGGGATGGCTCCACAGCCCGGCGTCCTGACCGTACCCCGTCGTCGTCATCGTCTGGACGATGAACTCGAGGGAGGCGAAGACTGGGATTCCCCCTCGAGTACCAGCAGTGCCGTGTTGTAGACGACTGTGTAGGTGACGATGAGGATCGCGAGACCCACGATGTAGTACGCGATCAGCCCGTTGCGCCGGGAGAACTCGAACCGCCGTCGGAGGCCGGTGACTGAGACCATCTGATTCTACCGGTGGGACCCACCAAGGACGGAGAAAGGATCGGGGCGTTGACGGCCGAGGGACAGAGACGAATCGAACAGAAGCGTGTTTCTGCTCCACAGGTTGCTGAATCCCGGCGGCATGGGAACTCGGAGAGGAGAGCCCACCAGCAGCCGACGGCGTCTAGTACCATGGCAGGGCGCGACTCGCGTGATGGCAGGGTGACGGGGGCTCGCTCACGCGTTCGGCAACAGGTCGACGAGCACGTCCAGTGTTTCGAGGACCACCCAGCCCACGAACAGGGCGTAGATACCGAGCAAGCCGAGCGCCTCCCGATCGGACAGCCAGAGATCAGTCCGAAGCGCGGTGAAAAGCGCGATCGTTGCTGCCGTGAGCACGCCGAACATCGGGACAGCCATCGCGAAGTCGACTGCCGCGTCCCCAACAATGAGAACACCGACTGGGATCGCCACCAGCAGGTCGAACGTGTTCGAGCCGAGGACGTTCGCCAGCGACGTCACGCCGCGATCCTCCCGAGCGGCGCGGACGCTCACCAGCGCGTCCGGCAGGCTGGTCGCGGCGGCGATGATCGTCACGCCGAGTAGAAAGGCAGGAATACCGAAGGTTTCGGCCAGCGCGGAAACCGACTCGACGAGAAAGTGAACGGCGACAACGATCACGACCAGGCCGGCCGCGAGCAGGCCCCACTGTCGACGCGGATCGGTGTCATCGCCATCCGTCGGCGGGACCGTACTTGCCCGGTGGTCGGCGGTGTCCTGATACTGAATGAAGACGTACAGCCCGTAGAGAGCCAACGGGAGGACTGCGAGCGGGCGGGTGATCGTCCCCGCCAGGGCGACACCGTCGACGGGGTAGTAGATGACCCCCAGCGCGAACGTGATCAGCAGGACCGAGACTGCGAGCATGTAAAACTGGGCCTCCTTGTAGACGAGCGTTCGGTTGGACTCGATCGGATCGTCGGTCAAGAGCCCGGCGAGAGCAGGGATGACGAGAACGTTGAAGATCGCGGAGCCGACGATCCCACCGACGCCGAGGGCGAGCGAGCCGGCCAGTCCAGCGATGACGACGGTCGCGAGTTCGGGCATGCTCGATCCCACGGCCGCGATCACCGCCCCCTGGACGACCTGTGGGAGTCCGTAGTGGGTAGCGAGTCGATCGCTAGCCGCTTCGAGCCACCCGCTCCCGAGCCAGATCGCACTCGACGTGAGGAGAACGATCGCCACGTCGGCCAGGACACCGCTACTCATGTTTGTGTGTTCCTCACAAAGATCATCTCGTTCAGCGAATCACGTGTTCTATGACTGGTGACAGAATGCCATGCCCTCGCGGACGGCATCGCTCTCGCCCAGCAGCGTCACCTTGTCGCCTGCCTGGATCGTAAACTCCGCGTTCGGAACGATCGTCTCGCCGTCACGGTTGACGAGTGCGATCAGACAGGAATCGGGAAGTTCCGGACCGATCTCGCGGAGGGACCGACCGATCAAGTTCTCGCTGGTCACTTCCACTTCCTGAACGTCACCGACGCGGTCGATGTCCGTCATCCAGTGGGCGATCGCCGGGCGCTCGATCTGGTTGTCGATCGCCCACGCGACCGCCATCGACGAGGAAATCGTCCGGACACCCAGATCCTCGAACGCCTCGACATTGTCGGGGTTGTTCGCCCGAGCGATGACGTCCTCGATCTCGAAGTTCGTGCTTGCAAGCTGGGCGACGAGCAGGTTGGTGTCGTCGTCGCCTGTCGCGGCGACCACTGTCTTGGCGTTGTTCGCCCCGGATTCCCGTAACACGTCAGTATCCGTTCCGTCGCCGATAATTGCGGTGAACCCGTCGTTTCGGATTTCCTCGACCTGTGTTTCGTCGTCCTCGATGATGACGACGTTCTCTCCACGATCCTCTAACCGGTCGGCGAGCGCACGGCCGACGCGGCCGCCGCCCACGATGATGACTCGCATTGGTATCACGTCGAAGTATTGTGCCACGTATCTCGCCAGGCCGCCCTCGACGACGGCCGTGGCAAGGATAACCAGGAAGACGGTACCGATCAGAACGTTGGCCTCGGCGGCCATGCCCTGTGACTGCAGTTCGATGGCGAACAGCGTCGCGACGGACGCCGGGATGATCCCACGCGGGCCGACGAAGCTCATGAACGCCCGTTCGCCGAAGGTGAATCGGCCACCGACCGTCGAGACGTACATCAAGAGGGGTCGGATCACCGCCGCGACCGCGACCGCGACGATCAATCCGGGCACCAGGACATCAAACAGGACCTCCAGTTCGAGGATCGCCGCCAGCGTGATGAACACAAAGGATAGCACGAGCAACGTCACGTCACCCTTGAAGGCGGTGATATCCTCCTCGTAGGGGATGTCAAGGTTGCCCAGGACGATCCCCGCCGTCGCAGCAGCGGCGACGCCGGCCTCACCCGAGAGATAGTTCGCGCCGGCATACGAGACGATCGCGCCGGCGAGCACCAGCAGTCGGGCGTTCCGCGGGGCATCGCCCGGCGAGAGGTCGATGTACCGCAACAGGTAGTAGACAACGCCGGCGACGATCACCCCGACCAGAACGCCCTGGCCGAGGCGTTCGGCGAACGCACTGAGCAGTTCGACGGGCGGGTTACCGCTGAGAACGACAACCTCGAAGACCACGACCGCGGTGATCGCCGCCGTCACGTCGTTGACGATCCCCTCGGTTTCCAGTGCGGCAGCGACGCGGTCCCGAACTGGCACGACCTGCAGGATGGGAGCGATGACGGTCGGCCCCGTTGCCACGAGCAACGCACCGATCAAAAACGACAACCCCCAGGTGGCGGTTCCGAAAGCAAGTTTGACGGCGACAGCCGTCCCGACAAGCGCGATACCCGCACCAAGGGTGACCAGCCTGAACGTCGCCGCCGGCGCTTCGCGCAACCGGTCCAGATGGAGATGGAAGGCCCCCTCGAAGACGATGATCGCCACCGAGAGGCCGACGATCGCCGAGAGTGGCCCGGCACCGAAGGTTTCCAGCGAGAACAACCGTGACGGGAGGACGAACCCGGACAGCGGTCCGATCGCCAGTCCGGCCGCGATGTAGAAGATGATGCTCGGGAGGCGCAAGCGCGCCGCCAGCAGTTGTGCGCCGACGCCGAGCGCGAAGATCATCGCGACCAGCAGGACGATCACGTCCGCGCCGCCTGCGCTCACGGGGATACCTCCATACCATCCAGCACACGCCCGATCGGCATAAAACGGGCGATTCCGGCGGTGTCACGCTGTCCGGTCAAGGTATGTTAGCACACCTCTCACATTCATTGCAGTCTCGCCGCGTCCCTTATCGGGCCCCCAGATGTCGCTGGCGGCCGTCTCGCCGGCGAAGTGCTCGATCACGGCGTCGTCGTCTTCGAGTTCCGCCCGTGCCGCCGCCACGGCCTGCACCCAGTCACTCAGCGTCCGTGCGTACTCAGCCAGTTGCCCGGTCGCCATCGCTGGCCCGAAGTGGGAGTACAGCAACGTCTCCGGGTCGATGGCCTGGATCGTCTCGACGTCCCGGAGGGCCTGCTCCAGGTCGAAGTCCGGTGGCGGCGAAGTCGGCTCCACTCGCCCACGTTCGGGGACGTACAGTCCGGCCGCGTCACCGGTGAAGACGGCGTCGTTGGCCGGATCCTCGTACACCACCTGATGCGGGGCGTGGCCCGGTGCGTGATGGGCGCGAAGTGCGTGATCGCCGAGGTCGATCCGATCGCCGTCTTCGATTTCCCGGATCCGCGCCTCGGGGACGGGTTCCGGTTCGACGTAGTGGGTGATCTGGTCGCCGACAGCCTGTTTGGTTCCCGCCCAGAGACGTTCGGGAGCAGCCAGATGGGGAGCCCCGATCTCGTGGACCACGATCGACGCGTTCGGACACGCCTCGGCCAGGAATCCGGCCCCGCCCGCGTGATCGAGGTGGACGTGCGTGACCGCGATCACCTCGATCGCTTCGGGGGCCAGTCCAACTTCTTCGAGTGCATCCAGAATCCGGTCGTGGTGGGTCCCGATCCCGGTCTCGACGATCGCCGGCCGCTCGGCGTCGAGGATATACACCGACCCGTACTGGCTCACCGCGTACATGCCGGTGTCGACGAACCAGAGATCCGAACACGACCCAGTCGCTACCTGTCTGACGTCACCGATTCCCATGCCCGACAGTGTGCGTTGGCGCGAGAAAAGGGCTTCCAACCGGGCGCGAGTGCGAGGTGGCCCATCGGGAAGCGCGACCGATCGAAACGCGTGAACCCGAGAGCCGGTCGGAAAACGGACCCAGGACGTCTCGTCCGTCGAATCAGGCGTTTCGTGGTTCCTTGGCCTTCGGACGGAGGTTGCCGTAGCCACACTTCCGACAGCGGTCGGCACGTTCGGGGTTGCGGGCGTTACAGCGCATGCAGATCTGCTTGTCGAGGGTTCGCCCCTCTGCCTTGTCGAATTGAGCCATATGGCCTCGCTTGCCGGTGTGGGCGTATAACGTTTGCGAGACCAGCTTCTTCCGGCGACACATTGCTTATGCCGCTTCGATCACAGGAGGCGACATGGACTACGCAGACGTTGCCGATCTTTCGGTCACGATCGACGACATCGAACTACGACAGCAAGAACAGGAGACCTCGAGTGGGTTCACGCGAACGACGACGACAATCACGCTGCGGGGCGAGGAACGCGTCGGTCGGGGCGAGGACGTCACCTACGACGAAGAGGACCATCGCGCACTTGCCGAGTCAGGGGGCTTTTCGATCGAGGGGAGCTACACACTCGATGAGTTTGCCGAACGGGTGGAGTCCATGGATCTCTTTCCGGGAGGACCGCAGCGACCCCCCTCCCGGCGATACCGGCGGTGGGCCCTCGAAAGCGCAGCCCTCGACCTGGGGCTTCGACAGGCCGGAGTTTCCCTCGGCGAAGCGGTCGATCGATCCCCCGAGCCGGTCCGGTTCGTCGTGAGTACGACCCTCGGCGAGTCACCCTCATTCGATCGGATCGCCCAGTTGCGGGAGGCGTATCCGGACGTCGAACTCAAACTCGACCCGACGCCGGAGTGGACGGCCGAACTGATCGATCGGCTGGCTGCGATCGATGCCGTCCGGATCCTGGATCTGAAAGGGCAATACGCCCACGCCGACGTCCACCAGCCACCCAACGCGACCCTATACGAACGGGTGTTCGGCGCGTTCCCCGACGCGATCGTCGAAGATCCGGCGACCAGCGAGGAGACCCAGCCGTTGCTTGCCGACCACGCCGACCGACTCTCGTGGGACGTCCCCATCACAGACGTCGACGCGATCGAGTCACTCCCGTTCGAGCCGGAATGGGTCAACGTCAAGCCCTCCCGGATCGGCAGCGTCGAAGGGCTCTGTGACGTCGTCTCGTACTGTCAGGAAAACGATATCACGATGTACGGCGGTGGCCAGTTCGAACTCGACGTCGGCCGCTCACAGATCCAGACACTGGCGTCACTGTGCTATCCCGACGGCCCGAACGACGTCGCCCCGAGCGCGTTCAACGACCCCGATGTCGAAGGTGGACTGCCAGCGAGTCCGCTGGGTCCGCCGGAGCAGACGCCCGGTTTCGGTACGCACTGAGGACCTGGATCGAAGGGCCCACCTCGCTACGCCGACTCCTCGACGAGGTACTCCTCCTGGACGGCGACGACCTCGCTGGAATCCCCACAGTTGGCGTAGCGTTCGAGGGGCTCGGCGTTGAGTTCCAGGAACGTATGGCCCCACCGGAACTTCGAGAGGATGCGTTCGGCGTGGGCGCGCTCGCCGAGGATGACCAGCCCGCCGGCCAGCGCCTCGACGGTGTTCAACTGGAACGGCGTCCCGTAGTTGACGGGATTGGCAGCGACCAGAAACGGCAAGGATCGCTGGACGCCCGCGAAGTCGAAGGCCTCCCGTTCGGCTGTCTCCCAGGAACAATCCAGCGCGACCAGCCGGTCGTGATCGGCGTCGGCCGGTGAGAGTGCGCGGTCGGCGAAGGGATTAAGCACGACCCCGGCCGGCGTCGCCCGGGCCGATCGATGGAGCGTCACCATGTCCATGCGGTCGAGTTTCCGGGCCGTGCACTTCTCGGGATCGTCGTCACCCTCGTAGCGGACGTGTAACTCCACGGGCGAGCTAGCGGCCAGCGGGACAAAAACTCCCCGGAGCGCCAGCGGGTCACGCGCCCAGGGAAACACCGATCCGGGCGTCTTCAGGCGACGAAAGCGCGAGGTAGCCTTATCCCGGCGGCAGTACAATCCCCACCAATGCTGTCGCCGGGTGAACAACCGCCAGCCTTTACGCTCCCTGCGGTCGTCGAGGGCGACATCGAGACGGTGTCGCTGGACGAGTACCTCGGCGATCGGATCGTCATTCTGGCGTTCTATCCCGGCGACTTCAATCCGGCGTGTGGCGAAGAAAGCGACCTCGACGAACTGGATCTGTTCACGATGCAGCCGGACGTCGCCGTGATCGGGATCGCGCCGGACACGGTGTTCAGCCATCGAAAGTTCGCCGAGGAGTACGATCTGGCGATCCCGCTAGCTGCGGACACCCGCGGCGAGGTCGCGAGCGCCTACGGGGTCGATTTCGAGGACGAGCACGGTCAGCACCTGGCTGAACGGGCGGTGTTCGTGATCGATCTGGATGGCGTTGTCCAGTATACCTGGTCGACACAGGATCTCCGGAAGGTCCCGCCAACCGAACCGATCCAGCGAGCGGTCGGCGACATCGGGGGGGACAGGGCGGCAGTCTCGCGATATCGAGTCGCCCACGCCCACTACATCGAAGGACGCCGGGCGTTCACGAGTGCGATGGGCGAGTTCGAGGACCACGACTGGATGGTTTCCCGGTCGGACTTCGAACGCGCCCGCGAGGAGTTCACGACTGCCACCGATCAGTTCGCGTCGGCCGGCCGGTTCGTCGACGACGATCGGCTGTCAGAGCACTTCGAGCGTGCCCGGCGGAAGGCGAACGCACTCTGGCAGGCCGCCGACTGGCTCGCCGAGGCGGCCGACGCCTTCTCGAGTGGTGACGGCGAGGAGGGCAACGCCTACCGTTCGGACGCCGAATCACCCTTAGAGACGGCTCGGGACCTGGCCGAGCCGCTCGATCCAGACGACATCACTGTCGAGGACGACGAGATAACCATCGATCCCGACGCACTCGAGGACGACGACACCGTCTCCGCGATGGAGGCGATTCGGTCAGGCATGGACGAGGGGGCGGCGGCCGGCGGTGTCGACCTCGAACTCGAGGAGGTGACGATCGAGACCGATGATGACGACGAGTTGCCGGATCATGACGACCCGGATACCGAGACAGCCAGGCGAATGCGCGAGTACGCCGGGGCGGGAATGGAGATCGACGACCCCGGCGGGGCCGAGGACGATCAGATCGCCGACGCACTGGCCGAAGCCGACGAGAGCATCGAGCCGGCCGACGCCACCGACGAAGGAGAGGCAAAAACAGATGCGGGGGAGCAACCGCCCGATGGGTCACGCGGGCAGAACGGACCGGCCGAGACCGAGGGTAGCGACAGACCGGCCCAGCGGGAAGCCGAGACCGGTCATGAGAATGAAGCGACCGGCGAGACCGAGACGAGCGACACAGCTGCGGACGCCGAAGCGGACGTCACGGACGAAGAAATCGAGGAGATCGCCGAGGAACTCCAGTCCCAGAGTGACGAGACAGCAGCCGACGATGAGCGCTCAGAATAGGCTCGGCCGAGCAGCCACGCCCGAGTCGAGAGGCCCTTGTGTCCGGTCGTCGTGGGTCGAGTATGCCCACTGACGATCCCGCAGACCGCGTGCGATCGTTCTATGACGCCCTGGACGATCACGACTACGATCGGTTGACTTCGCTGCTCGCTCCCGATTTCGTCCACGACCGTCCGGGACTCACCCTCGACGGACGCGACCGGTTCGTCCAGTTCATGCGGGAGGAGCGACCGAACCGGGAGACGAGCCACCCGATCGACGCGATCTATCGCGACGGCGACGGCGAACTCGCCGTCCGTGGCCGACTGCTCGACGATGACGGCGAGAAAATGGCTGCCTTCGTGGATGTCTTCGGATTCGGAGATGACGGAATCGAATCAGTGCGGACGTACACCAGGTAGTCAATGAGCACCCGCACGGTGGCCGGTTTTCACGACCCGTTCGAGCGCCCGACGAAGCCGTCGGCCCGTCTCGATCACCCCCCAGTGGAACGCGACCACGAAGCTGATCGCGAGAATGGCAACCCGTGTGGGCAGATACACCCACGACCAGCCGGGGACGAAAAACCACCAGAAGGCAACCGGAAAGAGAAACACTGTCACACCCAAGAATGCGAGCGCGCTCCCGACAGCGGGCCGCCGATCACCGACATCCATCACAGCGAGGACGACTGCAACGAACGTGGCTCGCGGCACGCTGGGACCGACGGCCAGACTTATCAACGCCCAGACCACGAGCAGTTTGACGTACTCCGCCGTCTCGGCGGCAAAGAGACGAGCAATCTGGCCCGCCGTGGTCGACTCGCTCGAAAGCAGCGACACTACAACATTATTTTCGATTGATGCAAATAGGTGTTCGGGATCGCGGGAGTCCCTATTCGAGGCCGCGCCTCAATGGCCCTCGTCATGAGGATTCATGGTCGTCCCGTAGTCCTCGACGTGGTCGGTGTACTCGATGAATCGTGGCGCGTCGGGGTCGAACGGGCGCTCTAAGGCGTCGAACGCTTTCTTCTTGTCCCAGGACTGCAGACCGCCGACGGCCGAGCGGTCCTCCAGGTCGTGATAGTCCAGATCGTCCTTGGTCAGGTTCCAGGCGTCCAGTCCCGCCTCGGTGCGGACGATCACCGAGGAGTACTCGTCGCTCGATCCGACGGAGCCGACCGTCAGGTCCGCACAGTAGCCGGTGAAGTCCGCACACTCGTCACAGCCCTTCAGCGCGGCGTCGTGGAAGTTTTCGACGTCCTCGTCGACGATCAACTCGCCGTCGCGGTCGTACACCATCATCTTCCCGTCGAGGACGTCCATCTTGCCCACGTTGTCGAGGTCGATGTCCCGCTGTTCGACGAGTTGCTCGCCCATCAGGCGCTCGTAGTTGAAGTTCTTCGTACACATCAACGCGATGGCGTAGTCTATCGCCCGGACGCCCTCCTCGTGGCTGCCGTACTCCCACTCGAAGTCCTGCAGGGCGCGGATCCCCTCGATCTCGCAGGGCGTGCCCACGAGGGCAAGCGAGGCGTCCTCGATCAGCCCGTCGATCTTGTGATCCCACTGCTGCAAGTCGAGATTCCCCAGCGCCATCGTCTGGGTGTAGATCGACCCGGCGTTTTCGATGCACTCCTCGGGGGACGTGGCGAGAAAGGCCTCGGCCTTCCAGGGGTCCTCGTCGCTCTCGGTGGCGATGAGCGCGCCGTCGATCTCGCCAGCCTCCAGCAGGTGGCACAGCACGCTCGTGACGAGCCCGCCGTCCTGGGCGTTCTCCCGCCAGTCGTCCTCGACCTTCGCCGAGAACTCGGTGATCGGATCGCCGGCCCCGGAGACGTTGTCGTCGCCGCCCGTGATCTTCCACTGGCGTTCGTACCGGAGGCCACCGCGGGGACAGAAGTCCCAGCACAGCGAGCAGCCGGTGCACATCTTGACGAGTTCGGGCAAGCCATTTTCGTCGACGCCGATGGAGTCGCTGGGACACGAGGCGACGCAGGTCCCACACTGGATGCACCGCCCGTCGTCGATGACGGCGTCGTCGAGTTCCATGAACCACGTCTTCTCGTCGGGCGTCTCGATGTCGCTCATCCGCGAGCGGATCTCGTACGAGGGCGTGTCGAGTTCGAGGTGCTCTTCGCCGGGGCGCTGGACGCGCTGGTCGGGCGGCGTCTCGTAGACGTCCTGGCTCTCGTCGGCGGCGGGTTCGGTAAACTCGGTGTCCCGAAGCTGGCCGTGCTCGTCGACGTTCGCTGGCTTCGAGCCACCGTCTGACCGGACATCGGCCGTTCCGCCCGATGTGGTCTGTCCGCCACAGCCACAGGACGATCCACAGCCACAGGCGTCGCCCTGGTCACGTTCCGACTCGTCGCGACCGCCAGGGACGCCCGGCAGCGGGTCATCAGTCATCACTCGACCCCCGGCCGCCCGTCTCCTGGGCGACCCCGGCCGCGACGGGCGCGTCGGCCCGCTGCATGATCGATCGCAGGCGGTCGTTCTCGACACGGCGACACCACGCGTAGAACCGTTCGCCCTCGTTGCGCTCCTCGGTGTAGGCCGCGAACAGTTCCTCCAGGGCGGGAATCACCGCCCGGGCGGGCACCGCGGTCTCGACCCAATCGAGGAACTCGTTGTCGGTCCCGAGCGCGCCGCCCAGGCCGAAGTCCATCCCCTCGACGATGGCGTCGCCCTCGAAATTCGTCGAGTCCTCGGGATCGTCGACCTTCACCGTCTCCCCGCGGAACCCGATGTCGGCGATCTGTGGCTGGGCGCAGGAGGCCGAACAGCCGGACATGTGCATCCGGACGACATCCAGATCGTCGGGCGTCTCGATGCGGCGGTCGAGGGCCTTCGCCCACCGGTAGACCCGATTCTTCGTCTCGATGATGCCGTAGTTGCAGAACTCCGAGCCGGTACAGCCGACCGCGCCCCGAGAGAAGGGCCCGGGATCGGGGCTGTACTTCCGGGCGAACGGTTCGGCCATGAGGTCGCCGACGTTCTCGGCCGGAATGTGCGTGATCAGGAAGTTCTGGTCGGTCGCCAGCCGGATCGAGGCGTCGTCGGTGCCGTATTTCTTCGCCGCGCGGGCGGCCTCGACGAACTCCTCGCCGCTCATCCGGCCCGCGATCACGTTGAAGCCGACGTACTTCAGGCCGTCCTGTTTCTGGTCGTGGACGCCGACGTGATCGCCGGCGTAGCCCTCGGTGAGGTCGACGCCGCTCTCCGGGAGATCGACGCTACAGCGCCGTCGGACCGCAGCCTCGAACTCCTCGGTGCCGAGCTGCTCGACAAGGTAGCGCATCCGGCAGACGCCGCGATTCGACCGATCGCCCAGCTCCTTGAACGTCTGGGCGATGGCACGACAGAACTCGACAGCGTCTTCGGGTGGAACAAAGACATCCATCTGCGTGGCCATCCGCGGGCCATCGGAGAGCCCGCCGCCGACCTTGCAGTGGAAGCCGTAGATGTCCTTCCCACCGTCGGACGAGTCCGACGAGCCTCCGGCTTCGCCGGAGACGTCCACTTCCTTCCGGGCCGGCGTCAGCCCGACGTCGTTGATCTGGGACTGGCCACAATCGTGGGCACAGCCGGTGATCGTCATCTTGAACTTCCGGGGCAGGTTGGCGTACTCCCGGTTCTCCGTGAAGAACTCGTTGACGGCATCGATCACGGGCTGGGCGTCGAAGCACTCGTGGCCGTCCAGGCCGGCGGCCGGACACCCCAGGACGTTCCGCGCGGAGTCGCCACACCCCTGGACCGTCGTCAGGCCGACCTCGTCGTAGGTCGCCCAGATCTCGGGGACGTCCTCGACCTCGATCCAGTGCATCTGGATGTCCTGACGCGTCGTGATGTCGAGATACGCGTCGCCCCAGATTTCGTTCTGGTCCTCGCCACCGTGTTCGGCTGGAGCGGTGGCGTATTCCTCGGCCACCTCGCCGATCACCTCGGCCTGCTCGGGCGTGAGGTACCCGCCGGGCACCTTCGTCCGTTTCATGAAGAAATCGTCGTGCTCACCGTGGGCGTACAGCCCGGCCCACTTCAGGCGCTCCCACTCGCCGTCGCCCGCCCGATCCTCGATCTCGGAAAAGGAGAGGCCATCCTCTGCGTATTCCGTGACGTCCTCGATCACGTCGAGGGGGTGTTTCTCCTGTTTCCACTGTTCGACTGTATTCATTTATCTGACAGGTCATACTGTACCCGCACGGATAATCGTGATTGACACGGCAGCACGTGTCAGTGCTCGTGGGAAGGGGCGAGGCGTGCCGACAGCTACGACACAGCCGAGGTGATTGTCGGGGAGACGCTCACTCGCCGAGCGTCAGTTGATCGACGACCTCCTCGGGGTCGAACCGTTCGAGGTGATCGTAGCCCTGGCCGGTGCCGAGAAAGAGAATCGGCTTGCCCGTGACGTGGGCGATCGAGATCGCCGCGCCGCCCTGCGGGTCGGCGTCGGCCTTCGTGAGGATCGTCCCGTCGATCTCGGCAGCGGCGTCAAACTCGGTCGCCCGAGTGACGGCGTCCTGGCCGGCGACGGCCTCATCGACGAACAGCGTCATGTCCGGCTCGATGATGCGCTCGATCTTCGAGAGCTGATCCATCAGCCCCTCGCTGGTGTGGAGTCGCCCCGCCGTGTCGCCCAGCACGACGTCGACATCGTTGGCTTCAGCGTACTCGACGGCGTCGTAGATGACCGCCGTCGGATCGCCGCCCTGCTCGTGGGAGATGTAGGGGACATCGAGTGCCTCGGCGTGTTCGCCGAGTTGCTGGTTCGCGCCGGCCCGGTAGGTGTCGCCGTTGGCCAGCACCGAGGAGTGGCCCCGATCTTCGAGATACTGGGCAAGCTTGGCGATCGTCGTGGTCTTGCCGACGCCATTGACGCCCGTAAAGACGATCACGACCGGCTTCTCTGCCGCGGCGATTCGTTCCTCGAAATCGAACTGCCCGACGCTGATGACGTCGTACAGTGCCTCCCGGAGGGAATCCTGGACGAGATTGCCCGTGCTCTGGAGGCGACGGCGAGTCTCGCCCACGAGATTCGCCTCGACGCCGTCGAGGATCTCGCCCGCGACACTCATCTCGACGTCGCTGCTCAGCAACGCGAGTTCGAGATCATCGAGATGGTCCTGGAGGTCGTCCTCGTCGATGACGGTCTTACCGGTCGCAAAGAGTTTCGCCCGCTCGGCGACGCCACGGTCGGGTTCCGCCGCGTCCTCGGTGGACGCGTCCGGTTCGGCAGACGTCTCAGTAGCGGCTGTGCCGTCTGCTGGCTGCGTGTCGACCGTCGATTCAGCGTCTGCATCGGATTGGCTGGATGCGTCGCTCTCTGCCGCGGATTGGGTGACATCTCCCGCAGACCCACCCTCACCCGGGGCCTCAGCGTCGGCCCCGCTGTCATCGATATCGTCGGCCTCACCTTCTTCGACGGCGTCGACATCTTCCTCGACGTCGTCGCTGAAGCGGCCGAGCTTCTCGCGCAGTCCGTCGAACATCGCCTACTCTTCGCCGCCTTCCTGCTGTTGCATCTGCTGCATCTGCTGTTGCATCTGCTGCTGTTGCATCTGCTGGGCCTGCTGTTCGAGCTGTTGGCTCTCCTCTTCGAGCTCCGAAATTTCCTCGGAGAGCTGCTCGATCTGGTCGTCGATGGCGTCTTGCTTGCGTTCGAGGGTGTCGGTCGCGTCGTCCTGTCCCTGCTCGGCCGCGTAATCGGCACCGAGGCTCACGGTGATCTCGTCCATATCGAGGACTTCCGCGCGGACGTAGGCGTCGCCGCCGAGGGGAACCTGCACGGTCGAGCCCGTTTCGAGCGTCTCGATGGCCTCGATCGCCTCGTCGATCTCGGTCTGCTTGTTGCGGAGGTCCTGGACTTCCGCTTCGAGTTCCTCGCGTTCCTCGTCGATCGCTTCGATCGCCTGGGCGATCTCCTGGAGTTGTTGCTGACCGCCGCCACCACCGAGACTCATGCGTCTACCCCCTCGATCTCGATCTGGGTGCGTTTGAGTCCGTGCTGGGAGCCGAACTCGGCGAGAGTGTGCTCCTCGGCGACGTTCTCGTTCGGTGCCTCGATCTCTGTCTCGAACGATTGCCAGCCGTCACGGGCCTGGAAGGTCCCGGTAACTGTATATTCGCTCATGTTCACTGAAAGGGAGGGCAATGGGGAAGTATCTTCTCATCGAGTGTTCGCCGAAGCCGAGAGGGGCTCGCCAGTCGTTCCCCCCACAGGCCTCACTCGCGAGCGTCTTCGACCGCCGCGACGAACTCGCCAGCGTGTGCTTCGACGGCCTCGAAGTCGCCACGCTCGATGGCGTCATAATCGATAAGCGCGCTGCCTGCACCCACGACGGTCGCCCCAGCCTCGAAAAAGTCCGCGACGTTGTCCGGCCCGACGCCGCCGGTCGGCATCAACGGCAGGTCCCCAAGCGGGGCCTGGATCGCACTGAGATGACCCGGGCCGACGGTCGCGGCCGGGAACACCTTGATCAGGTCCGCCCCGGCTTCGGCGGCCCGCAGCGCCTCGGTCGGGGTCATCACGCCCGGCGCGACGAGCGTATCGTAGCGGTTGGCCGTCTCGATGACGTCTTCTTCGAGTGTGGGGCCGACGACGAATTCCGCGCCGGCCTCGATTGCCGACCGAGCCGCGGCAGCGTCGAGCACCGACCCGGCACCCACGACCGCGTCCTCGCCGTCGAACGTCTCGACGACGTCCCCGACCAATTCGCTCGCGTTCCGCGCGTCGACGGTGACTTCGAAGGCAGTCACGCCGCCCCGATGCAGGGCCTCGACGGTGTCTACCATCGCGTCGGCGTCGATGTTCCGGAGCACTGCCACGACCCCGCTGTCGACGAATTGCTGTTCGATATCGCTCATGGTCGCGAATCCGAATCGCGCCGTGAAAAGCGTCCCGACTGGTCGGTGAGGGGGATGGTGCAGCCGACTCCGGCCCGACACCAACCATTTGCATGACTAGGTCGTATGTCCACGCATGGCACTCGAGGACGTCTTCGAAAATCTCCCGGACCCCGGATCGTACTCGTTCCCGGACTACGCGATCCCACAGGGAGATCCCGTGATGCCGGTCGCGCTCACCGACGACGAACTGCACGCGTTGCTCGATCTCTACGAGACCTTCGCAGCGGTCGATCCGACGGGCCTCGACTCGAACCCGTTCCTTGCGAACACGACCGAGTTCCTCCAGCAGACCTTCGGCGCCCCCGCCTACCGGCCCGACGAGCAACTCAACGACGACATCGCCGGGATGCTCAACGACTTCGCCGAGGACCTCGGCGGCGGGGAGTTAGGTGTCGTCGACGCCAGCCCGAAACACCACCAGACGCTGTACTTCTTCCTGGTGAGCGCAAAAGGGTATCACATGGCCCCCCACATCCAGTTCGATCCCGATCCGGCCGCCGTCGAGACGCTCTATCGCCTCTACCAGCGCGTCACTGAGCAGGACTACTATCTGAAGCGTCCCTCGACGATTCTTGAGTGAGTGGGCGATGTCTGTTCGAGGTCTCGATCTGTCCCACCGTTTCCGGTGGAGATAGATATATCCCGAATCACGGCTCGAACTGCGCCCATGCTTCAAGAGGGCCTTTCGTGGGTCCAAAGCCGTCGCTAACGTCCACCGCTGGCTGGATCGACTTGCCAACCCACGACGACCGGGGCTCGCCGGATACCGCCGGTCGCCACGTGTCTTCCCAATCGAGTTCACCCCGCTGGATGGATTCGACCGCGTGATGAGCACAGCCTGCGCTCGTCCGGAGTTCAGCTCGAGTGTACGGAATGCGGATTCCTCCCTGTACCCGTCCGTAAGCTCTCCAGAGGCTGCCCCGGAGACTCCCGTCGTCCACCGGTGGATGGGCAAAGTGACGATACGATTCAAGCGCGCCGTCAAGTATGGTGTCGAACTGGAAGTCCTCGTCCCCGTACGTGGACTTCCGCTCGACGTCCTCCCTGGCCGCCTCCAGGACTCGTTGGGAGTCGAGCGGTTCTTCGCCCAGACAGTAGAGGTCGAAGAGGTCTTTGACGAAGTTTTGTCGTCCGAGATGACTTTCGAGATCGCGACCATACGGCGGATCGGCGGCAAGTAAGAGTTTTTGCGCGGCCCTCGTTTCCGGCGGCGCGGCCATTGGGAGTTCTCCGTCATCCCAGGGGGAGGGAATGTCCTGCCACGGCATGGATCCGGACGGCCATCGGTCGTTCTCGAGGACATCGACTCTGAGATCCCAATCAGGTCCCGATGCGCGTGGAAACTGGATGTGTCCGGTGAACCCGGCAACCGGACTTTCTCGGACTGTCAGGCGGATCTCGGAGTCAGAGAACGCGTCTTCTATCCGGGTGAGGGCGACTCGCAAATCCTGTGTATCTGCTACCTCGAGGTCGAGATCGACACTGGCTCTGTACGGCGGCCATTCGAGGGAGTTCTGCAAGAGCGTTCCCCCTTTCAGAAGCACTCGCTGATCCCGTTGGGTGATCTGTGTGAGCATCTCAATCGCCACCGCAGCTCGGAGGAGTTGATGGCCCCAGTCGCCGTGTTCTTTCCTGAGCGATTCTCTATCGAAGCGTTTCGGTGGACCGACGAGCTTCGATCGGTCCGCCTCGGCGAACAGATTCATCGCTCACCTTCGATGAGCGTCCCCGCGACCGGCGAGAGTTTCGAGACGAAGTCTTTTCGCATCTGTGGCCGGAGTTCCGTTCCGACGCCGGCGAGTAGCGCACCGATGTCGGTGGTAACACCCAGCGTCTCCCCAGCGGCCCACAGACGGTCCAGGGTGACGTCCGGATCCTGGAGAAGGGTTCGGACGATTGCTGACGCCTCAGGCGGCCCGTCCGATCCAAGGAACTCGACCAGAATCCGTTCGGGGAACGGCGTCCGATAGCCACCGGGTGTCAGTCCGGTCGCACCGAACTTCTCCCGCTCCACGAAGACGATACCATCTGACAGCCGATAGGGGGTCGGACTATCGGGTTCGAAGAGTCCTGGCCCGAGCGGTCCGCTCGTCTTGACACTCCAGGTTGCGACCGGTTCCTCGTCCGGCCAGGCCGCTTGCACTTCGTCCTGTAATGACGCGGCCGTTTTGTGTTCGACGACGAGTCGCGTGCCGGGCCCACCATCTTCGGCAAGCTGCAAATACGGCGTTGCGTCCCAGAGAACGGTGCGACGGAGCGAGTCGGCTCGTACTTTCTCTGAGATGATGTCGACAAGGCGTTCGAGAGCGTCCGTCATCTCCGGGTCCCTCCGGACGAGAGCGTATCTGCCACGTTCGGGTCGCTCGAGGATACCCTCCTTGGTGAGACTGGTGAGACGGCCACGAATCTCGTTGTCCGCTGGAAGTCTATCCCGGTCCTGAAGCTGTTCTCGCACGCTTTCGACGATCTCGCCGACGCTCATCGTTACGTCGGGCTCTCGTTCCTCAATGACTGATAAAATGGCCGACGACGTGGACGGGCGAGTCATGCTCATTGTGCTAATGAGCTTATTGAGCTAAAAAGCTTATTGAGCTTTCGTTCCACCCGCGTCGCTCTGACGGTGACGTGACTTATGGTCCACACGCGAGTACGGTCGGGTATGCAAACCCGTCCGCTCGGCACGACCGGTCAGGACTCAAGCGTCGTCACCTTCGGCGCGATCGCGCTGAACTGGCTCGAACAGGAGGGGGCCGACCAGATGGTCGAACTCGTCCTCGATCACGGCGTGAATCACTTCGACGTCGCGCCGACCTACGGCGACGCCGAGCTCAAGCTCGGCCCGAAGCTCAGAGAGTATCGTGAGGAGATCTTCCTCGGGTGTAAGACCCAGGAACGGTCCTACGAGGGGGCCTGGGAGAAACTCGAACGATCGCTCGATCGACTCGGCGTCGACACGATCGACCTCTATCAGGTCCACGGCCTGGAATACGCGGACGAACTCGACGATATCACCGCGGACGACGGGGCGCTTGCGGCGTTCCGCGAGGCACAGGAACAGGGACTCATCGAGAACATCGGCCTGACGAGCCACGGCAATCCGGGCCTGATCCTCGACGCGCTCGACCGGATCGACGACCTCGAGTCGGTGATGTTCCCACTGAACCCCGTCGTCGACGCCAAGGACGGCGACGAGTACGACTACCAGGCCGTCCTCGATCGCGCCGACCGCGAGGACGTCGGCACGCTGGCGATCAAGGCCTTCGCCGGCGGGTCGTGGCCCCCGACCGCGGAGTTGCCCGAGCATCGCCGACCCTACGCCAACTGGTACGAGCCGGTCGACACGCCCGAGACGATCCGCGATCGACTGAACTACACGCTTTCCCAGGGCGTCACTAGCGTCGTCAGCCCCGGCGATCCCAAGCTCGTGCAGATGGTCCTCGATGCGGGCGACCGCTTCGCGGAGCTCGACGCCGCGGCCCAGCGGAGCGTTCGCGAGGACGCCCGTCACGACGGGAGCCCGGTGCCGGAACAACTCCATCACTAGCATGGAGGTTCCCGAGACCGTCACCGCGGCGCTCGCCGATCGCCCTGTCGATGGCGCGCACTGCCTGGAAGCCGGTGCCGGCGCGGGGAACGCGACCGCCGGACTCATCGACGCGGGCGCGGCCCAGGTCGTCGCAGTGACCAACGAGCGCGAGCACGCCGAGACGGTCCGTGAACGGGTCGGTCAGGAGTATCCGGATCGGGTTCGCGTGCTCGAAGCCGACCTTCGCGAGATTCCACTCCCCGACGATTCGGTCGAAATTATCACCGCCCACGCGCTGTGCAACGTCGTTCCGCCGGCTGCACTCGACGCGATCGCCGCCGAAGTGACACGCGTCGCGGCCCCGGGAGCGCACCTGATCGTCGACGACTACGCGCCGCTGCCGGGCGAGACAGCCATGCGCGATCTCTTCGCCGTCGAGAACGCGGCCGCCGAACTTGCCGTCGGCCGGTCGGCACTGACGTTCTATCCGGCCCGCGTCCTCCGCGGCATCTTCGAGTCCTATGGGTGGACACACGACCGGACGGAAACCGTGCTCGATCCGGTCCCGTGGTCCGAATCACACGTCGCTGCCCACGCCGACATTGCAAAAGAATTTGCCGACGACGCCGCCACAGCCGGGAATCTGCTGGCCGAGAGAGCCGAGGGGCTCGCCACGAAGATCGGATCGGAGTCGACGGGCGAAATGTACAGCCTCGCGATGCGATTACCGGGGTCGTCAGCCGTCGGTTAGGTTCCAGTCGCGGTCTCTTCGAGATACGCCAGTTGATCCTCGAGTTCCTTGGTCCGCTGGCGCTTGATCAGCGTCGCGTCGAGGGCTGCCCCGATGACGCCGCCGAGTTCGAACTGTGTCTGTGCGGTGATCGTCGTCTCGCCGTCCGCACCGTCGAGACGATAGGTCGTCGTCATCTCGTTGAACATCCCCTCGACCTGTTCGTAGGTCAGCGCATCGTCGCTGTCGACGATTTCGAGCGTGAGTTCGAGCTCTGCCAGGCCGATCGCACGCTCGACCGTCACGCGGTCGCCCTCGACAGTGACCTCGTCGAATCCCGCAGCGTCCATGAACGCCTCCATATCCTCGAATCCTGCCCGGATCGACTCGGGATCGGCCGCCACGTCCCGCGAGGCAGTGACCTCTTGCATGGTCACCACAGGGACCCCCGGCGGCGTCAATCTGTCGTCGAACACGTTCGGCCCTGCGGCGGGTGAACCCGACGGACAGCCGCCGCTGTCGAACATGTTCGGAACAATTACCCTGGTTCGGCCCGAACACGTTCAAGACATGGTACATGCGACGCTGACGCTATCGATCCCCCGGCGGATCTGGATCGGCGCGCTCTCGCAGGATCATCCCGAGTCGTGTATTCGCGTCCTCTCGGCGTTCCCGAAGGGCGAGGAATCGGGCGTTGGACTGGTCGAAGTCGACGGCCCGGACGTGCCGGCGGTCGTCCGCGCCATCGACGAGGAGGAGACCGTCACCGATCTGGCGGTGCTGGGTCGCCACGAAGACACTGCTCTGGTGCAATTCGAGACCACCGATCCACTCCTCCTCTTCCCGATCATCGGCTCCGGGATCCCGCTGGAACTCCCCTTCGACATCCGCGATGGGGAGGCGCGCTGGGAACTCACGGCCTCCCAGGACCGCCTCTCGGAACTCGGCGAGCAACTGGAAACGCTTGGCATCTCCTTCACTGTCGAGCAGCTCCGCCAGCACGTCGAACCCGAGCAGGTGCTGACCGATCGCCAGACGACGCTGGTGACGGCGGCGATCGAGCGCGGGTACTACGACACCCCACGGGAGTGTACACTGACCGAACTCGCCGACGCACAGGACATGGCCAAATCGACCTGTAGCGAGACGCTCCACCGCGCCGAGGAGAAGATCGTCAAGGGCTTCTTCGAGGACGAACCGACCGCGAGCGCCCGGCGAAGGATCTAAACGGCTGAACGAAACGAAGCGAACGACGGTCGGAGAAAAGCCTTTGTGAGTCTGCATACAACTGTATGCACATGTCGAAGAGCATCCGTCTCTCCGAAGAGGCCTACGAGCGCCTCGCCGCGCACAAACGCGAGGAGGAGACCTTCTCCGAGGTGGTCCTCCGGCTGGCCGGCGAGCGGTCGCTCCTGGATCTTGCGGGGATCCTGAGCGACGACGAAGCCGACTCCCTCCGAGATGCCGTCGCGGAGCGCCGCGAACGGCGGAGCGACGAACTCGAGGGGATCGCCGACCGAATGGACGGGGTCTGACGTGCTCCTCGATACGTCGTTTCTCATCGATCTGATGAACGGCGACGACGCGGCCGTCGAGAAAGCCCGCGAGTTGGAACGGGATCTCGTCCAACAGCGGCTCTCGTCGATGACGCTGTTCGAACTGTACTATGGGATCGCTCGCGCGGCCGATTCCGAGACCGAGCGCGAGACGGTCGAAACCGTCCTCGACTCCAAGCCGATCTATCCCGCCGACGCCGCAGTCATGCGAAAGGCCGGGCAACTCTCGGGCGAGCTACAGAACGACGGCACACCGGTCGGAGACGGTAACGTGATCATCGCCGCCACTGCCGAGGTCGTCGAGGAACCCGTGCTCACTCGAAACGTCGAGGACTTCGAACGACTCGGCGTCGAAATAGAGACGTACTGAGCAAGCCCGAGCCGACAGACAGCGACGTAGTACTGATCGTTGGCGTCCGAGCGCGTCTGCTACTCCCGATCGAGACGCCCCCGAAGCGCCGCCAGGACGTCCTCGTGAATCTCACCGCTCGTGGCGATCAGCGAGTCGCTGTCGTGTCGCCAGCGTTCGCCCGAAAGATCGGTCACCTGACCGCCGCCGGCCCGGACCATGTGCGCGCCGGCGACGGTGTCCCAGGCGGTCATGTGGACCGTCGAGATCGCGGCGTCGATCTCGCCACAGGCGACCATCGCCATGGAAGTCTGGCCACTGCCCAGTCGCCGGAGATCGCCGAGTTCGTGGTGGATGTAACTCGTCACGTCGTCGTAGTCGTCCCGGTCGCGGTCCTTCAACCCGAAGATCGGGGCGACGATCAGCGACGAGGGATCCGTCCGGTCGCTGACGGCACACTCGACGCCGTTCCGTTCGACGACGCCGGGACCTGCCGCGTAGGTGTCGCCGGTGGCCGGTAACACCGTCGCGGCAGTAACGGGTTCGCCGTCGACCGTCCGTGCCAAGCTGACACTCCAGAGGCGGTTGCCCCGGACGAAGTTGTTGGTCCCGTCGATCGGATCGATGATCCAGGCCGGCCCGGATTCGGGAACGGTCTTTTCGGCGTCGTTCTCCTCGCCGACGATCGCCGCGTCCGGATCGCGGTCAGACAAGACCGTGATGATCCGTTCCTGGGCCTCCTGGTCGGCCTTCGAGACCGGGTCCATCTGGTCGCGCTTGAAGTCGTTGCCGATCCCCTCCCGGAAGTACTCACAGGCGATGTCGGCCCCGGATTCGGCTGCCTCCCGGGCGATCGACCGCCACTCTGCGGCCGTCTCCTCATCGATCTCGTTCACAGTATCACTCAGTGGATGCAAACAAAGGGGCCGCCGAAACTTGAGTGGTGGGGCTCTGCAGTCGGGCGAGTTTCGGAACTGTCCCACACCGCGAAGGGACCCTCAAGCCACGGAAGCGCTGCTGGCACGGGCCAGCAGTCGGATGGCGATGGCCCCGACGATGCCGTTGAGGACGAGAAGGATACCGACAGCGGGGACGACGGTGTCGGCAACACCGCCGAACCACGACACCGACACCACCGTCAGTGTGTCCTCGCCGAGGACCAGCGCGCGGACCGCCTCGACGCCGTAGGTGATCGGGTTGAAGGTGGCAACCAATTCGATATCATCGGACAGCGGGATGAACGCCGGTGAGAGAAAGAGCAACGGGAACATGAACAGCATCGTCGCCGCGTTGATGACCTCTTCGTCGCGCGCGAGCAACCCGACGATGTTCGAGACGGCCATAAAGAGCAGGCCGACAAGCAGACAGATGGCGAGAATGCCGAGGACACCGATCGCACCGGTTTCGATGTTCGCACCGATCGCAACCGCGAGGCCGACGACGACGGACAGCTGGACGACGATCTGGGCCAACTCCGCGGCGGCCTTCCCGGCGAAGACGGCCGTCGCGGACATCGGCGTGACGATCGTCTTCTCGAACATACCCGTCTCGAGGTCGCGCACGAGCCCCATTCCCGACGAAAAGGCAGACCCCATCGTCGCCTGCATGAGGACGGCCGGCAGCAGGTAGGTGACGTACGCCACGTCGCCAAACCCGGCGCGTTCGAGCGCCAATCCGCCCACGTCGCCAAAGACCGCGCTGAAGAGGACAAGCGAAAGGGTTGCGACGGCGATCTCGACGAGAAACGCCGTCGGATTGTGGACCGCTTTGCGAGTCCAGCGCTCGGCGTTGACTCGCAGGTCTCTCAATCTCGTGTTGGCCGTCTCAGTTACACTCATGCCTCGACCTCCGTCCCCTGAACAGCATTGTCGTCCTCCGCCGTCCGCCCTGTTTCCGTGTCACCGGACGTTTGCTCCGTGGCTGCCGCATCTTCCCCGGACGCTTCCTCCGTGGCCGCCGCATCCACCGTCTCGGTGGTCCCGTCCAGCCCGTCAGCCGAATCACCAGCGATAGCGAGAAAGACGTCATCCAGCGTCGGTTCCGTGACGTCGAATCCAGTCACGGGCACGTCGGCGTCCCGGAGCGCGAGAAGCACATCCGGCCCGAGGTCGCCCGCATCTCGCGCCGTGATTCTGATCGCGTCGTCGGTCGTTTCGACGGTTGCGCTCGGTTCGACCGCCGCCGTCTCGCGGACGATATCGGCGGCTGCGTCGACGGGTTCACCGGCCGACTCGGCCCGATCACCCCCGACTTCGAGTTCGAGAATGTCGCCACCGACGCGTCGCTTCAGTTCGTCGGGAGCGCCGTCCGCGACGATGCGGCCGTCGCGGATAACCGCCAGTCGATCACAGAGGTGATCAGCTTCCTCGAGGTACTGCGTGGTGAGAAACACCGTCGTCCCGCCCGCGTTGATGCGCCGGAAGTATTCCCACAGGCGGTTCCTGGCCTGCGGATCGAGGCCGGTCGTCGGCTCGTCGAGAAAGACCAGGTCGGGGTCGTGGACCAGCGCGGTCGCGGCGTCGAGTCGCTTTTTCATGCCCCCGGAGAAGTTGCCGGCGGGTGTGTCGGCGACGTCCGCCAGGTCGACGAGGTTCAGAAGGTCCGCGATACGTCTCGCCCGGTCGTCCCGGGGAACGCCGTAGGCATCGCAGGCGAACATGAGGTTCTCGCGGGCGGTCAGTTCCGTATCGATGCTGGTCTCCTGGGCCATGTAGCCGATCGAGGCGCGGACCGCAGTGCGGTCCCGGACGACGTCGAAGCCGTTGACTTCGACAGTCCCGCTGGTCGGTTCGAGGAGCGTCGCCAGCACCTTGATCGTCGTCGTCTTCCCGGCCCCGTTTGGACCCAGGAAGCCGAAGAACTCGCCCTGCGGGACCGAGAGCGTGACGTCCTCGACGGCGTGGGTTCCGTCAGCATAGGTCAACGAGAGGGCGTCCATCTCGATCGACCGCTCGGAATCAGTCACGTGGCCTCCAGTTGTCCTGTCTGTGTCTATCCCGTCAGTATCTGTCCCGTCAGTATCTGTCCCGTCGATGTCTGTTTCGTCGGCTGCCACCGATTGGTGTGCCATTGGCTGATCCAGCGGGCCGGCATCCGAGTGCCTGCTGTGCGGTATACGAGGGGGATTTATGTCAGCCGTCGAAGACAGGTTTTTGTTCCCGGCTCGGGACTGTGCGTCCAATGAGGTGGATCGAGTCGGGTCGTGGGATCGTGATTGTGGCGCTTGTGGGAATTGTCGTCGGCGGGGGACTCCTCGTCGGCGGTGCGGACGTAGCGGTCGCCGACAGCGAGAGCGACGACCCACCCACACTCGAGATCGGACAGACCACGACAGGGAACATCTTCCTGGCTGGCGAACAACCGCGGGTAGCCATCGAGACGGACGCACCCAGCGTCTCGTGGACCGTCCACGATCACCGGGGACGGCTGCTCGACAACGGGACGACGCCGGTCGACGGCGAGGTGACGCTGGAGCCATCCCTGAACGACGTGGGTCACTACACGCTTCGGGTACGAACGGCCGGCGACGGACAGCCGGCCACGGCCCAGACGACACTGGCGGTCCTGCCAGCCGACGACTTCGACAACGACGATCCTTTCTTTGGAATGTCCACGCAGTTCAACGCCGGCTGGGATCACGAACTGATGGACGTGATGGCGAGTGCGGGCGTCGCAAGCGTCCGCGAGGACTCGGGCTGGAGCCGGATCGAACGCTCCAGGGGCGCATACGACTTCTCGCCGTCGGATGAGTACATGACCGCCCTCCAGGACCACGGCTTCGATCGGCTGTACATTCTCGCCTACGGGAACGATCTGTACGATTCCGAGAACAGCGGTTACTTCACGATCCCCTACACTGAAGCCTATCGCCAGGCGTTCGGGAACTTCTCGACGGCCGCGGTCGATCATTACGGCGACGTTGGAGTCGTCGAGATCTGGAACGAACCGAATCTCGACACCTTCGCTCGCGGGCCAACGGGAACTGATCCGGCTGCCTACGCGGAATTGCTGGCGGCGACGTACCCGGCCATCCAGGGCAGCCGGGAAAACGTGACCGTCCTGGGCGGCGCGGCGGCGGTCAACGATACCGTCGACACCGAACGGACCTTTGACGATGGCTGGTGGCGTGGCCTGCTGGAAGCCGACGGTGCCGAGTACATGGATGCCATGTCGATCCACCTCTATCGGGACGAACCGACGGGCTTCGCGCGGGACCTCTCGGATCTCCGGGAGATGACCCGCGACCACACTGACGGCCAAGCGCTGCCGATCTGGGTGACGGAACTCGGCTGGCCGGCGACACCGACATCGCCCGGTGGCGAACAGACGGCTGACCAGGCCCGCCACCTCGTCCAGAGCCACGCCCGACTGGGGGCCGCCGGCGTCGAGCGTTTTTACTGGTATACCTTCCGGGACCCGACATTTGCGGACGGGGACACCCCCCAGACAGCCGAGGCCAGATACCTGGGTGGGTTGGTCCGGGGGCCAGACAATCCACGAGGAGCCAATACGCCGCGTCCGGGGCTAGTCGCCTACGCCACGATGACTCGCCAGCTGTCGGGCGCTGAATTCGTCGAGAACGCCTCGACGCCGGTTCAACAGTACATCTTCGCCGACGGCGACGACAGGACGCAGGTGCTCTGGGCCGACGAGCGGACGGACGTGACCGTCCACACGGGCGAACCAGTGACGGTCACCGGAATGCTCGGCGAGCAAACCAGGCTGGAACCACGCGACGGCGAGGTCTACCTGACGGTCGGCCCTGATCCCATCTACCTCGGTGGTAACGTCTCGGATATCACGGCCGGCGCGCCGGTCTCAGTCACCGGTCCCGTCGAATCAAACGGCCAAGCGCCCCACATCACTGTCACCGCCGACGACCTCGGCGACTCCGTTACCCACCGGATCGGCGGCGAGACGACGACCGTCGACGGGGAAACTGCAGGCTCGATACCCGTTCCATCGAGCCATCGCGACCGGGCTGGCATCGCCGTCGATATCGTGTCAGTGGACGGCGCGCCGGTGGCTCGACTTGAAACGCCAGTCGGTGCTCCAACTGCCCGCCTGGGCGAACCGGGCGAGTTCGCAGGGCTGACTGTCGAAACGAGCAATCCTGGTGAGGGTTGGTTCTCCGAAGCCAACGACGTTGGCACAGCTCACAGCGCTTTCAACGCAACCACCCGGGACGGTCGTCAGTGCTGGCGCAGCGACATCACCGCAGGCGGGCCGGGCAACAGCCTCCATCTCGACATCCCGCATGGCCATCTCGACGCCGGTGAGGACCGTCTGGTGTCAGTGTCCTACTATGACGGGACAGGCGGCGAAATCGGGATACAGTACGACGGCACTGAAACCGATACCGCGTGGGGGGGTTCTGTCGCACTCGATGGCACCGACCAGTGGCGAACTCACACGTTCACTCTGTCGTCCGCAGAACTCCGCGACGGACTCGGTCCCGGTCACGACGTTCGGCTGGTCTTCGATGGTGGAAACGGCGACGTCTGCATCGGATCCATCACTATCGGCAGCGAGGCGGCACCGCCGTTTCCGGCATCGACCGGCTCCGCATCGGATGCTCCCGTGGCGACAACCAGTGATGGACCGACGAACCCGACGGTCACTCCGACAACGGAACCGGCCGCCAGCGACACCACGACGAGCACGCCGGGAACAGCCGGTAGCGACGTGTCACCGTCACCGACGGGGCCGGACGTGACCTCGACAGCTGGCCCCGGATTCGGCTCCGTCATGGCCTTCGTAGCGCTACTCGCCACTGGTCACGTCGTCTGGCGGTCCGAGTGAGGCAAGCTCGAACGCGGTCGGTGTTGCTTCGAGCCCGACCTATTTGCGGTTCCTCGACGCTGCTTCAACAATGCGATACCTTCGCGTCACCGCACGCGTCGACACGATGCAGGCACCGCCGCTGTTCGACCGCCTGGCGAACACGTCGGCCATCGAGCAGGCGCGCGTCCTCGACTGGAACTTGACTGCCGAAGATGCAATGCTGCTGTTCGCCGTCGACGGCGATCCCACCCCACTCACCGGGTCGGAGGGCGAATTCGCCGGGGTCGACCGCGTCGAACTGGCAGGCGACGGCCAGCGGGGTGGCGAAAGCGGCGTCCGCATGCTCGCGCACGTCCAGCGGTCGGCAGTCCCGATATTCAGTTGTCTCGCGAGCGCGCTTGAGGCCGGTGGGTTGATCGTCCAGACACCCGTCGTCTTCGCCGACGGGGAGGTCCACGCCAGGATCGTCGGCGATCCCGGCCCGCTCCAGACGGCGTTCGAGCGACAGGGTGACGGGATCGACGTGCGGATCGACGAGATCACCTCGACTCCGGCAGTGAATAGGGCGTCGAACGGCGGGCTGAGCGAACGCCAGCGGGAGGCGATCGTCGCGGCGAAAGAGCTGGGATATTACGAGAAACCGCGGGGCGCAACGCAGGCGGACGTGGCGGCGGCACTAGAGTGTTCGCCCCAGACCGCGGGAGACCACCTCCGGAAAGCCGAAGCGAAGTTGGTGGACGCCGCGCTCGACGAGGTCGAATCCAGCGTCTGAGTGGCGACTGCCAGCGGGTTCACCGCGAATGAGCGCTCCCGCCGGACAGTATCACGGGCCAGTGACGGCCACGGAACCCAGTCAGCGGGAACAGTGTGAGAAAACAGCGACCCACGGTATCGTGAATGGTGTATTTTTTCACCGATTGTTCCAATAGTCGGCTGTGAACAATCGGCAGCGCTGGACGGTCGCCATCTTCACCTTCGTGGTCGGCGACGCCATTGCCCTCCAGATGCGAGGAGCCGTCCTCCCGGAGGTGGCAGCAGACTTCGACGTGCCGGAAGCGCTCCTTGGGCTGGTTGCGCCGGCCGGGACGCTCGGCTTTCTGCTGGCCGTGCTGGTCGTCGGACTGGCCGCCGGGCATCTGCCGGTCCGACGGACGATGCTCGCAGGGCTGGGGGTGGCGATGGCGGCGCTCCTCTCGATGGCCGTCGCACCGATATACGTGGTCTTTCTGGGCTTTCTGCTGATCCAGGGGACGGCCGACGGCGTCGGTCGTGCGCTGGATCGACCCGCCCTGAGTCACCTCTATCCCGCCCAGCGCGGGCGGACGTTCAACCTCTACGCGATGGCGTGGGCTGTCGGCGGTGCCAGCGCGCCGATCCTGGCGAACGTCGTCATCGACGTCGCGGACTGGCGATACGTCTTTCCCATCGTGGCCGTCCTGTTCGTCGTGCCAGTCGTCCTGCTGGCTCGATCGGCGGATCTGGAGTCGGCGGCCAACGAGCGGCGGCTGACCGTCTCCGGGCTTCGGGAGATGGTACGCGATCCGGCCGTCCTCGGCATGGCCGCGGCCCTCGTCTTCAGCGGCGGCGTCGAGGGGTCTATTTTCACGTGGCTCCCCTATTTCGCCAGCGAGCACGTCACGAAATCGCAGGCGAACATGGTGCTGTCGGCGTTTCTGGTCACGTATATTCCAGCCAGGGCAGCCTACGGACTCGTGATCGAACGCTACGATTATCTCGTGGTGACGTTCGTCCTGGCAATCTGTACCGCACCACTCGTCTACCTGGCGTTCACGACGACGTCCGTGACGGTGTTCGTCCTTGCGATCCTCGCGACTGGGGTGGGAGTGAGTAGTTTCTTCCCGACCCTCTCGGCCTTTGGCGTCGACGAGCATCCGGAGTACAGCGGGCCTGTCAGCGCCATCGCGACCGGTGGGAACTACCTCGGGATATCGGTGTTTCCGGCAGTCGTCGGCCTGCTCAGCACGTACATCGGGCTCGGGACGGCACTCAGTCTGCTGGCTGGCGCGTTCGTCTGTCTGGGGGCGATCATCGCCATCACTGCCTGGGTGACGCGACGTGGCGCGGTCGCCTGAGCGACCTAGCCCTGGGGAACGGGATGGACGGGTGTCAGGTCCTCGGTGTCGTCTGTGACCGACAGCGAGATGTCGTCGATCTCGATCCGATGGACTTCCATGTCCTCGTAGACCGCGCCCCAGCTGCCGATCGAGTAGGTTTCCGGCCCGAGATCCAGCAGGACGGAAAGCGACCCGGAGAGCTGTTCGAGCGACGGCGGCCCGCTTGTCCGGAAGTCGTCGGTGTAGGTGACGTCAGTGACACGACCGGCGACGGTCCGAAGTTCGCGCTTCTCGTTGTCGTACCCGATCGCCGTGATCGACACGTCCAGCCCACCGTCGAGGAGCACCGTGAAGTCCCTGACGAAGCCTTCAAGCGTGACGTAGGTCCACCCGCTGGCGGCGTCGACGTACGCCCGATCGTTGAGCGCCCAGTTGCAGGTATAAAAGTACCAGTGGAAGATAAAGGACAGCGTCTCGTCTTCGACCAGCAGTCCGTGCTGATCGGAGATACTGGCGTCCGGGATGAAGAAACACCGGCCACGGTCGACGACAGCCAGGAACGGACCAGGAATGTAGGATAACCGAAGTTCCGAGACGGCCGCCTCGACGTCGAGGTGGGTCGCAAGTTCGTCGGTATCCTGGTTGTCGTACAGCGTCACCCTGACGATGACGCCGTTCTCCCGCGCACTCACGAGCGCCGGATGGAGCGTCTCGAACTGCTCGGGCGACAGTACCATCTCGATGAGGGTATCGCTCTCGGCGATTGCCTCTTTTGCCCGCTCTAAAAGCGTTTCCTGATGTTTGACGACACCGCCGTTGTCGTCGTAGAGCTTCGGTTGCTCCCAGCGGTCCTCGATGTCGTCGGCCGCTTGCTGGAGTAACTGGCCAGTCGACCGGAGTTCGTCGAGCACCACGTCCGGATCGCGTGGGCGGACGTGAAGCTGGTCACGTTCGATCGTCTCGACGAAGCCTTTCTCCTCGAGATCACGCAAAACTTTGTAGACCTGGGAAACGGGAACGGAGCAGTTACGAGCGACCGTAACCGCTGGCGCTACCCCGAGTTCCAGAACCGCGAGATACGCGTCCGACTGATACGAGGTCAGTCCGGTGTTCTCCAGCGCATCCTGAAGTTCCTCCGCATCCATGTCAATACAATTCAAAATCGGCAACTATAACGCTTTTTCTATCCATCCGTAGCGTGTTGCTCTATTTTCATATTGGTTGTCAATTTTTGGGAGAAAGAGACACACGATCGGTGTCGAGCGCACAGGAGACGCGTTACTGGATCGCCAGCGCCGTTTCGATGTCCGCCCCGTCGACGAGATCCACCGCTCGTTCGGCGTGGGCGGTCATCTCGGCCGCGTTCTCCAGTAACACCGTCTCGCTGGGGAACAGACGATCGCCCACCAGGAGTCCGTGATCGCGCGCCGTCGATCCCGAGACCGTGATGTACACCCCAAGCCCGACCTCGGCGACGAGATCCTCTTCGGTCCGGTCACGGTCGGGATACCGGAAGTCGATCCCCTCGATGGCCGCTGTCCCGAGGACCGCCGTCACGAGGCGCTCGTAGCGCGGCGAGATGCAGAGCTCGCCCGCGTACTCGGCGACGAACTCCCGCGTGAGGTCGGCGTCCAGCTCGTCGGCAACGGCGGGGGTCGCGAGCAGCGTGTGATAGACCGTGTCACCGAGGCCGGTGTGGACGCGAACGTCGGTGTCGAGCGGGTCGATCCGCTCGTTGAGCGCCGCCAGGTCGGTGAGCGGTTCGGGGTCGAGGCGGACGACCTCCTCGAGAACGAGGTCGGCGCTGTCGAAGCCGAGCGCGAACTCGTGTTTCCGGAGCGCCCGGAACGGTTCCTCGCGACCGATCAGTTCCAGATCGACCGTCTCCGAGGGAATTCGGACGCTGTCGAAGACGATCCGGCGGGGCATCGACTGGCGGTCGTCCCGCATGAGCGTGTATTCGGGGGCAGTCGGGTCCGTGGCGTCGCTGTAGCTCGAAAGGCGGTCGTAGACCGGCGCGTCGGGCTGCTGGTCACCCTTGGCGATGGCCTTCTCGTAGCGTAGCGTCGAGATGATCTCGTCGGCCAGGCCCGTCCGGCCGGTCCGGCTCGCGATCCGTTCGAGGACCGCCTCCAGGGGCCGGCCCTTCCGGGGCACGGCTATCCGCACGCTCGTCATTGTCCGACGATAGGCGAGCGTGCCTAAAACGGGCGCGGTTCGCGATCGGCGATATCCGTGGTCACCCCCGACAGGACGAACTCTAAAAGGTTAATGTGATGGGGAGATTCCCTCCGTGCATGAAGGTACTGGTCACGGACCCGATCGACGACGCCGGGCTGGCACGCCTCCGGAGTGCCGGCCTCGACGTCGAGACCGACTTCGACATCGACACGGCGGGCGTCCTCGAGAAGATCGCGGACGTCGACGCCATGCTCATCCGCGGGACGGAGATTACCCGCGAAGTCTTCGAGAACGCGCCCAATCTCAAGATCGTCTCGCGGGCGGGCATCGGCGTCGACAACATCGACATCCCCGCGGCGACCGACCACGGCGTCATCGTCGCCAACGCCCCCCGCGGGAACGTCTACGCCGCCGCCGAGCACACGATCGGCCTGGCCTTTAACGCCGCCAAGCAGATCCCACAGGCCCACATGCAGGTCCAGGCCGGCGGGTGGGACGGTGCGTCCTTCGACGCGCTCGAACTCGGCGACATGACTGCCGGGATCGTCGGCCTCGGCCGGCTGGGCCAGGAGGTCGCCTGGCGGCTCGACAACCTCGGCATGGATCTGCTCGCCTACGATCCATATCTCGGCGAGGCCCGGGCCCGCCAGATGGGCATCGAACTGGTCGAACTCGACGAACTCCTCGAACGCGTCGACATGCTGTCGGTCCAGGCCCGCCTCACCGACGAGACCCGCGGGCTGATCGGGCCCGAGGAGATCGACCGCTTCGCCGGCGACCTGATCGTGTTGACCTCCCGTGGCGGTATCGTCGACGAGCCGGCGCTCGCCGACGCCGTCGAGTCCGGCGAGATCGCGGCCGCCGGCGTGGACGTCTTCTCGACGGAGCCGCCCGAGGACAACCCGCTGCTCGACGTCGAGAACGTCGTCGTGACGCCACACCTCGGCGCGAAGACCCACAACGCCCAGGTCAACGTCGCCGTCACGGCCGCCGACAGCATCATCTCGGCGCTGGAGGGCGACCTCGTCCAGAACGCGCTGAACCTCTCCTCGACGGACGCGAGTTCCGATCCCCGCACCCGAGGCTACGTCGACGTCGCCGAGACGGCAAGCAAGATCGCCCTCCGACTCTTCGAGGGTCGCGTCGAGTCGATCGAGATCGAGTACGCGGGCGACCTCGCCGACGAGGACACCAATCTGGTCACGGCCGCGGTGTTCAACCCCTTCGGCTGGCAGGATGTCGTCGTCGACGCGCCGACCCGGATTGCCGAACAGCGCGGCATCCAGGTCGTCGAGAGCAAGCGCCGCGAGACCGAGGACTACCAGAGTCTGGTGTCGATCACGGTCAGCGACGGGGTGCGCGAACTCACTGTCAGCGGGACGCTGTTCGGCGACAACGAACCCCGACTGGTCGAGATCGACGGGTTCAGAGTCGACGCGACGCCATACGGCCACATGCTGATCTCGCGCAACCGCGACGAACCTGGTGTCATCGGCGCGCTCGGCAGCGTCTTCGGCGAGTACGACGTCAACATCGCCGGCATGGCTAACGCCCGCGAGTCGATCGACGGCGAAGCGATGTCGGTGTACAACCTCGACGATCCCGTGACGCCCGAGCTCCTCGAAGAACTCGAATCGGATACCCGTGTCACGGGCGTGACGGCGATCGACCTGGATTAAGCCTCAGCTTTTGCGGATTCGTCGGCCAGCGTTCGGATGTGCTGCAGCCGTTTCGGCACGGGTGGGTGATCGTAGTGGAAGGTTTCATAGAGCGGGTGCGGGAACGGGTTCGAGAGGTTCTCGCTCGTCAGATCGGCGAGTGCGTCGGCCATCGGCTCGGCACCCATCACCTCGACGGCGAAGGCGTCGGCCTCGCGTTCGTGGGCGAGTGACAATCGGTTGGTGAGCGGCGCCGAAAGCTGGGCGACGGGCACGAGCCACAGCACGGCCAACACGAGACCGGCGTAGACCGGCTGGCCGGCAATGCCGAACATCTCATAGAGCCACGTGGCCTCGACCAACAGCGACGCGCCGAACAGCAGGGCACCCATCCAGAGGGCGCTCGCACCGAGTTGCTTCCAGATGTGCCCACGGTCGTAGTGGGCGAGTTCGTGGGCGAGGACTGCCTGCACCGAGGGGATCGACAACTGCTCGATCAGGGTGTCGAACAGCACGACTCGCTTGGTCCGACCGAAGCCGATGAAGTAGGCGTTGGCGTGGGACGATCGACGGCTGGCGTCCATCTCGTAGATCGCGTCGGTGTCGAAGCCCGCGCGATCGAAGACGTCAGTCACTGCGTCGTGGAGATCGCCGGACTCGATCGGGTCGAAGTCGTTGAACAGCGGCGCGATCACGCGTGGGTACAGGACCTGCATGAGCAAGGAAAAGCCGACGAACAACGCCCAGGCGGCGACCCACCACAACTCGCCGAGAGCATCCATGGCGAGAAACACCGCCGTAGCGAGGACGCCGACCAGCACCACCATCACGAGAAGCGAGACGAGTTGATCCCGGATGTACAGCCGTAGCGTCTGTTGATTGAAGTCGAAGAGGTCCTCGACGACGAACGTCTCGACGACGTCGAACGGGAGCGAGAGCGCCTGGAGCGCGAGGACGGTACCAACGACGAAGACAGTCCCGCGAACGAAGGGTGGCCAGCCAGTCGCCTCCAGGGCCGCAACGGCATCGGCATAGAGGCCCGAGTACAGTACCAGCAACACGACGACGAGCATCATCCAGGTCTGGAGGTGGCCCAGCGCCGTTCCCAGTCGGTTGTACGCGAGCAATTCCTCGGGATCGTCGATTCCGAGACGATCAGTCACGAAATCTCCCTCCTCGTCGACGGTCCGTTCAGCGTGCCGGACGTTCAACGCGGCGAGCGCGGTAAAGAAGCCGGTCGTACCAGCAAGTAACGTGACGAAGAGCGCATGATAGACGAGCATACCCGGGTTTGGAGACGGCGGGCAAAAAGCCACTGGACATACCAGCGCCAGGATTACGCCGGTGTAGGTGGCCCGGCAGCGTGGCTCCGTCCCACGCAATTTGCCGGGGAACGTGAAACTTACCTCGGGACGGCCTAACGTGAGGCCGTGCAACGTTCGCGGTTCATCATCGCCCTTGCCGTGGCGTTCGGCGCGATGACGGTCGCCCTCGCCATCGCGGGAGCACTGTATAACCTCGCGATTCTCGCTCCTGCAGGGCTGTTCGGTGCGGTGACGTACCTCCTCTGGATGCACGGAACCGGCCGGCTGGCCGCCCGCGTCTACCGCCGGGTCGAGCAACAGGCGGCGACCAACGGCGGCCCGTCCGGCCCGTCGGGCGCAGCAGAGACCCGGAGACAGGAGTCGACCGGTCGAACGCGGCGGTCACGACGCACCGGGAGTCGGCGGACGACTGACCGCCGGCGAGGCACGAGCGCGACGCGTCCGGATCGCTCGGAACCGGAGGAGATGTCTCGACGGGAAGCCTCTCGCGTCCTTGACGTCGAAATGGGGGCCGACCAGGAGACGATCAAGCGAGCGTACCGCGAACGGGTCAAGGACGTCCATCCCGACGCCGCCGACGGTGATACGCAAGCGTTCAAGCGCGTCCGGACCGCCTACGAGCGCCTCGAAGAGTGAGTGGAGCCCCACAGATTCAATTCCCTCGTACCACATACACGGCCCTCACGAATTGTTCGGGCCGAGAGATGCGCCGGCCGGGAATTGAACCCGGGCTATGAGCTTGGGAAGCTCATGTCCTACCACTAGACCACCGGCGCGCTCGTCACTGCGTTCCTCGCGCGCCGAGGCTCGCAAATCCTCCGGATTTGCTCACCACCGGAACGCTCGTCGCCTCACGTTCCGAGACTTGCCTCGCTCCGCTCGGCAAGACACCGGCGCTCGATTGCTACCTTCGATTTCCAATATCCCCGTGATCACACTTGAACATAGCGCTTCGTCGTCGTGTCCCGACTCGAGGTCGAAGACACCACGCTCGTCCAGCAATATCGCGTCGAAAGGTGACTATTAGTTCCTGGAACGCCAACAGCTTCGTATATGTCAGAAACCGAGGCGATCGCGAAAGGGGACTCGCCACTCGACCTCTCGCTTTCGGCCGCAGAACTCGACGCGCGACGTGAGCACATCACCGACTTCATCGCTGATCAACTCGATGCCGCCGGCGTCGACCGGGCGGTGCTGGGGCTCTCCGGTGGCGTCGACAGCTCCCTCGTCGCACACCTCGCCGTCGAGGCCATCGGGGCCGAGAACCTCCACGGGCTGGTCATGCCGAGTTCAGTCAACGACGAGGCGACGATGAGCGACGCCGAGCGAGTCGCGATGGAATTGGGCATCGAATACGACGTCATCGAAATCAACCCAATCGTCGATACGTTCCTCGACGCCTATCCGGAAGCCGAAGGCGAAAAGATGGCAGTCGGCAACGTTCGCGTCCGTGCGCGTGCAGTGCTAAATTATCTCGTCGCCAACACCGAGAACGCACTGGTACTGGGGACGGGCAATCGGACCGAATCGCTGACCGGCTACTTCACGAAGTACGGCGACGGGGCCGTCGACTGCCACCCGATCGCGAACCTTTACAAACAGCAGGTCCGCCAGCTGGCCCGCCACGTTGGGGTCCCCCAGGAGATCGCCGAGCGCACGCCGACCGCCGGCATGTGGGTCGACCAGACTGACGAGGGTGAACTCGGCGTCGAATACGACACCCTCGATTCGATCCTCGCGCTGGCGATCGAAGGGGAAGTCGGGACGAGTGCGACGGCCAGGATCGTCGGCGTGGATCGAGAGATCGTCGAGCGCGTGCGAGACCTCTTCGAGCAAAGTGGCCACAAGCGGTCGATGCCACCAGCACCGGCGAAACTGTAGCGACGATCCGCCCGACGTGGGCGGCGTTGAACGTGCTTCTCCCGGGTGGATACAGGGGGGCTTTCCAAAGGTCTTTGACTTTGCCTCCACTAGGATCGTGTAATGCAGGAAGTCGCGGTGGTTCGCCGGACCGCGAAGGAAGTCCTCGAGGGTGTCGAGCCCGAGCGGCTGCACGATCGAATCGTGTCCCGTCTCGACCGGAGTTCGATGACGGCCGGCGTTCTCGCGGTGCGGTGTGCGCGTGCCGTCCTGGACCGGCGAGGCACCGGAGGAACCCAGCCCGTGTTCGAGCGATCCGACGATTCATTGGCGGATGCGATCGCCCGCCGTGCTGTCGGTGTGCAACTGATTTACGAAGGGTTGGCGTTGACCCGGACGCTCGCCCAGAACCCGCCGTGGCTCGCTGACCGGAAAGCCGAGGGCGATCTGGACGTGTTGATCGCCGATATCATGGTGGCCAGGGGATTTTACCTCCTGGCCCGGACGGAAGCGGCCGACGAAGCCGTCGCGACGGTCCGGGCCTTTGGCCGCGATCAGACCGTCCGGCGCGAGACCGACGACCCCTCGCTTGATCGGAGTCTCGAAGCCGACGTCTACGAACTGGCGACCGTCGCCGGCACGACCGCGGTAGGCGGGCAGCCGTCGCCGTCGTTGCGTGAATACGCGGACTCGCTCGCTCGGAAGGCCCGGACCAATGGTGGCACGGCCGAGCCAGAATCGGATCAACTCGCGAGACTCGTCTCCGTCGATTCGACCGCCAGCGATGGGGTTCGAACCTCGGCTGATCACTGAGAATCGAAACGCCTAAAGTCAACTCGGGGTAAGCAGTTGATGCGTGCCTGGGTAGCTTAGCGGTAAAGCGCGTCCTTGGTAAGGACGAGACCCCGGATTCAAATTCCGGCCTAGGCTTCTACCGACACAATTCTGCGAGGCGTTAGTCGCCGAGCGATTGCTGTGTCGGTGAAGCCGAAACCGGCATTTGAATCCCTGCCAGTGGCACGCCCGCACAGCGACCGAAGGGAGCGAGCAGGAACCCCTGGCTCCGGTTCAAATTCCGGCCTAGGCTTTTTCCGAGCGATTGACCCCGGAGCGTCAGCGATGGGGTCCTGAGCGAGTGAAATGCCAAAGCGGAATTTGAATCCCTGGAAGACGCAGCGGCCGACCATGGGGAGGGCGACCGTCTTCCTCCGGTTCAAATTCCGGCCTAGGCTTCTACCGACACAATTCTGCGAGGGGTTAGTCGCCGAGCGATTGCTGTGTCGGTGAAGCCGAAACCGGCATTTGAATCCCTGGAAGGTATTGTCCCTGGCTGTCCCCCGAATTTACCACCAGTGACCACGTGACACACGGCATGCAGGACCTCACGCATCCGATCGAAACCGGGATGCAGACCTATCCCGGCGACCCGGCTGTCAGCGTCGAAGTAGTCGCGACCCACGACTCGGACGAGTATCGGGAATCAAAACTCACCTGCGGAAGCCACACTGGAACGCACGTCGACGCTCCCGCCCATACCGAACCGACCGGAGAAACCCTCGAGGAGTTCGACGTGGCGGCCTTCGAGCGAACCTGCCGTCGGGTGGACTGCCGCGATCTCGACGCCCGCGAGCCGATCTCCGCCGACCGCGTGCCGACGGTCGAATCTCACGTGGACTGCCTCGTCTTCTGGACTGGTTGGGACGTACACTGGGGCACAGACCAGTATCTCGACCATCCGTATCTCTCGCCGGCAGCCGCCGAACGCTGTGCCGAGCAGGGGGTGGCCGTCGGTGTCGACACGCTCAATCCCGATCCGACGCCGAGCGAACGGGCAGACCCAGCGGAGCCGGAGGGGTTTCCAGCCCATCACGCGATACTGGGGGCAGGGCTGATGATTTTCGAGAACCTGCGGAATCTCGGAGCGGTCGGGGATCGCTTCGAACTCCGGGCGTATCCCATCAGACTCGACGGCGACGGTGCGCCGGTCCGGGCGGTCGGCGTCGATCGGTGGCCTGGTGGTCTGAGTTACACAGCTATTGTTCGTGACGTGAGCGGAGAGTGAAACAGTGTGAAGGATACTCACTCCGCCGACGTGTCCACGGAGATCGGTTCACACGCTCGAACGGTATCCAACACTACATCGACGGTCACCGATCGCACGGCGGATTCCGTGAGCAGTTTGGCGACGTTCTCGTGCATGTCGTCGGTGTCGCGGAACCGACCGACGAGGACGACGTCATCCTCGCCGGTCACCTCGTACACCGAGCGGGCCCAGGGATATTCGCCAAGCGTCTCGATGACGAGTTCGGGGCCAGTACCCGTGCGGACCCGAACGACGGCCGTGACGTCGTAGCCGAGTGCGTCGTAATCGACGCTCGCAGCGTATCCTTCGATGACGCCGGCGTCTTCCAGGGCCTCGATCCGCCGTTCGACGGCCGTTGGGGAGATCCCCACGCCGGCAGCGAGAGCCTGAGTGGACGCACGGCCGTCTTCGAGCAGGGCGGCGACCAGCGCGCGGTCGATATCATCGAGGTCCATGTGGAGACCTGTGAGTGTTCAGACTGCCTCCGGACCGCTCTCGCCGGTGCGGACCTGGACGGCGTCATCGACCGGCAGGACGAAGATCTTTCCGTCGCCCTTCTCGCCCGTGTGAGCAGCCTCCCGGATCGCCTCGACGACGTCTTCGGCCGGAATATCAGCGACCACACACTCGATTTTGACCTTCTGGAGCAGGTCGACCACGTACTCCTCGCCGCGCCATTGGCCCTTCTTGGCGGCCTGGGAACCGCGACCCGACACCTGCGTCACCGTCAGCGAGGGCGCGCCGACCTCCGCGAGTGCTTGCTTGACCGCGCCTAGCCGATCCGGGCGGATCATCGCCATCACGAGTTTGATCTCGTCGTCGGCGTCCACAGTATCGTCGTCACTCATCGGAATCACCCCGCGAGCGGACCGCACTGACGCCACCGTCGGCGACGAGTGGGTCCTCGTCGCCGAACTCGGGGTAGGTCTCGACGCCGTGCTCGCTCAGGTCCAGCCCCTCACGCTCGTGCTCGGGTGTGACGCGGGCCTGGCCGATCGCCTTGAGGGCGCCCCAGACGACCCCCGTCGCGAGGATCGTCCACGCGGCGATGATGACGACGCCGAGGACCTGCGTGATGAATCCCTCGACCACGAAGCCCAGGTCGAGGCCGCCTTGCCAGGCTTCGACGGCGACGAACGGGAACGCGAGCGTCCCGAGCACGCCAGCGCTGCCGTGAACCGGGAAGACCGCACAGACGTCGTCGATCTTCAGGCGGTTCTCGACGAAGCCGAAGACGATCGGGAGCTGAGCGCCGGCGAGACCACCGACGATGAACGCGCCCCACCAGGTCGTCGTGTCCGGGATCGCCGTGATCCCGACCAGGCCCGCCAGCAGGCCGTTGGCGACGTAGAGGGTGTCGACCTTGTCGGTCTTGAGCCAGGCGACCAGGCCGGCACCCATCGCGCCGGCGGCCATCGCGATCGTCGTACCCATCGCGACGCGACTCAGCACGGCACCGTTGAACGCCAGCAGGTCGCCGTTCGGGCCGGCCTCGGCGAAGACGGCTGCGGTGCCGACGTTGAACCCGTACCAGCCGAAGGCGAGCATGAGCGTGCCCAGCACGGCGAACGTCATCGAGTGGCCGGGGATGACGTTCGGCGAACCGTCCTCGCCGAAGCGATCCATCCGCGGACCGAGGATGTAGGCGGCGGTCAGGCCGGCGATCCCGCCGAGTCCGTGCACGATCATCCCGCCCGCGAAGTCGTGGAAGACGGCGTCGCCGACGGCGATGTACTCACCGACCCACGTGATCCCCGTGACGACGGGGTAGATCACGGCCGCCAGCAGGAACGTGTAGGTGACGTACGCCCGGAGTTTCGCCCGGCCGGCGACGGCCCCGGAGACGATCGTCGCGGCCGTCATCGCGAAGACGGCACCGTAGAGCCAGCCGATGTACTCCTCGTCGAGGAACGGGAACGCGTCGGTGTACGGATCGCCCCCGATGAGTCCGGAGATCCCGGCCCCGATCACGAAGAACACCGTCACCCCGACGCTCCAGGTCAGCAGGTTCTTCGTCAACTGGTTGGCGACGTTCTTCGCTCTGACCTGCCCGGCCTCCAGCATCGCGAAGCCGGCGTGCATGAAGAAGATCAGGAACGTGACGGTGAGTACCCAGACGTTGCTGATCGCATCAGTCAGCGCGCTCGGCTCGACTTGCAACGGGAGCGCTTCGATCATCGCTCACACCCGCCGGATATACCCAAACTTTTGTCCAACTTTCCACCGAATCCGACCGCGATTGTGATCTTATTCACGTTTGAAGCTGATTGGGATAGCCATATATAAGAATTTGCTTCAGGATCGAAAATATACGAACTCCTGAATACACGTTTGTTCAAAATGCCATAGAATATTAGGAGTATAAGGTTATCGTCCGTAAATATTCATGCCAGGATGCGCTCGTAGAACTGGACGTTCGTATGGCCGATTTGGACGAAAAGTAGGGGTTCGTTGGGTGGACCGCGCGCGAGTCGGTCAGATCACGCCGTCCCCGATCCACAGGGGTTCACAGGCCCGGACGGCGTCGAGAACCACGTCGACGGTCACCGATCGCACAGCGGGTTCCGTGAGCAGTTCGGCGACGTTCTCGTGCATGTCGTCGGTGTCGCGGAACCGCCCGACCAGCAAGAAATCCGCCTCGCCGGTCACCTCGTACACCGAGCGGGCCCAGGCACACGTTGCCAGTGTCTCGGCGACGGCCGCGACCGATTCGCCAACCCGGAGACGCACGAGGGCGGTGACGTCGTAGCCGAGTTCGTCGTAATCGACGCTCGCAGCGTATCCCTCGATGACGCCGGCGTCTTCCAGGGCCTCGATCCGCCGTTCGACAGTCTCTGGGGCGACGTCGACAGCGGCGGCGAGGTCCTGAGTGGATGCCCGGCCGTCTTCGAGGAGGGCGTCGACCAGCGCACGGTCGATATCATCGAGGACCATGTGAAAACCTGTGAGTGTTCAGACTGCCTCCGGACCGCTCTCGCCGGTGCGGACCTGGACGGCGTCCTCAACCGGCAGGACGAAGATCTTTCCGTCGCCCTTCTCGCCAGTGTGAGCAGCCTCCCGGATCGCCTCGACGACGTCTGCAACCGGGATTTCCGAGACAACACACTCGATTTTGACCTTCTGGAGCAGGTCGACCACGTACTCCTCGCCGCGCCATTGGCCCTTCTTGGCGGCCTGGGAACCGCGACCCGACACCTGCGTCACCGTCAGCGAGGGCGCGCCGACCTCCGCGAGTGCTTGCTTGACCGCGCCCAGCCGATCGGGCCGAATCATCGCCATCACGAGTTTGATCTCGCCGTCAGTTTCGGATTCACTCATTCGTTGTCACCTCCGTTGAGCGAGCGACCGCCGTCGGTTCGGAGTTCACCGCCGTCGGGGGTGACCGTCGGGCCGGATGTGCCGGGCGTTCCCGGCTCGCCGCCGACGAATTCGGGGTAGACCGTGACGCCGTGTTCGCCCTCGTCGAGGCCGACTTCTTCCTCTTCGTCGGTGACCCGGAGGCCGAACAGCAGGTCGGCGATGCCGAAGGCGATCGCTGAACCGACGACCGCCCAGATCCCGATGACGATCACGCCGACGATCTGCATCCCGAGCGCGTCGATGCCGCCGAACGCCCACGGGTCACCGAGAATCATCGTCCCGCCACTCTCGTAAGCGAACAGGGGGATCAGCGCGGTCCCGACCGCTCCCGCCATGCCGTGAACGGCAAAGACGCCACAGACATCGTCGATCTTCAGGGTATCGACCGTCCAGCGGAAGGTCGGCAGGACCAGGGCCCCGGCCAGCGAGCCGAGGATCAGTCCGCCCCACCAGGTGACGTGTGGAACGGCACCCGTCACGGCAACCAGCCCGGCGAGCAGACCGTTGGCAGTCCATAGCGGGTCAGGTTTGCCCTGCCAGGTGGTTGAAACCAGCATTGCCGCGAGGGCACCGCCAGCCATACCCAGGGTCGTGTTCAGCGCGACGCGGCCGAGTTGGGCGCCCAGGAACGCGTTCGCGCCGTCGTAGATCCCCGACGTCCCGACGTTGAACCCGTACCAGCCAAAGGCCAGGAACAGGGTCCCAAGTACTGCGAGCAGCATCGAGTGACCCGGGATCGGCCGTGAGTTGCCGTTCTCGTCGTACCGGCCTTTCCGCGGACCGACCATGTAGGCACCGACCAGCCCGGCGAGACCACCGAGCATGTGGACGACCGTCGCGCCAGCGAAGTCCTGGTAGCCGACACCGATGATATCCGCGATGAACCCGTTGTTGGCCGGGTTATCGGCCAGCGCGAGCAGGCCACCGTCCCAGGTGATCCCCGTCGCGACGGGGTAGATGACCGCGGTCATCGCGGCCGCCACGAAGACGTATGCCTTGAAGTTCATCCGTTCGGCGACCGCCCCGGAAACGATCGTCGCCGCCGTCATCGCGAAGACGGCGCCCACGAGCCAGCCAACCCAACCGCTGGCCCCGCCGAAGTGACCGAACAGCGAGTCCATCGGGGTGATCGCCTGCCCACTGGTCAGCGTCGCGATGAGCACCGAGAACCCGAACCCGATGATGAAGTACGACAGGATGCCGAGCGTCCAGTCGGTCATGTTCTTCATCAGGACGTTCCCGACGTTTTTCGCCCGTACCTGTCCGGACTCCAGCAATGCGAAGCCCGGCTGCATGAAGAAGATCAGGAACGCCACGACGAGCGCCCAGACCGTATTGACGCCGCTGGCGACTTCCCCGCCGACCGGCATCAGCGGACACCTCCACCAGCTTTCGCTGACATTTCTGATAATCTGTTCTCTTTTTCACCGTATTCAGCAACGTTCGTGGTTGCCATCTCGGTTCGAGGCCAAGAAAGGACGGTATATAATTCCTTGGTTGAACGTGTGCTTATTTCCAACCGATAATAGGACATACGTCCAAGATTAGATAGAATATATACTGTATAAGGTCGACGGATGGTCACCATTCAGCCGATGGAAACGAGCGGAACTGGACAATCACCAAGCCCGTTGAGCGACAGTCAACGGTGAGAAACGGGTTGAGCGTCGCGCGCACGCCGGTGCCGAGCCGAAAAAATACGCTCGCAATCGACTTAGATCGCGTCGGTCCCGCGATCGCCGGTCCGGACCTGAACGGCGTCAAACACGGGCAGGACGAAGATCTTGCCGTCGCCCTTCTCGCCGGTGTTTGCCCCTTCACGGATCGCCTCGACGACGTCGTCGGCGTCTTCAGGTTCGACAACACATTCGACTTTGATCTTCTGGTGGAGGTCGATGACGTACTCCTCGCCGCGCCACTGACCAGTTTTGGCCGGCTGTGAGCCCCGCCCGGAGACCTGCGTCACCGTCAGTGAGGGGGCGCCGGCCTCGGCGAGAGCGGCCTTGACGTCTGAGAGTTTCTCCGGGCGGACGATTGCCATTACGAGCTCGAGGTCGGTGTCGTCAGTGGCTGGCGACATACGATCAGACTCCGATCGGGTCGAAGATAAAACCCCTCCTAAGCGGCAGGGATCAGCGGTACTACAGCGCGCCGGCGACGTCCTCGGCGAAGTACGTCAGAATGAGATCGGCACCCGCACGCTTGATCGAGAGGAGCGACTCGTAAGCGGTCGCCTCCAGATCGAGCCAGCCCTGTTCGCTTGCGGCGTGCAACATCGCGTACTCGCCGCTGACGTTGTACGCGGCGACGGGCTGGTCGAAGCGCTCGCGCACGTCACGGACGATGTCGAGATACGGCAATGCTGGCTTGACCATCAGGACGTCCGCCCCCTCTTCGACGTCGAGAGTCACCTCACGCATGGCCTCGCGGGCGTTGGCGGGATCCATCTGGTAGTGGCGGCGATCACCGAAGGCGGGCGCGCCGTCGGCTGCGTCCCGGAACGGGCCGTAAAACGCCGACTCGTACTTGGCGGCGTAACTCATGATCGGCACCTCGGTGTGACCGGCGTCGTCGAGGCCCTCGCGGATCGCCCCGACCATGCCGTCCATCATCGCGGAGGGCGCAACCATGTCCGCGCCCGCCGCCGCGTGGGAGACGGCTGTCCGGGCCAGCGCGTCCAGTGTCTCGTCGTTGCGGACAGTCAACACCGGGTCCTGGCGGGCGTCGTCTTCGAGGAGACCGCAGTGGCCGTGGTCGGCGTACTCGCACATGCAGACGTCAGTGATGACGTAGGCGTCGGTCTCGGCAGTGATCCGCCGGACAGCCTTCTGGACGACGCCATCGTCGGCCCAGGCCCGCGATCCCTCGCTGTCTTTCGATTCTGGCACCCCGAAGACGATGATCGCTTCGACGCCGGTCTCACGGATCTCCTGAACACGCTCGACCGCCTGCTCGACCGGGACGCGCTCGTGACCGGGCATCGTCTCGATGGGTACCCGTTCGTCAGTCGTCGCGTCGATGAAGACGGGCGCAATCAGATCGCTCGCATCCAGCGTGGTTTCGCTGACAAGTGGCCTGATGCCATCCGTCCGGAGACGGCGCGGGCGGTTGGGATGGTTCATGCACGGGAGTTGTTGCGTCTGTGCCATAGCAGTGACGTTCCAGTACCGCCGTTGGACACCGCGTAGCGCGTGTCGCAACATTCTTTAGGGCACTACTTGATCTAATACTGAGATATGAAGTACGGGCATTTCGACGACGATGCGCGCGAGTACGTGATCACCGAGCCGGAAACGCCACGGCCCTGGATCAACTACATCGGCCGGCAGGACTACGTCGGGATGATCTCCAACACTGGCGGCGGTTACAGTTTCTATCAGGACCCACGCTATCGCCGACTGGTCCGGTATCGGTACAACAATGCGCCCCGGAACGTCGGGGGGCGCGGTCTCTATCTTCGGGACGCCGAGACGGGAGAATACTTCTCACCCACCTGGCAACCCGCGCGCGTCGACCTCGACGACTACGAGTGTCGCCACGGACTGGGCTACACGACGATCCGCGGCGAGAAGGACGACATCGCCGCCGAGGTTACCTACTTCGTCCCACCCGGCGAGGATCTGGAGGCCTGGCGCGTCACCGTCGAAAACGACAGCAACGAATCCCGCAGCCTGCAGTTGTTCAGTCTCGTGGAGTTCTGTCTGTGGGACGCCATGGACGACATTTCCAACTACCAGCGCAACTACAACACCGGCGAGGTCGAGGTCGAGGATTCGGTCATCTACCAGAAGACCGAGTACCGCGAGCGCCGCAACCACTTCGCCTATTTCGCCTGTTCGGCGGACATCGACGGGTTCGACACCCAGCGGGACGCGTTCCTCGGCAACTACGAGGGCTTCGACGAGCCGGCAGTCCTCGAAGCCGGCGAGGCGACCGACTCTATTGCTACCGGGTGGGCGCCGATCGGCTCCCACCAGGTCGATATGGAACTGGAGCCAGGCGAGAGCGAAGAGATCGTCTTTCTGCTGGGCTACCACGAGAACCCGGAAGACGAGAAGTTTGAGGAGCCGGGCGTCGTCAACAAGGAATACGTCGAGCCAACGATCGGGAAATACTGCGACCCGGCTGCGCTGGATGACGCCTTCGACGAGCTGACCGAGTTCTGGGAGGGGCAACTATCGGCGCTGCAGGTCGAGACGCCCGATCCCGAGACCGACCGGATGGTCAACACCTGGAACGCCTACCAGAACACGGTCACGATGAACCTCGCCCGGTCGGCCTCGATGTACGAAACCGGCCTGACGCGCGGGATCGGCTTCCGTGACTCCCTGCAGGATCAACTCGCGGTCCTCCATCAGTTCCCGGATCGCGCTCGACAGCGCATCCTGAACCTCGCGAAGATACAGCTGAAGGACGGCGGGGCCTACCACCAGTATACGCCCCTCACCGGCGAGGGCAACGGCGACATCGGCGGCGGGTTCAACGACGACCCGATGTGGCTGGTCATGTCCACCGCCGCCTACGTCAAGGAGACCGGCGACACCTCGATCCTCGACGAGGAGATCGTCTTCGAGAACGAACCGGGAACGGAAGCGCCGCTTGCCGAGCATCTCCAGCGCGCCGTCGAGTACGTTCGGGAACGCCGTGGCCCCCACGACCTGCCGCTGATCGGTCACGCCGACTGGAACGACTGTCTCAACCTCAACTGTTTCTCGGAGAACCCCGACGAGTCCTTCCAGACGGCCGAACACGACGTCGAGGAGGAGCGCGCCGAGTCGGTGTTCATCGGCGGCCAGTTCGTCTACGCCCTCCAGGAGCTCGCCGAGTTGGCCGAACAGACTGACATCCTACCCGAGTCCGCCGAGGAGTACCAGGGCTACGCCGACGAGATGGCCGAAGCCGTCGCCGATGCCGGCTGGGACGGCGAGTGGTTCCGACGGGCCTACGACCACTACAGCGACCCGATCGGGTCGAGTGAGAACGACGAAGGCCAGATCTTCGTCGAGTCCAACGGCATGTGCGGAATGGCCGGGATCGGTCGCGACGAGGGCAAGGTCCAGGACGCGATGGACTCGGTTCGGGAACGGCTGGCGACCGAGCACGGGATCGTGCTCCACCAGCCAGCCTTCACCGAGTACGACAAACGCTACGGCGAAATCACCTCCTACCCGCCGGGCTACAAGGAGAACGGGTCGGTATTCTGTCACACCAACCCCTGGATCATGATCACCGAGGCGAAACTCGGCAACGGCGAACGCGCCTATGAGTACTACAAGCGGATCTGCCCGGCAGCCCGCGAGGACATCAGCGACACCCACACCACCGAGCCCTACGTCTACGCTCAGACGATCGCCGGTCCGGACGCCCCGACCACCGGCGAGGCCAAGAACTCCTGGCTCACGGGCACAGCAGCCTGGAACTACGTCGCGATCACCCAGCACATCCTCGGCGTGCGCCCGGACCACGACGGCCTCGTCGTCGACCCGGCGATCCCGGCCGACTGGGACGAATACGAGGTCCACCGCGAGTTCCGCGGCGCAACCTACGAAATCACCGTCGAGAACCCCAACAACGTCGAATCGGGCGTCGATCGGGTCGAAGTCGACGGAGAGGAAATTGACGGCCAGACGATCCCCGACCTCGGCGACGGCAAGACCCACGACGTTCGCGTCGTGATGGGCTGAGGCGGCTGCTCCCCCGCTTTGTACCGTTGACAACTGCACCAACGCCAGCAACCCACGACAGACAATGACATACGGACACGTCGATCAGGAAACGGGCGAATACGTCATCGAACGACCCGACACGCCGACGCCGTGGATCAACTACCTCGGCGAGGGCGTCTACGGCGGCATCGTCTCGAACACCGGTGGCGGCTACAGCTTCTATAAAGACCCGAAGAACCAGCGCGTGACGCGCTATCGGTACAACGCCGTCCCGGACGACCAGCCCGGTCGCTACGTCTACCTGCAGGATCGGGAAAGCGGCGAGTACTGGTCGCCGACCTGGCAACCCGTGAAGACGGACCTCGACGACTACGAGTGTCGTCACGGGCCGGGCTACACCACGATCGAGAGCAAATACGACGGCATTGCGGCCGAGATGACGTATTTCGTCCCGCTCGGTGAGGACTGCGAACTGTGGGTGCTGGACATCGAAAACGAGGGCCGGGAGACCCGCACCCTCGGGGCGTTCTCCTACGTCGAGTTCTCGTTCCCGGACGCGCTGGGTGACCAGACCAATCTCGACTGGACGGGCCAGATCATGCGCTCGCGGGTCGACGAAACCGAGGGCGTCATCGAGATGTACTCTTCCGCCCAGGAACTCAGCTACACCCACGCGACCAGTGCCGAGGTCGTCGGCTTTGACACGCAGCGGCGGGAATTCGTCGGCCAGTACGGCAGCCTGGAGGAACCAGCCGTCCTGGAAGCGGGAGCAGCCAGAAACTCACAAGCCACACACGACAACGTCATCGGTTCCTTCGAGCACGACCTCGAACTCGAACCGGGCGAGAGCGAGCGAATTGTCTTCATGACCGCGCCCGAACGAAACGACGACCTCATCGCGAAGTACGACGATCCGTCGGTCGTCGACGAGGCGTTCGAGGCCCTGCAAGCGGAGTGGGAGGACTATCTCTCGACGCTGCAGGTCCAGACCCCTGACGAGCAGATGAACACAATGGTTAACGTCTGGAACCCGGTGCAGTGTCGCTCGACGCTGTACTGGTCCCGGACGGCCTCCCGCTACCAGGCCGGGTTGGGCCGCGGGATGGGGACGCGTGACTCCAGCCAGGACACGCTCTCGATCGTCCACGCCGTGCCCGATCAAGTCCGGGAGACCCTGGAGATGCTCTGGAAACTCCAGTTCCCCGACGGCCACGCCTGGCACCAGGTTTACCCACTCAGCGGCGAGGGTGACGCCGGTCTCGCCACGGAGGATCCCTCCAAGCCACAGTGGTTCTCCGACGACCATCTCTTTCTCGTGCTGGGAACCGTCCAGTATCTCAAGGAGACCGGCGACTACGACTTCCTGGAAGCCGATATTCCATTCGAGGACGGCTCCACGGGCTCCGTCCGCGAGCACATCGAGCGTGCCATCGAGTTCACCGACGAGCACCGCGGCACACACGGCCTGCCGCGGATGGGCTACGCCGACTGGAACGACTCGCTGAACCCCGACGACGGCAGCGGCGAGGCCGCCAGCGTCATGGTCGCGATGATGTACTGTCGCGTCCTCGATGAAGTCGCCGGCCTCTACGAGTTCCTGGGCGAGGACGACCGGGCAGCCGAACTCCGCGCCAAACGCGAGGCAGAGATCGAGCGGATCGACGAGCACGCCTGGGACGGCGACTGGTACACCCGCGCCTACGACGACGAGGGGCGCGTCATCGGATCAGCCAGTGAAGACTACCAACAGATCTCGCTGAACACCCAGACCTGGGCCGCACTCGGCGGCGTCGACGACGACCGCGCCCGGGAAGCCATGGAAAACGCCCACGACCGCCTCAACACCGAGTACGGCTTCGCACTGCTCGACCCGCCGTGGGAAGGCGAGGGCAAGATCGACCGGATCGGCGGCACGACGACCTACCCGCCCGGGGCCAAGGAGAACGGCGGCATCTTCTGTCACGCCCACACGTGGTCGGTCGTCGCCGCCGGCCTGCTGGGCGACGGCGAGCGCGCCTACCAGTACTACCGGCAACTCCTCCCGCTGGCCCACGACGACGTCGCTGATCTCCGGCGCGTCGAACCGTACGTCTACTGCCAGAACGTCCTCGGGCCCGCACACGAGGAGTTCGGCGTCGCGAAGAACTCCTGGCTGACCGGGACCGCATCATGGGCGTACGTCGGTGCGACCCAGTACCTCCTTGGCGTTCGACCGACCTTCGATGGCCTCCTGGTCGACCCGACGATCCCCGCAGAGTGGGACGGCTTCGAGATGGAACGGGAGTTCCGCGGCGCGACCTACGAGATCGCCGTCGAGAATCCCGACGGCGTGGAGAGTGGCGTCGCGAGTGTCGAAGTCGACGGCGAGGTGATCGAGGGCAATGTGGTGCCCGCGTTCGAGGACGGCGAGACCCATGAAGTTCGGGTCGTGATGGGCTGAAGAACAGAACGAATCCAAAGTGACGACCAATCTGGTTGCTACGTGGCTGAGTCAAAGCAAAACAACGCGATAAGCAACATCGATAACGGTGAACACAGAAATGGCAGTATTAGTCATTTACCCATTAATTCCTATCAATAGTAAATTCGCATATAATATTATTTAAATATTATGAATATTTGAGATTTTCTTTTTCAACTTTTGAGAAGACAGAAATGATATTAAGGTAGTGTGTGATATGCGTCATATATACATGGATGATCAGAGCAGCCGCCGGGAGTTCATCTCAACTATTGGAAGTGTCACTATAGGGGTTTTCGGAAGTGCAATCATGTCGCAAACGGTTCAGGCTTCGGGCCCAACAGCGAAAGGTCAGATTGTTCCAGAAGTCGATACACAGGCCAGTAACGACGAAGTGAATTTCAGAGGCCCGAATGGTAGTTTTGCCGAAACGACCACAGACATGCAAGGAAACTTTGAGGTAAGCATACCAGAGAAGGGACAATATGATCTTGCGATATATAAATCAAGCAGCCGAAATTTCGCAGAGCAAGAAAAAAACGGGATACCGCAAGTCTACCAATATCCGAGATCATTTCGTATCGATGAAGATGTGAATGATTTTGGTAAAATCTCATTACCAGAAGGATATCTTGTTGATGTTCGAGTCGTAGATGAGGACGAAACTCCGCTTTCGGGAGCAAGCCCAGAAATCCGGCATAATGGATATGGATTTGGGGGAGGATACCAATTCAATGAAGATGGGTATCTTCAACACGAAGACGCTTCGTTCACCGGAATAGAAATTAGAGATAATCTTTCGGTCGGTATCTCACCACCGCCAGACCGTGTTTACGAAAAAGGAGAATTCATTAATGAGTTCTTTATTGATGAACCAAGTGAAATAATTGTAACACTCAGTGAATCAGAGGCAACGTGGGATGTGTCAAAAAATGGTCAGCCGTCAACAACTACCGTAGAACCGACTACCACTCAAACAACCGAAACCACAACAACTACTGTAGAACCGACTACCACTCAAACAACCGAAACCACAACAACTACTGTAGAACCGACTACCACTCAAACAACCGAAACCACAACAACTACTGTAGAACCGACTACCACTCAAACAACCGAAACCACAACAACTACCGTAGAACCGACTACCACTCAAACAACAGCAGCTGGAACTCAGCAAACAAAATCAGCACGGAAAACACCCACCGATAGATTCATCACCACAACTACACCAGAACCAACAGATACCACAGCAAGTGAGAGATCACGGGGTTTCATTTCAAACTCGGGAGAGCAATCAGATATCGCATCAAATGCAGTGAATTTAACGACTGTCGGGTTTGCGTTATCAGTGGTTGGGTTGGGCCATCAAATGATTGAGGGACGATAAATCATGGCCCGTGGACTTCCAGCGATCTGGAGTAGTGCGGCCGGAATACCGCTTGTGGGAGTAGGCGGATACATGCATACTGTTGAGTCGAATGTTCCACCGGAAGCAGGGCTACCGTTTGCCCTTTTTGGAGGATTTGTAGTCTGTCTCGGGTTGTATATCCAACTTGTTGCTGCACCTGAACCGCCGCTAATGAGGGAAAACGAAGAAATCATTGAAACAAGGAACCCCGCCCAACGGGCTGCTGCTGCAAAGACAGCAATTGGTTTAGCTGCCCTCGCAGTAGCGGTCTACCTACTAGTATTCACGTTCAAGCCATACATCTATCCGACAGGATCACTTGTTTTAGGATTATACTGGTTCACAACTGGATTGCATGCATACTGGACAAATACGTTAACTACATATTACGTAACCAATCAACGGATCATCAAAGAGTATCGATTCATATCACTCGTCAGACAAGAGCTGCCGTTCAGCAAAGTCCGGGGGGTCGAAGAGCGGAAATCAATTTGGGAAACACTCGTGGGTTTAGGAAACGTGCGTGTCGCATCTGGCGGTGGCGGCACCCTCGAAGTGGTTATACGAAACGTATACTCACCCACGGCATTCGCAAATGAGATTCGGGAATTGATATGATGAAAGGACCTTAATTCAAATTAAGAATATTTTCTTATATATACAATATTGATAAGAAAATGAATGGGCTCCTGTTACGGTCGACGGCAGAGACGTTGACGACAACCCCGTCCTCGCCTTCGGGGATGGCAAGAACCACGTCGTGATGGGTTGAAGCCGCGAGTTCTATCTCCGGATCAAGAGTCCGCCATCACCACGTCGAGGTCGACGAGATCGTACAGCGGTGGCTTGTCGAAGTCCGTGGCATTGTGCGTGACGAACGTGCCACCCGCAGCGTGGGCGGTCGCGAGATTGAGCAGATCGGCGGGATCCAGCCGGATCCCCTGTGCGCGAAGCTGTTCGTCGAGATACGCGGCTTCGAGGGCACAATCGTCGGTGAAATCCAGCACGCGATCGAACTGCTCGTCGAGGACGCGCTGGGTCCTGAGCATCTCCGTCCGGCCCGACCCGGCCTTGTAGGACTCCCAGGCGACGACGGCGGGGATCGTCCACTCCTCTCTGCGGTACTGCCCGAGGTGTGACAGGATCGCCTCGTTCGGATCACGGCCGGCGATCTTCGCGAGGACGTCACGATCGAGAACGATCATCGCCGGCGGGACAGCGACTCGTTCAGTTCGTCGTGGGCCGCCCGCATCTCCGCTTCCAATGTCCCGTCCTCGTCGAGGAAGGCGAGACTGCCGGCCATCTCCTCGATGTCTTTCTCCCGGCGGCTCAACCGATCCAGTAGCTCGTCGAAGGACTCCTCGTCGCGCTTCAGGGCACGCAGGCGTTCCTTGACCTCCTCGGAAACGCGAATCGTACTCATGTGTATACGGTGTGTACGAGAGTGAATAGGTGTTACGCCGGTCCGAGAACGTCACAGATCAAACGGATCGACGAACCGTTTGTCCCAACGAGTGTACCGGGCCACCGTCAGCAGGTCAGAACGGGAAGCCGCCGTATCGCAGGTAGACCATGTCGAGGATCAACAGAAGCTGGAAGGCACCCTGGACGCCCCCGAGCATCGCGTTCTGCTTGCCGATGGCGGCGATGACGCCGGAGTCGGGATTCGCCGACGTCATCTCCCGGTAGATCCGCAACTCGCCGGGCATCAGGAAGCCGAAACCCTGGACCGAGAGGATCGTGACGATCGCCAGCGCGACCGCGATCGCGGGCTCGATCGCCGGCAGGGCATCGAGCGTCAACGCGACCCAGGCCAGCGAGCCGACCGTCGCGACGCCGAAGGGCAGTTGCCAGCGCCAGTCCCGCCAGGCGTCGAGTCGCCACCCGAGCAACAGGAGGATCGGGACGGCGTTGGCGGCCGTGAACAGCGCGAGCCACCCCTCGCCGTCGGCCAGGTAGCCCAGTTCGAGGGCGAGTGCGATCCCCGAGGCGATCGTCACCGTCGCCAGTGAGGGCAAGAGAAAGGCGGTTTTGGGTGTGAGTCGCTGGAACACCGCGGCGCTCTCCTCGTCGTCGAGGCCGCCGATCACCGGCCCCAGGACGGCCCCGATGAACACGTCGATGCCCGTCCAGAGGACGCCCGCCATCACGTGAACGTAGGTGTGGCCCTGAATCGATGCGACCGTGAGCGCGTAGCCCAGCGCCGCAAGCGGAATCGCGACCACTGCGACCGCAAACGCCGGATTCGCTCGTTGTGCCATGCCCGCGATGGTCCCCCGTACCGTCGTTGCCATACGGGACGGCGATCCAGCGACCTGATGTTAATGGTACGTCTCCCTGCAAGGGCGGCCGGTTCTCGACGGGCAGGACGCCTTCCGAATCGCGGTTCGACGCCACGAACCAATCTTTTTGCCCCGTGGCGACGCGTCTTCTGGGAGGCAATGACCCAGGACGACCCGCTCTATCGCCGGCCCGATCAGCCGACGGAACACCGCGTCGAAGACCTGCTTTCGCGGATGACACTCGAAGAGAAGGCAGGCCAGGTGGTCGGCACCTGGGCCGGTGAGCGTGGCGAAACACATGATATCCCGGTGGTGAGAGACACAGTCGCCGAGCACGGCTTCGGAAGCGTCGCCGCCTTCGGGTGGGCAGGGGCGGCGGTTTCGACTCCCCGCGAGATCGTTGAGGCTGTCAACACCCTCCAGGAGACGGCGATGGAGGAGACACGGCTCAGCATCCCGGTGCTGTTCACCGTCGATGCCGTCCACGGTCACGCCTACGTCGAGGACGCGACCGTGTTCCCGAACGGCCTCGGCGCGGCAGCGACCTGGGATCCGAAGCTGATCGAACGCTCCGCAGCCGCGACGGCGCGTGAGGTTCGCGCGACCGGCGCACACCAGAATTACTCGCCGACCTGTGACGTCGCGCGGGAGCCACGCTGGGGGCGCGTCCAGGAGACCCACGGCGAGAGTCCGCGACTCGCCGCCGACTTCGCCGCGGCGAAGGTGTGGGGCCTCCAGGGAGAAGGAATCGACGATCCCGAGTCGGTCGTCGCGACGGCCAAGCACTTCCCCGCCTACAGCGATCCCGAGCGTGGCCAGGACGGCGCACCGGTCGAAGTCTCCGAGTACGTCCTGGGGAACACCTTCCTGCCGCCGTTCGAGGCCGCGATCGACGCGGGCGTCGAGTCGGTGATGCCGGCCTACAGCGCGACGAACGGCGAGCCAGCCCACGCGTCAATTCAACTGCTGACGGACCGTCTCCGGGACGAACTGGACTTCGACGGTCACGTCGTCGCCGACTGGAGCGGCATCAAGCAACTCCACGAGTCCCACGGCGTGACCGCCGACTGGCGCGAGTCCGTCCGTCGCACACGCGAGGCTGGCCTGGACGTGGGGTCAGTCGACCACACGGTCCACGTCGAGGAACTCGTCGAACTCGTCGAAGACGGGCAACTCGACGAGGCGATTCTCGACGACAGCGTCCGACGAGTCCTCCGGGTAAAATTCGAGCTGGGGCTGTTCGAGGAACCCTTCATCGACGTCGAAGACGCGGTCTCGACGCTTGGCTGCGACGAGCACCGTGAACTCGCCCGAGAGACCGCCAGCCAGTCGATGACGCTGCTCGAAAACGACGGGATCCTCCCGCTCTCTGGCGACGAGACGGTCTTCGTCGGCGGGCCGAACGCCGACAATCTCGTTCACCAGGTCGGCGGGTGGAGCCACCACGAGGAAGCAGGGCTGGCCGGCGATACCGTCCGGGAGGCCATCGAGGAGCGGGCGGCCGGCGAGGTACTGTTCGAGCAGGGGGCGACGCTCATCGAGGAACGCGATATCGACGCCGCCGTGGAAAAAGCCAGTCGGGCGGACGTCGCCGTCCTGGGACTCGGCGAAGGCTGGTACATCCACGAGTTCGGCCCCCAAGACATGCTCGGAACCGACACCGGCGAGTGGCCGACGCGCTCGGAGTTGCGGCTCCCGCCCGCCCAGCGACGGCTGGCCGAGGCAATCCACGCGACCGGGACGCCGGTCGTTGGCGTCCTGCTGACCGGCCGGCCGCTGATCGTCGACTGGCTGGCAGAGCACGCCGACGCGCTGCTGATGGCATACTTCCCAGGGTCAGAGGGCGGCCAGGCCGTCGCGGAGACGCTGTTCGGCGATCGCGATCCCGGCGGGCGACTCCCGATCTCGATCGCCCGGTCGCACGGCGATCTTCCACAACTGCACGATCACGCCCGCCATCCACTCACGCTCGGCAAAGCCGAACACCCCGATTCCTACGACCCGCTGTATCCGTTCGGCCACGGGTTGAGCTATACGACATTCGAACGTCGCGATCTAGAACTCACCGAGACAGCCGTCGGACCTGACGGGACGGTCTCCGTCGCGATGACCGTCGAGAACGTCGGCTCGCGGCCGGGCGAGGACGTGATCCAGGTCTACGGTCGCCAGGAGACGCCCTCCCGAGTACGTCCCGACCGGGAACTGGTCGGCTACGATCGCGTCGCACTCGATCCCGGCGAAGCGAGGACCGTCGAGATCGGGGTTCCCGTCGAGCACTTCGGCTTCTACAAACCAGGGGAGGGCCACGTCCTCGAGGGCGACACCTACCACGTCACAGTCGCGGGCATGGAAGCAGCGTTTACAGTCGAGTGAAGAGAGAGGGCCGGGTCAGTTACCACTCGCCGTCGAAATCCTCGTGAGAGAAGGGGATGGCGTCCTCGCCAGCGTAGGAGGCGACCAGGTGGCCGTCGCCTTCGAGGTAGTACTTGTAGGTCGTCAGCCCCTCTAGGCCGACGGGCCCGCGGGCGTGGATCTTGCCCGTCGAGATGCCGACCTCCGCGCCCAGGCCGTAGCGATAGCCGTCGGCGAACCGGGTCGAGGCGTTGTGGAAGACGCTGGCGGCGTCGACACCCGTCATGAATTTCCGGGCCTTGGCGTCGTCCTCGGTCAGGATCGACTCGGTGTGCTTCGAGCCGTTCGTGTTGACGTGATCGATGGCGTCCACCAGCGAGTCGACGACCTTGATCGAGAGGATCAGGTCGCCGTATTCGGTACGCCAGTCTTCCTCAGTCGCCTCGAGCACGTCCAGGCCCGAATCAGCGAGAATCTCCCGCGTCCGGTCGTCGCCACGCAGTTCGACATCGGCCTCGGCGTAGCGGTCGGCCATGGTGGGCAGGAACTCCTCGGCGACGTCATCGTGGACCAGCAGCGTCTCGACGGCGTTACAGACAGCGGTGTACTGCACCTTCGCGTCGTAAGCCACCTCGACCGCTTCGTCGAGGTCGGCCTCGCTGTCGACGTAGACGTGACAGACGCCCTCGGTGTGGCCCAGCACGGGAATCTGCGTGTTTTCCTGGACGTAGCTGACAAACGCCGAGGAGCCGCGAGGCATCAGCAGGTCGATGTATTCGTCCATTTCTAGGACGGTGTCGACGGCCTCCCGGGCCTCGATCAACTGGACCCAGCCCTCGGGGATGGCCTCGACGTCCTGGGCAGCCTCGCGGATGATCTCGAAGAGTTCACGGTTGGACTCGCTGGCCTCGCTGCCGCCCTTGAGGATGACCGCGTTGCCCGATTTGAGGGCGAGGGCGGCGATCTGGACTAAGGCGTCGGGCCGAGACTCGAAGACCGTCCCGATCACGCCGATGGGGACCGCGACCTTGTAGAGATCCAGGTCGTCGTCGAGGTGGCGCGCTTCGAGGGTCTCGCCGAGCGGGTCGTCCATCGCCGCGACGCTCTCGACCATCTCGACGATCGAGTCCATCTTGGCGTCGTCCAGCTTCAGCCGGTCGACCAGCGCCTGGGTGTATTCGCCGGCTTCGAGCAACTCCTCGCCGGCCTCGACGTCCTCATCATTGACCGCGATGACTTCCTCGCGGTGATCGTCGATGGCCGTTGCGATCGCTTCCAGGGCGGCGCGACGATCGGCGTCGCTGACGTTGGCCAGTTCGAGCGCCGCAGCTTCGGCGGCCTCGACCTTGGATTCAGTGTCCGTATCAGTCATCGTATGCTCCGTTGACAGGCAAGAATATTGTGCCCACCGATTCGCCGGCGGCGATGCGGGCAAGCACGTCCGGTTCGGCCGAGCCCGCGATCACCGCCGGGATCCCGTGCTCGTTGGCCGTTCGCGCGCCCTCGACCTTCGTCGTGATCCCGCCGAATTCCTCGGTCGTGCTCTGGGCGACGATCTCCTGGACGGCCCCGTAGTTGCTCCCGACGGCCTCGATCTTGGTCGCGTCGGGATCGTCCTTCGGGTTGCCGGTGTAGACGCCGTCGACATCGGTCAGCGTCACCAGCAGGTCGGCCTCGATCCCGACCGCGATCGACGAGGAGAGCATGTCGTTGTCGCCGATCTGGATCTCCGCGATCGCGACGGCGTCGTTCTCGTTGACGATCGGGACGATCCCCCAATCCAGCAGCGTCTCGACAGTGTTGTGGAAGTTGGTGAACCGCTCGGGATCGTCCAGGTCGGCCTGCGTGACCAGAATCTGGGCGACCTTCCGATCGTAGCGCTCGAAGCTCTCGGTATACCGGCGCATCAGATGGCTCTGGCCGACGGTCGACAGCGCCTGGGACGCTTCGACGGTGTCGGTCTCTGCGTCGACGCGTCCCCGGCCGGCCCCGATCGCCGCCGAAGAGACCAGCAGGACCTCCTTGCCGTGATCGAGCAGGTCGGCCACGTCGTCGACGAGCTTGTCGAGTTTCGCGTCGTCGAGGTTCGACTCGGCGTCCGTCAGGGAGTTCGTCCCCGCCTTGACGACGACCCGCTCGGCGTCGGCGGCGAGTTCGCGCGTCCGCTCGATCTCTTCGGGGTCGATGGCGTCACTCATCGTCGACCTCGCTGGTGATCTCCACGGAAGGACGCTCGATGGTTGCAGTGGTCAGTGCCATCCCGTGTGTTGGATGTCCGCGTACGGTGGCGACCGATGGGAGTACCGGATCTCATTGTAATGGGAGAAATGGGCGACGGACAAACCTACTACGGTTCGCAACGAGTTGCCAGTCAGTAGGCTACAACACCCTCCAGCGTTGGGTATCGTTTACCGCTCTCGTGTAGATGTACCACAGAAATTAATAGAATGAAAGAACGGATATATAATATGGACGATGGAGTATCAAATGGAGTTGTCATTGGGCTCTCTGCGGGAATTCTGGGGTGGACCCTCTTGATGATTCAGCAGCCAATATTCGGAATTGCTGTCGTCTCTGGTTTGACGACGTCATATTCCACATGGCGACACGAAAAACCCGAGGAGACAGGGTTGCTCATAGCCCTCTGGAGTTTGATTGCGATCGCTGCTTGGACAGCCAATCTACTATTCATCGCCGGATCAGTCGTCATAGCGGCAGTTGTCTACATCGCGTGGACAGTGAGAAAATTGGTGGGTAGTGTTGAAAGTCAGTGAATCCCTGAAGGCATCGTACTCACTCCTCGCCGACTTCTGCGGTGATCTCTGCCGACCGTTCTTCGGCGGCCGTCACAGCTTCGCCGAGGACGTCCTCAACGTCGCTGTCCCACAGCACCTCCATGCCCTCGATCGTCGTCCCGCCTTCCGTCGCCACGGCGTCGATCAGTTCATCGACGCTCTCGTCGCTCTGCAGGGCGATCTCGGCCGCGCCTTTGAACGTCTGGGCGGCAAGTGCCGCAGCGTCATCCGAGTCAAGGCCGCCCTCAATGCCAGCCTGCTGCATCGCGCCGATCAGGTAGAAGACGAACGCCGGCCCACTGCCGTTGATCGCCGTCGCAAGGTCCATCTGGTCCTCCTCGATCGTGACAACGGTCCCCAGGTCTGCGAGGACTGCGGCGACATCGCCCGTGGGTTCGGGCGTCACCGCGGCGGCCATCTCGCCGTACTCGGCGGCGAGGTTCGGCATCATCCGGACGACGGCGGCGTCGGTCGTCGATTCGAGGACCGACGTCGAGACGCCCGCGGCGACCGAGACGACCGTCTGGTCGGGGTCGAGACCGAGACCCGCGAGCACTTCGCCGGCGATATCGGGGCCGACCGCCAGCACGACGATCGGCGCTGAGGCTGCCGCTTCGAGGTCGGTCGTCGTCCCGTCGGCGACGCCCGATAGGTCTTCGAGTGCCGATTCGTCGACGTCACAGGCCGTCACCCGGTGGTTGGCGGCGGACAACCCACGGACGAGCGCCCCGCCCATGTGTCCACAGCCGATAACGCTAACGTGAACCATTCTCTGGGTGGCTCTCGGACGGTGGCGGATTTACCAACTGCGATTCGCTCCGGTGAAGACCAGCGGTTCACCCGACGTACTCGGGCACGTCCCGGTCCGCGACGAGCAGCTCCCGGATGACGAACTCGGCGATGGCGTCTCGCATCCGCCGAGTGGCGTCCGCGGCACCGAGGGTGACCTGGTAGGTTCGCGCCCCGACCATCGCGGTGTAGATGGCTTCGCCCACGCGCTCGGGATCGACGTCCCGGAAGACGCCTGCCTCGATCCCGTCGGCGAGGATGTCGGCGACGGTTTCGACGTTGCGTTCGTAGTGTGCCTGCAGTTTCTCGCGGAACTGGGGGTGGTGGACGGCCTGGACGCGTAGCTCAGCGATTGCGACGGCGAACGTCTGCCGATCGGACTCGTCCGGCTCGATCACGAACCGATCGACGTACTCCGCCAGCCTGGGGAGTGGCTCGTCGGTCTCCGTCTCGGCCAATCGATCCCCGATCCACCCCACCATCTGGTCGACGAACGCGAGCAGCAGGTCCTCCTTCGTGTCGTAGTGATAGTGCAACAGCGACCGGCTCTTGTCGAACTCGTCGGCGATGTCCTGCATCGTGAGGTCGGCGTAGCCATGCTCACACAGCGCGCGATAGGTCGCACCCATGATCGCCTCGTGGGTGTCGCCAGCGGCGTCCGTCGCAGTGCCGGACCCAGTGTCACCCTCCGAAGCGCTGTTGCCGGCGTCGCCCTCCGTGCCCATGTTTCTCCGGTCGGGAGGCACCCGGTAAAAACTTCGGAAAATCCTGACTGACGCGACAGTCAGGTTTTTGTGCGGTGGTACGTTAGCGGGGGCCATGTCCTGGGGCTTTTCGGGCGGCAACGACGACGCGGACACCTTCGAACACCTCCGTGAGGGTGTCGACCGCCCGATGTGGCGGCTCCTCGGGAACTACGGCCGGGGATACATTCCGGAGTTCGTCCTCGGTGGGGTGGCGAGCGTCGTCGCACGGTTTCTCGAACTCATTCCGGCGCTGGTGCTCGGGGTCGCCATCGACGCGCTGTTCGTCGGGGGCCAGGATTTCACGCTGCCGCTCGTCCCGCAGTCGGTCATCCCGGCGGACGAGCCGGGGCAGTTCTGGTTCGCCGTCGGCCTGGTCGGGGCGGTTTATCTGCTCAGCGCCGGGCTGAACTGGGTCAACGGCTGGGCCTGGAACCGCTTCGCCCAGCACCTCCAACACGAGGTCCGGGTCGACACCTACGACGTCGTCCAGCGGATGCGCATGGGCTTTTTCGACGACAAACAGACCGGCGAGGTCATGTCGATCCTCAACAACGACGTCAACCAGCTCGAGAGTTTTCTCACGAACGATCTCAACGCCGGCATCCGGATCTCCGTGCTCGTGGTCGGCGTCGCGAGCGTGATGGTCTGGCTCAACTGGCAACTCGCCATCGTCGCGCTGCTGTCGGTGCCGGTGCTCGCCGTCGCGAGTTACCTCTTCGTCCAGCGGATCGGCCCCAAGTACGGCCGCGTCCGGCGGTCGGTCGGGGCGCTCAACTCCCGGCTCGAGAACAACATCGGCGGCATCGAGGTCGTGAAGTCCTACGGCCGGGAGTCCTTCGAGCGCGACCGTGTCGAGGAGGCCTCCGAGGAGTACCTCGACGCCAACTGGGACGCAATTACGACCCGAATCAAGTTTTTCCCGACACTACGGATCATCACCGGGCTGGGATACATGTTCACGTTCCTCGTCGGCGGGTACTGGCTGCTGTTCGGGCCGCCATCCGTGTCACTCGCCGGGACGACCGTCGGGTTCACGGGCGGGATGACACTTGGCGTACTCACACCGATGTTGCTGTACGCCAGGCGGTTCCTCTGGCCGATGCGCCAGTTCGGCAACGTCGTCAACAACTACCGCTACGCCTTCGCGGCCGCGGAACGGATCGTCGGCCTCATGGAGTACCCGGGCACCGTCGACGATCCCGACGACGCGGTCGACCTGGGCGGCGTCGACGGTCGCGTCTCCTACGCGGACGTGACGTTCCAGTACCCGGAAGCCGACGAGGCCTCGGTCGACGACGTGAGTTTCAGCGCCGAGGCCGGCGACTTCGTGGGCCTCGTCGGCCCGACCGGCGCGGGCAAGACCACCCTGCTCAAACTCCTGGTGCGGCTCTACGATCCCGAGGAGGGCGAGATCCGCGTCGACGGCCACGACGTCAGGGACGTCTCCCTCGCGAGCCTCCGCGAGCACGTCGGCTACGTCAGCCAGGAGCCGTATCTCTTCCACGGGACCGTCGCCGAGAACGTCGCCTACGGCATCGACGCCGGCGACGACGAAATCCGCGAGGCGCTCTCGATGGCCGGCGCGATGGAGTTCGTCACCGAATTACCGGAGGAAATCGACACGATGGTCGGCGAACGCGGCGTGAAACTCTCGGGCGGGCAGCGCCAGCGTGTCGCCATCGCGAGAGCGATCCTCGAAGATCCGGAGATCCTGATTCTCGACGAGGCGACCTCCCACGTCGACAACGAGACCGAGGTCCTGATCCAGCGCTCCCTGGAGACGCTGACGGCCGACCGAACGACCTTCGCCATCGCTCACCGCCTCTCGACGGTCCGGGACGCCGACACCATCCTCGTGATGGACGAGGGGCGGGTCGTCGAGCGCGGGACACACGAGGACCTCCTCGCCGCCGATGGGCTCTATGCCAACCTCTGGAGTGTCCAGGTCGGCGAGATGGAGGCCCTCCCCGAGGAGTTCATCGAGCGCACGGCCGAGCGCGAACGGGCGGGGACCGGCGATGACGACTGAGACGGAGTGCTTGTTTAGATGTTCGAGTTCGGGCGAATCGAAGCCGCACTATTGGTTTGGTATGTATCGGTGAAAGCCCTCGGCTGCGTGCCGGCAAGCCGGCACGCCCAATCGAGACCGGTGAACCGGCCTCGCGGCTCGCGCACGCTCAGCAGGATATCCTCGCTCGCTCTGCTCGCTCGGATAGGGCCTGCGTGGGCGGCAATCGCCGCCCACGTTATAGGCGGTCGGCACCGCCGACCGCCCTGCTGAGATTCACACGACCGGCCCTCATCTTTTCGATCCGCCAGGCGAATATCGTGCATAGACAGCTATACAACCGAATGCCTGGTGGAATGAAAGGGCGAATCCGCTTCGCGCGTCGCTGCATGACCCCTATCTGAGCGAGCAGAGCGAGCGAAGATATGTCAGGCAGCGGCCGCGAACGGGTGAGGGCTTTCTACCGCTTTTTCGATACTGGTGTTGATCCTGATGAATATGGGCGCGTAGACAGATCTAAGCGGAGTGCTTTCCGAAATCCGTTCTGACCGGCTACTGGTCAGCCGTCGAGTGCTCGGAGACGACCGTCTCGTGTTCGATCTCGACCGCCGATTCCGCGAGACCGAGACGGCCGAACTGGGTCCGGACGTGCTCCTCGGCGGCCGCGATGGCGCGGTCTCGATCCGCGAACCCGCGGGGGGCGGGCGACTCGAAAGCGACATTGATGTCCTTGCCGTCGACATGCTGGACGGTTCCGCCGCTCTCGACCGCGTAGAAGGCATCACACACCCAGACGAACGGCGCGTCGGCGTCGGGCGCGCCCTCGTAGCTCGGGGACTCCTCGCCAGGTTCGTACAGCGTCCCCGTCAGCGCCGTCCCGCCGGCCCGTCCACGGATGAGTCGCATACCGATCGTAGGTGATCAGCGAGTAAAAACGAGTCGGCCGGCGAGGATGGAGAAACGACACTGTCGCAGAAAGGCAGTCTCTGTCGTTCAGCGCGATCGGGTACCGCGCTCGTCAGTGCTCGAGGAACACGAGGTGACCCTGCTCGTCCTCGTGAACGCGCTTTGCATGTTCGGCCATCTCGCGCTTGGGCATCGGTCGTTCCCACTCACAGTCCTGGCAGACAGCCACGTACTCGGTCATACCGATACTACTGGTTCAACGCGGATAATACTGAGTCCCGCCATTGACAGCCGCCCACGGCTGAACCCCGCTCCTCGGTCTGCTGGTGGCGACCCCGATACGAACGCCGCGATCTCCAGAGCGTCACAGCGTGATGGGATTCGACCCGCTACCCCTCACCCGGACCGAGTTCGACCAGCACCGGCAGATGATCGGAGGGGAACCGGCCGTCGTCGTAGACGTCGCTGCAGACGCCGTGAGTGCCGACAGTCACGTCGGGCGTCGTGAAGACGTGGTCGATCTTGCGATTCGGCACCAGATTCTCGAAGTCCGTCACGGATGTCGGCGGGCCGTGAGCGGGTTCGGCCGATCGTTCTTGTTCGCCACTGAGGGCGAGCGGGCTGTCCTCGCCGGTCAGAATCTCGTAGGGCTCTTCGCCCGCCACGCAGTTGAAATCGCCCGTGAGAACCACGGGCTCGTCATCCCGCAGGTCAGCGAGTCGGTCGAGCAAGAGATGGGCGCTCTTCCGGCGGGCCCGCGGGCCGTCGTGCGAGAAGTGCGTGTTCGCGAACAGCAGGGTGGCGTCGGTCCGGCGGTCACGCAGGCGCGCCCAGGTCACGATTCGGGGATAGCGGGCGTCCCAGCCGACAGATCCAGGCTCCTCAGGGGCCTCCGAGAGCCAGAAGGTGTCGCCATCGACGTATTCGATCCGGTCGGTCCGGTAGCCGATCGGGGTGTGTTCACCTTCCGATTCGCCGTCGACGCGGCCACTACCGATCCACTCGAAACTGGGGAGGCGATCGGCGACGTCTGCGAGTTGGTGATCGAGTGGTTCCTGAAGGCCGACGACATCGGGCGCGTGAAACCGGATCGTGCTCGAAACAGCCTCGCGACGGTTCGCCCAGCGGTGCTCGCCGTCCTCGGGGTTGTCGTAGCGGACGTTGTACGTCATGGCGCGAGGCCACGCGGTCATCGGGAGTGGCTTCGGATGCCAGGGTAAGGACGTTTGGGGTCGAACTCATACGGGCCGATGCTCGGGGGAAACCGGTTTGTCCGTCGGCCCACACTGGACGGATATGTCCGACCTCGGGGATTTCACGGAGTTCGATAACGACGACGCCGGCGAGCAGGCGTCCGAGGGGAGTGACGCCCCCGAACGAGCGTCGACCGACGACTTCGAGCCGGTCGAAACCACGCCGACCGGCGAGGAGCGCGGCATCGGCGTCCTCTCGGCGGCGGAGGGCCTGACCATCAGCGAGGACGGCGAGGACACCCGACTGCGAGCGTACGTCACCGTCGGCAACCGCGCCGACGTTCGGATCGGCACCTATCTCCTCGCGCCGTATCCCGACAGCACGACCGAGGAGCGTCTCTTCTGTCGGATCACCGCCCTGGAGTACGTCCGGGAGTTCCGGGCCGACGACGCGACCGAGATCCACGCCCGCCGGGCGATGCGCGCCGAAGGTATCGACGAACAGGACTTCAAGTTCATGGCGACGCTGGAGCCGGTCGCCATCTTGTATAATGATGATGGCGAGCTCCAGCGCCGGATGACCGACCGCGTCCCCAAGCCCGAGACGCCCGTCAGCCACGCCGACGAGCGGTCGGCGATCAAGACCGGGCTGAAGATCCCCGAGGACGGTGTCTTCCTCGGTCACCTCTCGGTCGGGGGCGAAAAGGTCCGGACGGCGGCCCAGCCCCCCACCATCGACTACCGGCTGAAGGACGCTTACGACGCCGGCGACCCGCTGGTCTTCCGGCACACGCTCGTCGCCGGCGGGACGGGTTCCGGGAAGACTCATCTCGCGAAGAACGTCCTCCGGCAGTTCCTCGCCGAGGAGCGGTCCTACCCCGTCGAGACCGGCAGCGACCGCACGGTTAGCCCCGCCGTCGTCCAGTTCGACCCCCAGGACGAGTACGCCCAGATGCACGACGACGGCGATCTCTCGGCGGACTTTCGGCGGCGGTGTGAACGCGAGGGCATCGCCTGCGGTGGTCACGAGGACACCGTCGCGTTCGTCCCCGAGGTCGGCGGCGCGACGTACTCCGCCGAGCACCATCGCGCCGAGCAGGTCGCCTTCACCATCCCGTTCTCGCTGGTCTACGACAACCCGTGGCTGATCGCCGGCAGCGGCCTCAACGACAACCAGTACAACGCGCTGGTGAGCGTCCTCCTCAAGCGGTTCAAAAAGCAGTACGGCCGCGAGGGCACCTACGATCAGTTCACATCCTTCCTCGACGATCCCGCGCTGAAGGAAGAACTCGACGAGACCGGCCGGGTCCATGAAGCGACCTACGACGCCGTCAAGCGTCGGGCGCTGGGCTTTGGCAACGTCTTCGATCAGGACGCCCGCCCGATCACGGACCTCGTCCACGAGTTCGTCCGTCCGGGCGGGCTGACCGTCGTCCCGACGTACCACGTCAACGACTCGCGAGCGACTGAGACGGTCGTGCTCGCGCTGTCGTCGCTGCTCGTCGACGAGAAACTCTCGAACGACCCGACCTACGAGCGCATCGGGGAGACGCCGCTGGTCGTCGGCATGGACGAGGCCCACAACTTCCTGACCGACGCCGACAGCGTCCAGGCCCGAAAGGTCATCGGGAAGTTCACCGACGCCGCCAAGCAGGGCCGCAAGGAGCGACTCGGCCTCTTTCTCATCACCCAGGACCCCCAGGACATCGCCGACCCCGTCTTCAAGCAGATCAATACGACGGTCGTCCTGAATCTCGGCGACGAGGACGCCATCTCGGCGGTGAATATTCCGAGCCATCTAGAGGCGAAAGTGCCCTACATGGAGCAGGGCCAGCTGGTCGTCTACTCGCCGGACAACTCCGAGCCCGTCGAACTGATCGGCCTCCCGGAGTGTGTGACGAGACACGGGCGTGACTGAGAGCGGCCAAACGACTACCGGGAACCGATTGTGTGTACCAGTACGAGTTATCAGATGCTATCCTGACACTCACACACCCACTTCGTATGACACGAAAGATAACCGGGACACACAGTCACCTTCTGACACGCACAGTCATAGCAATATGCTCCACAGGGACCCCCAACTCCATTCGCAATTGTCTCAGTCTCCCCGTCGGCGGAGTGAACCACCGCGAAGGCCTTCTCTTCTTCGGGATGGGCCTGGATCGAGAGCGTCTTCTCACCAAGATCCTTCCGCGCGGTGACCGCCGCAACCTGTCCATCGGTCCCCGCCACTGGCGCGGCGAACACCTCTGTATCAGCAAGATTGCTGACTTCGTCCTCGGAAAGGCCAGTCTTCTCCGCGATGTCAGCCACCAGTCCGTCCTGGTTCTGCAGTACCTCACTGACGGTTGCTGCATCCTCGTGCCGCTTGGCGATCTTGTACGCCTTGTCCCACCTGCGAGAGGCACTGACACTGCCAGCAATACCACTCAAGCCGAGCGTTGCGGCGGCCGCTGTGGCCACCCCTTTCAGGAATCCGCGACGATCGGATTGGCCGGCCACCGTTTCGTGTGCTGACGCACTCGCATCCTTTGCGATCTCTGTACGACGCACTGAACTGTCAGAATCTTCGGACATTACAACTAGGAATATATGCAACTTTCATTTAAATATTTTCAATTTCAATTGTGAGATGGGTATAGCACCATCAATATTAGCAGCGTCAATATCTGACCCTTGGATTGGGGGCGCAAATGGCTATGGTCCGGAAGCCAAGCTTGCCAATCACGTCGGAGAAACCGACTTGGCGTGAAAAGTTGTCGGAGTGGTTCTGTCGATTGCGTTGGAGGGATGCAGTTCCCTCAGCGGAGCCTGCAGCGGCTTTGTTTAGCAGAGCCAATCAACCCAGCAGCCGTCATAGCATTTACACTTTATTCCCTCATGGCAACAGGTCGATCTATGACTACAATTACAAACAGTTGCTTCGCGACACCGACAGTCATCACAATCCAATTCGCAGCCAGGACCGATTATGTCTACGTCAGAAGTCTCCACTAACTCGGATTCCCCGTCAGCCGACTGGATCAGCGCAAAAGCCTCGTTTTCTTCGGGATGAGTCTGGATCAAGAGCGACTCGTCACCGATATCCTTTTTTGCGGTTACCGCCGCCACGTGACCGTCGGCACTTTCCATTGACGCAGCAGACACCACTGCACTATCGAGATCGGTGACCTCATTTTCGGAAAGACCCGTCTCCTCCGCAATGTCAGCCACCAGTTCGTCCTGGTTCTGCAGTACCCCAGTGACGGTGGCTGTACTTTCGTGCTGTTTGGCGACCTTGTACGCCTGGCCCCAGCTGCGGGAGGCACTGACGCTGCCAGCGATGCTCCCCAGCCCGAGCGTTGCGGCGGCCGCCGCAGCCACACCCTTCAGGAACCCACGACGATCGGATTGGCCGGCCACCGTTTCGTGTGCTGACGCACTCGCATCCTTTGCGATCTCTGTACGACTCACCGAATTGTCGGAATCGGCTGACATTGCAAACTGACATATTTACCACTTTCACTTAAATATATCTAATTACATTAATAGAATTGCTATCTAAAAATCAAAATGGGGAGGGTGGTGGTGTGATTTCAACATGAGCCGTCGAAATGAGCGCTCCACCCCACAGTTTCCGATCACGCAGTGGGAGCGCTACATAAGGGGTGCATCGACGGCCCTACGGTCCGAGACGGAGAGGTACGACGAATCGAAACGGCGTGGTCGGTGGGAGAGTTGCCAGACAGCTTCGTTCGTGTCTACGATGCGACTTCGAGAATATCCGTCTGACACTCCTCACAGCCGAGCACCGTCACGGTCGCCGTCGAACAACAGGACTCGACCGACTCCTGAGTCACTGATATCGGAGTCTCACACGCCGGGCAATGCTCGACGAACGAACGGAACGAAGCCAGGATAGCAAACTGCTCTGAGACATCTTCAGCGTGAAAATTATCGGCCCGGCGCTCCAAAATAGGGAGTGCGGCTAGCTCAACCTGGAGCGCCAGGCGTGATTCCCGACGGAGGAGTGGCTCGCCATCGCCGAGGACGATACACGCCCCGGGTGCCTCGTCGATCTCGATCGAGTCGACCTGGAACACGTTCCGAAGCCGTTCTTTCTCCGTGGTATCGGTCAGGGAATCGAACTCCGACTGGAACTCATCGCGGACCGTATCGGTTAGCGACAGATCGTTCTCACCAGGTTTCTCTTCAACGACATCCAGTTCCGTGAGAACGGAGACACCATCAACACCAGCTTTCCCGAAGAGTGCCAAAAGCGAGTCCGGAAAGTATCGCTTGGTCAGCGTGGGCGTTCCGGGAATGAGATACCCGCGGAAGTATATCATCGCAATACTGACCAGAAACGCGAAAGCCCCAACGGGGAGGGAGATGGTGGCCAGCGCACTGGCAACAGCTACTGCCAGAACGGTGTTAACTGCGGTACACCGACTACAGCGGTTTGGGCCCGTATACGCCGGTTGACGGAGTCTATCGAGGAGTGACCGGTACGTATTTCCCATATTGCTCATACGGATTAGATGATACGTAGATAAGTTAAAAATTTTGAATCGAGCGTCTCGGTACTGACCGGTAGATCCAGTGGAACCGAAGACAGGAGAAGACTCAAGTCCACATGTGTGGTAACAGTAAGCATGGGAAAGCGCATTCTGGTGCCGGTCGACGGCAGCGACCAGTCGAAGGCGGCGATCGAGTTCGCCATCGCGGAGTTCCCCGACGCGGAGTTACAGTTGCTGCACGTCATCAACCCGGCCGATGCGGGCTACAGCGTCCAGGCGTCGATGCCGACGTTCTCCGAGGAGTGGTACAGCCGCCAGAAGGAGCAAGCCAAAAGCCTCTTCAGCGAGATCGAATCCGGCGCTGGCGACTTCGACGGCCGCTTCGAGGAGTTCATCAAGGTCGGCAAGCCGACGCATACGATCGTCCAGCACGCCGAAGAGCACGACGTCGATCAGATCGTGATGGGGAGCCACGGCCGTTCGGGCGTCACACGCATCCTGCTCGGCAGCGTCGCCGAGACCGTCGTCCGGCGCTCGCCCGTCCCGATCACGGTCGTCCGGTGACCCGTCGCGGCTGTTGTCGCTATCAGGCGACAGCGTCGACGGCTTCTTTGACGGTCTCGCGGACCTCTTCGAGCAGCGCCGTCGCGTCGTCGCTCTCGGCGTAGACCCGGATGTACGGTTCCGTGCCGCTCGGCCGGACGAGGAACCACGACCCGTCGGGGAGTTCGATCCGGACGCCGTATTCCAGCGAGACCGTCCCGTCCGGGAACTGCTCGGGCAGCGCGGTCGCCAGGCGCTCCATCGCGTCGGCCTTTGCCCCCTCCGGGCAGTCGACCGGCTTTTTCTCCAGCGGGCGCTCGGTGACGGGTTCGAGCAGCGAATCGAGTCCGTCGGCGGCGATGAGTCGCGTCAGGACGCCGGCGCTCGCGATGCCGTCAGTCCAGATCCCCAGGTCGGGGTGGATGCACTTCCAGGGTTCACCCGCGAAGGCGATCGTCGTCTCGTCGTCGCCGGCTTCGAGGACGTCGGCGATGCCCTCGTGGAGCAGTCCAAGTGCGGTGCGTTCGACACGACCGCCGGCCGTCCGGACCGCCTCGTCGACGCGACCGGAGACGTTCGGCGTGGTCACGACGACCGGGTCGTCCACGTCGGCCTGCTCAACGAAGTACGACGAGAGCACGGCCAGGATCGTGTCCTCGTGGACGATCATGCCGTCTTCGTCGACGACGACGATTCGGTCGGCGTCGCCGTCGTGGGCGATACCCAGATCGACGGCGTCGCGCTCGCGAACGTACTGGGTTAGATCGGTGATATTCTCCGGCGTGGGTTTACTCGGCCGGCCGGGGAAGTGGCCGGTGACGTTGGCGTGCAGCGTGTGGACGCTCGCACCGAGTCGCCGGAGGACTTCGGGCGTGCCCAGCGCGGCGACGCCGTTGCCGGCGTCGACCGCGATCGTCATGCCGTCGAGTGGGTTACCGTGCTCGCGGGCATATTCGACCACGGCGTCCAGATAGGCGTCGAGTGGTTCCTCGCTCCGCTGTCGGCCCCACTCGTCCCAGGTGGCCGGCTGGGCGTCGTTCGCGACCCGTTCCTCGATGCGTTCCTCGTCGGCGGTCGTGTACTCCTCGCCGTCGACGAAGAACTTGATACCGTTGTCGGGCGAGGGGTTGTGGCTGGCGGTGATCATCACGCCGTGACGGCCGTAGGAGGCAAACCCGAGCGCCGGGGTCGGCAACATCCCGGCTCGGACGACGTCCGCGCCGGCGCTTTCGAGTCCCGCTTCGAGTGCGGCGGCGATAGCGACCCCGGTCTCCCGGCCGTCGCGAGCGATCACGAACTCCGCGCCGTACTGGCCGGCCGCGCGGCCGACCGACAGCGCGAGTTCGGGGGTGACTTTTGTCGCGACCGGCCCTCTGATTCCCGTCGTCCCGAATAGATCCATGGTCATAGGTTTGGCTCGTGTCCGAAATACCCTACAGTTCCAGGCCCGGATGCCAGTGGTCGACCCCGGCCTCGGCCTTCACTTCGTCCATGCGCGCGAGGAGCTTCGTGGCGAGGGAAGCGACCTCGCTGGCGCGCTGATCGCTCTCGGTCCGGAACTCGCCGGTCACGCGGTTGGCATAGACGGCACAGACCGCGCCGGCCCGCAGGCCGTAGACGTTGGCGATCGTCAGGATGGCGCTCGCCTCCATCTCGATGTTGGTGACGTTGACCTCCTGAAGGTCCTCGACGAGTGTGTCGCTCCCGGGGGCCTCGAAGCCCTCGAACCCGGGACGACCCTGCCCGGAGTAGAAGCTGTCGGCGCTCATCGTGGTTCCGAGGTGATACTCGTAGTCCAGACGCTCGGCCGCGGCCGTGAGCGCGGAGACGACCTCGTGGTCGGCGGTCGCGGGGTAGTCCTCCCGGACGTACTCCTTGCTGGTGCCCTCCTGGCGGACCGCGCCGGTCGTGATCACGAGGTCGCCGACCGAGACCCCCTCGCGGATCGACCCACACGAGCCGACCCGGATGAACGTGTCAGAACCTGCCCGGGCGAGTTCCTCGACCGCGATAGCCGCGCCGGGCCCGCCGATCCCGGTCGACGTCACCGAGATGGGCGTCCCGTCGTAGGTGCCGGAGACGGTCCGGTACTCCCGGTGGTGGGCCTTCTCCTCACTCTCGTCCCAGAAGCGGGTGATCTTCTCGATACGCTCGGGGTTGCCGGGGAGCAAGACGATGTCAGCGACATCCTCGGGTGTCACGGCGAGGTGATACTGTTCGTCTTCGTTGGGGTCCTCACTGTCTCCGGGCATGTACGTGGTGTTTTCACGGAACCGATTTAGTTCCCTTCCCGTCCACTCGACGGGGACGAACACGGCGGATCACGCGGGCGGGTGGTCACGGGAGAGCTATGACCGGTCCTGTAGGTTGCCGGGCTTCATCGCGGCGGGGAGGAGGTCACCCAACGTATAGTGGGTGATCTCGCCGTCGTCCTCCGTGAGGATTTCGAAGGAGTCGGCACAGAACTCCGCGAGCGTCTGGCGACACATCCCACAGGGAGTGAGGCCGTCGTGTTCGGCCGAGACGACCGCCACCCGCTCGAAGTCGCTCTCGCCGGCACGTAACGCGCCGGTAAGGGCGACCTCCTCGGCGTGGAGGCTGTTGGAATAGTTGACGACCTCGACGTTGAACCCGCGGTAGACCTCCCCCGCGGTCGTCTCGAGTGCGGCGCCGACCGGGTATTCGGAGTACGGGACGTAAGCGTCCTCGAGGGCGTCCGTTGCGGCGTCGAGGAGTGCACGTTCGTCCATACGGCCCCTGTGTCGGCGAGGCACTTACGTGTACGGCTGCGGCGGACGCGACTCCGCACGACCGCTCAGAGGCCCAGCGCATCCAGGAGGTTGACGCCGACCCCGAGGTGGTCGACGGCGCGATACCCGACGAAAATGCCGACGATCCCCATGATCCCCGCGGCGTTCGGCGGGGCGGGGATCGGGACGTCGAAGAACCCAAAGATCACACCGGCCACGAGGCCGGTCACCGTTGCGAGGACGATTACCTGGACGTTCATACCGGACGCACGGCCACTGTCGTCGAAACCGTTTCGGCTCCGGTGGGATTAATCCGATCACCGACCTACGGCCTCGCATGGACGACATCCTTTCGCGGATCGAACACACCGTCCTCGGCCCGGAAACGACACCGGCAGACGTCGAGGCTGTCCTCGACGACGCCAGCGAATACGGCCTGCGCGCGTGCATCCCGCCCTGTTATCTCGAACTCGCCGGCGAGTACGCGCCTGACGTCGAAGTAGCGACCGTAATCGGGTTCCCGCACGGCAACCACACCACGGCGGCGAAAGTCGCGGAAGCCGAGGACGCTGTCGAGGCCGGCGCGGACGAACTCGACATGGTCTGTAACGTCGGCCTCCTCAAGGCCGGTGAAGACGACGCCGTCCGCGAGGACATCGAGTCCGTGGTCGCTGCGACCCGCAAGCCGGTGAAAGTCATCATCGAGACGCCGCTTTTGACCGACGAGGAGAAGCACCGCGCCAGTCAACTGGTCGCCGACGCGGGCGCTGACTTCGTGAAGACAGCGACGGGCTTCGGCGGCGGCGGTGCCACGGTGCCTGACGTCGAACTCATGAGCGAGTACGCACCCGTGAAAGCCAGCGGCGGCGTCGGTTCCTGGGCGGACGCAAAAGCGATGTTCGACGCCGGTGCTGACCGAATCGGAGCCTCAAGCGGCGACGTGATCGCCGAAGAATATTTCGAAGCGCAGGAAGCCTGAAAGCGGCTTAAAAGATACTGGCCTGCTGGTAGACGTCGATGCCGTCGAGGGTGATCGCGTAGGGTTTCGTGGCGCGCGAGTGGTTGGCGTTGCGGATCTTCTGGATCTCGACGGCCAGGCGGGTCTCCTGGGTGTCCCCACGGACGTACTGGAGGACGAAGACGGCGTCCGTCAGGTACTCGATGATGCCGTGTCTGGAGGCGTATGGGTTGTCCTCGTTGGCCTCGCTGGTGAACATCGTCGTGACACCGGCCTCCTTCAGCGAGCGCGTGAAGTCAAAGACCTCCGTCCGGCGGCGGGCCTGGTCATCGTACATCATCTCCAGCAGCGACACCGAGTCGAGCACCAGTCGGTCGGCACCGAACTCCCTGACAAGTTGGGGGAACTCCCCCCGGATGTTCTCTAAACTGTTTGCCATCTCGACGGGATCGAGGTCGACGATCGCGAGTCGATCCTCGCGCTCGTAGCGGTCGAACTCCCAGCCGCGCTCGTCGGCGGTGTCGAGGATGCTCTCGCGGCTCTGCTCGAGCGTGATGAACACCGCGTTCTCGCCCTGCTGGAGTCCGTGATGGAGAAACTGGAGGCCGAACGTGGTCTTGCCGGTCCCCGGCGACCCGATGACAACCATCAAGTGGCGGCTGGGAACGCCGCCCTGAATCATCTCGTCGAGCCCCTCGATCCCGAGATCGATCCGCGGGATCTCAGATTCGAAGGAGTCGTCGTCGAATTCGGTTTCGGATGGATCGGACCCGCCACCTGCGTCGTCACCACCGGGTCCGCCGGCGGACTCCAGCGCACTCCCGAAGTCCTCGTCGAACAACGAGCCGCCGCTGTCCGCGGCCTCGAAGTCCGGCGCTTCCTCCGTGATGGCAGTCTCCGGTTCTCCATCTGGGGCGACCGTCCCGGTTTCTCCGTCCCGTGTGGCCGTTTCCGACTCTCCGCCCGGTGTGGCCGTCTCGGCTTCAGCCTCCGCGGACGTCGAAGATGTCGTCGACTGGTCAAAAGCGTCGGTCTCGTCGGATGGATCGACCGTTTGGGCCTCGGGAGTGTCCCGGTCGTCCTCGGTGGAATGCTCCTCGTCCCCCTCGAACCAATCGTCGGGCGTTTCCTCAGTCGGGGAGTCCTCGTCAGTCCGCGTGGGGAGACCGTCATCAACGTCACGGTCTCCGCTGATCGCCTGTTCGAACCAGTCCTCGTCTGATTCGTCGTCGCTCATTCAGAGGCTCCCCGACTGGACCGACCAGTCTGTCCTGTTTTTGGGTACACTCCTCAATAACTCTGTCCGTCGGCAAGCGAATAGTGGCGGGGGTCGAAACTCGCGTGGCGACAGGCGTGGGCCGACGGTTCGGGACAGTACCGGCAAGAGATGAGACGATTTTATCAGGGCCGGTGAGCAACGTCGAGTTATGGAACTCGGACTCGTCGGACAGAAGGACAATCCGCGTGCCCGATCGCTCGTCGAGGCGATCCGAATGGATCTGGAGGACGAAGACGTCTCGATCGTCGTCGACGAAGTGACGGCCGCGGCGCTCGCCGATGACCGCCACGACACCTACGGCGGCGTCGCCACGCCGGAGCTTGATCCGCCGGCGAGCGTATCGATCGAAGAGATCGACGATACCGACCTGATCGTCTCGATCGGCGGCGACGGGACGTTCCTGTACGCCGCACGCGGCGCCAACGGCACGCCGATCATGGGCGTCAACCTGGGCGAGGTCGGCTTTCTGAACGCCGTCTCCCCGAACGACGCGATCGACGCCATCCGTGATGTCGTCACAGACATCCAGGAAGACGGCGAGACACCGACCCGCGACCTCCCCCGCCTCCAGGTCAGCGGCGACGGGTGGGAACTTCCCCCGGCGCTGAACGAGGTTGTGATTCAGGGGCCCCAGCGTGGGCACGGCAACGGCGTGGGCACGACAGTCCGGATCGACGACGCACTCTACACCAGCGGCCACGCCGACGGCGTCCTGATCGCGACGCCGACCGGCTCCACGGCCTACAACTTAAGCGAGGACGGCCCGCTCGTCCACCCTGCCGTCCCGGTGTTCGTCGTCACGGAGATGGCCGCCGAGCGCCCGATGCCGCCGCTGGTTGTCGACGAGGACACCACGATCACCGTGCGCGTCGAGGACGCCGAGACGGCTTCGATCGTCAGCGACGGGCGGACCACCGAGGAGATCGAACCGCCCGCCCAGATCACGGTCGAGCAGGCCGATCAGCCGGTCCACGTCGCCGGCCCACCGCTGGAGTTCTTCACGGCCCTCGGGAAACTCGAGTAGGGAGCGGCGAAAACGGTCGGTCGGAGTTGGCCGCGAGAAGTCTGACTCAACTCGGCGTCGCCGACCGTTTGGCGGTCGTATACAGAACAGGTCCGGCCAGCAACAGCACTAGCCCGAAGAACTTGTACTGCATGACCGACCCGAGGAGACTGCCATCGCCGGGCTGGAGGGCACTCCCTGGCGTCATCACCAGAATGAGGCCGAAGCCGATTATCTGCGAGGCGAGCGCCTTCCGTGATCGCAATGCGAGCGCAGCAAGGATCGACAGACCCAGTAACAGCAACAGGACGTCCCCCACGTTGTAATTGAGGAGGACGCTGTCGACGAGTTGCAACGGCACCAGTGTCCCGGTCATTGCCAGATACTCGCCCCGACGCGGGCTTGAACGTTCCGCTACCATTCGTATTGGCCGCCACCGCGCGGCACCGCAGGTCATGCTTCGACCGCGTCGGTCCTTCTATATCCCCGTCATGTCAAGCGGGCGGACCCAGCCGTACCACAGAACGAACATCGTCGCGAGGTAGCCGCCACCCCAGACGAGCATCCCGAGCCGGTCGTAGCCCGCACTGGCGAGGGCGTGATCCGCCAGCCCGAAGCCGATGACGCCGCCGACCAGAATCGCCATGAACGTGAGTCTCCGGTCCATTCAATTACCCCATCCTTGGGTCGCCAGTGTCCTGAACCTCACGATTCCGGTACCCCAGTCGCCTACCAATCCTTGCAGGCTGCACAGACGAGGTCACCGTCCTGGTACCACCGGCGGTCGATACTCGCGCCACAGGCGTCACACTCGGCCCCGGCAGGTGCGAACTCGGAGGTCGTCGTCGCCGGCTCGACGGCCTCCTCGGACGCTTCGTCGGCGCGTTGAGTCTGGGTCGCCGCCTCGTCGTCGGCGGATTCGGACTCGGTCGCCGTCTCGGCGGGAAGCTCGGACCCACTCGCCGCCTCGTCGTCGGCGGATTCGGTCGCGGTCGCCGACTCCCCCTCGTCGCCCAGAAATTCGTTTAGGGAGGCATCGTCGCCCATACCGAAGCGAGTTCGCCGACGCTCTTAGCCCTGACGCCGCACGGGCCCTTCGCCGCCCCGCGGGGAGCCCCCGATAGATCGCCGCCGTCCAAGCACCCAAGTACCGGGCGTGTGAACTGCCACCATGATCGTCCTGTCACTCGTCTCGTTTCTGAACCGACTCGTCGGCAGTATCGGTGAGATGCCGTTTCGATTCGCCGACGTCGTGACGCACGACCCGATCAGCGCCGTGCTGGTCGGGATGGGCGCGCTGGTGATCGGGCTGACCGTCGGGGCCAGTGCGTATCTGACCCTCGGCGCAGTTGTCGATCTCGTCTCACCGGCGTAGCGCCGAAAAACGACGACAGCGGTACTTTTTCTGGCAGTTACGTCGCCGTCGCATCTTCGAGCGCCTCGGCCGCGAGCTCGATCGCCGTCTCCAGATCGGGGCCGAGCGGCGACGCGGCGACGAAGCTGTCGACATGGTTCATCGCCTCCTCGATCCGATCGGCGACTGTCGCTTTCGTCCCGGCGATCGCGAAGGCGTCGATCATCTCGGGCGTGACAGCCTCGAAAGCCGTCTCGAAGTCCCCGTGTTGCACGGCATTGCCGATCGCTTCGGCCCGATCGTGGTCCAGCCCGTGTCGATCCAACACCGGCGGCGCGGTGCTCCCGACGATGAACGCCACCGGCGGTCGAGCGGCCTCCCGGGCGCGGTCCTCGCTCTCGGCGACGCTGACACTCGCGTAGGCGGCAACGTCGAGATCGCCACGGTCGTCCGGTCGCTCGGATCGGCCCTCTTCGATCCGGTCGGCCGACCACGAGAGGTCCGCCGGGTGGGACGCGTTGACGAGGACGCCGTCGGCGTGTTTCCCGCTCATCCGGAGCATGTGTGGGCCCTGTGCACCCACGTATACCGGGATCTCGCCCACCGCGTAGTTCAGGCTGGCGTCCGTCGCCCGGAAGGTCCCGTCGTGATCGACGGTGTCGCCCGTCCAGAGCTGCTGGGCGACCTTGAACGTCTCGAGGACGCGCCGCAGGGGCGAGTCGCGCTCGACGCCGAGGTTGGCGAGCGTCGAGGCGTCACCGGCCCCGATCCCGAAGACGCCGCGGCCGTCGCTGGACTCGTCGAGGGTGGCCATCCGCGAGGCCAACCGGACGGGATGGGTCTCGTAGGGATTGACCACGCCGGGGCCAAGTTGAACCGAGTCCGTCGCCGCCGCGATCGACGAGAGGGTCTGGAACGGATCGCGGTTGTTGTAGTGATTGCTCGCGAAGATGGTGTCGAAGCCGGTGCGCTCGGCGCGCTCGGCCAGTCGTCGTACCTCTTCGACCGGGTGTTCGGGAGTGAGTTCGATGGCTTTCATTGGTCTGTGAATTGTGAGTGCCGTGCTGTGAGTTCGTCGTCAGTCGGTGTCGTCCCGTTTCTCATCTCCGGTCACGCGGGGTCGTACTCGAAGTCGGCGAGTGCCTGCCGGACGAGATCGCCATCACGATCCCGGAACAGATCGTCGTGGCTGTCGTGGTCGCCGAAGTCCCAGTCGCGGACGACCGCCACTGGCCGGCCGTCGTCGCCCTCGCCCGTGACGAGGTTGGTCGCCGCGGCGAGTTCGTCGACGACGGCCTCGACGGTCGCCGTGAGTTCGCGTCCTTCGCGGTCGTGTTCGCCCCGCCAGTCCCGCATTGCCGAAATTCCGGCCCAGCCAAGTGCGACGCCGCGCTGGCCCTGCCGAAAGGGGCGTCCCGACGTATCTGTCACGACGACGGGGACACCGAGCGCGTCGGACAGTCGCTGCGCGCTCGCCGATGGATCCTCGGGCAACAGGAGCAGGTCCGCGCCGGGGACGTTCGAGCGGTCGATGCCCGCGTTGACGGTGATGTGGCCAAAGTGAGTCACCGCGAGGATAAACGGGGCCTCCATGACGAGTTCCTCGCTCTCCTCGAGGACCGCCTGGGCGAACCGCGGATCCTTCCGTTCGCCGGCGATCTCGCTGATCCGCTCGGCGATGTCGTGGGCGCGCGCCCCGGGCTCGAAGTCCGACAGATCCGCCCCCCTGCCTTCGGCCTTCGAGACGACTGTACTGGCGACCGTGAGGACATCGCCCTCCCGTAGGTCGACGCGCTCGTCGATCAGCGCCGCCAGGTCGTCACCCGGCTCGATTTCCGGAATATCCGGGACCGCGAAGACCTCCATACCCCGAGTCGGCCCGGAACCGCCAAAAGTCGCCCGGTAGCGTCGCGTTCGTCCGGCGTCGAAAGCAATCGAGGAGGCGGTGTTTAGTTAAGCGATTCCTGGGTGAGATAGCCAGAAAGCCCCGAGTGGCTCCGGTTGAGGGCCTCGCTGCGCTCCTCACTCCGTTGCGGTGCTTACTTCGGCCGTCTTCCCGGAGCCACTCGCCCCTTTCAGTCCCGCCCATGCCGGCTGACCAACCGGCCTCGGGTGGGACTGAAAGGGGCCGCGTTCTCAGCAAGCCCCGACGACGCAAGCACCTGCCGGAGCGCAGCGAGTCGCGGCAGCTGAGAGCGCGGGGGCTTTCTGGCTGTTGCAAGCGATTCCCGCTAAACTAAACACGACCATCGAGGACGGCCGCCCCTACTCGGACTCGCGGTGGACAGTCACCGAGAGGTCGCCGTCGTTGACCGTCGCCGTCAGCATCGTGGCCTCGCTGGCCGGTGATGCCCCGGTGACGCTACCGGGATTGAGCAGCCGAACGCCATCGACGGTCGTATCCAGGCACTCGTGAGTGTGACCCGCGACGCCGACGGTCGGCCCCTCGCTCCCCTCCTCGGCGACGATGCTCGCGACACGCTGTTCGTAATCGTGGCGCGATCCCGTGCCGTGAGTCACGACGAACTCGACACCGCCGAGCGTGACGCGTTCGATCTCGGGCAGACCGAGCGCCCGTGGATCCATGTTCCCGGCGACGGCGGTGAGTCGACTCGCCGCGCCGCGGACGTCCGCCAGCGCCGCCGATGCGTCGAAGTCACCGGCGTGGATGACGTGATCGGCCGCGCGGATGCGGTCGAGCGCCCAGTCGGGGATCGCCGGTTCGCGTGACGGCACGTGTGAGTCGCTGATGATCGCGACGTCCATGCCAGGTGACAGGGACTCGATCGGTTTTGCATTGTCGGCTCGCCGCCCCCACGCTTCATTGGGTGGGGGTGCATACGTCGCGACATGGACGAGGTCGACATCGTCACCTGCTTCCTCCGGAACCGCGGCCAGGTCCTCCTCCTGCGCCGGAGCGACGCCGTCGGCTCGTACGCGGGGCGATGGGCGGCCGTGTCAGGGCACGCCGAGGGCGACCCCGACGCCATGGCGCGAGAAGAAATCGCCGAGGAGACCGGACTCGGCGACGCCGTGACGCTCCGACGGCAGGGCGATCCCTTCGATGTCGTCGACGCCGAGCGCGGAACGCGATGGGTCGTCCACCCCTTCCTCTTCGAAGCCCAGAGCAGAGGGGTCGAACCCAACGACGAGACGGCCGAGCACGAGTGGGTCCACCCGACGGCGATCCGCCGCCGGGAGACCGTCCCCGACCTCTGGCGATCTTACGATCGGGTGCGGCCGACCGTCAAGACCATCCGCGAAGATCGCGACCACGGCTCGGCGTGGCTGTCGCTCCGGGCACTGGAAGTGCTTCGCGACGAAGCGGGCGTCCGGGCGTGGGGTGGAGAAGACGAGGGCTGGGATGACCTCGCCGTCGTCGCCCGTGATCTTCGGGACGCCCGCCCCTCGATGCCCGTCGTCGCCAACCGGGTGAACCGGGTGCTGGCCCGCGCGGACCGATCGCCGGAGGGAGTCGAGGAGGTGGCTCGCGAGGAGATCGAAACCGCCATCTCGGCCGACGACGAGGCGGCCGAAACCGCTGCCGAGCGGCTCCCGGATCGGATCGCGACGCTCTCGCGCTCGGGAACCGTCTGCAAGGCGATCGAACGAGCCGATCCCGACGCAGTGTTGGTCGCCAAATCGCGACCGGGCGGTGAAGGGGTCGGTGTGGCCGAAGAGTTGGCCGAGGAGCGAGACGTGACCCTCGCCGGTGACGCCGATCTGGCGTGGGCGATCCACGAATGGGAGCCGAAAGCGGTCATCGTCGGGGCCGACGCGATCCGACCCGACGGCGCACTCGTGAACAAGGTCGGCACCCGCGGCGCGGCGCTGGCTGCAGCCCACGAGGGCGTGCCCGTCCTCGTCGCCGCGGCAGCCGACAAGGTGCGTGTCGATGCAGAGGCCGAGATCGAATCCGTCGATCCGGAGACGATCTACGACGGGCCGGCCGATCTGACCGTTCGATCACCGCTGTTCGACGTGACGCCGCCGAACCTGATCGACGCAATCTGTACGGACCAGGGCGTGCTTGAACCGGAGGACATCGGGGCGATCGCTGCTGAGCACCGGGCGAACGCCGAGTGGGCGGACTGAATGGCGAAACACACAGGTGGATGGACACCTGACAGAGAGACGGTGGCGATGATTATAGACATCGGTTACTGCAGTACTGATAAATTCAATTAGAATCCCTGTGTTGTGGCTATATGGGAAATCGAGACGAACCGTCCCGACGGTACGAACGGGCGCGAGAGAAACTTGATGACGATCACGAGAGCGGGGAACTAACAGACGATGAATACAGCCACATCACCGAATTTCTCGATGCAAAAGACCCCGACGTATTGAACGGTCACGGCGACACATTGTCGTATCAGACGTTGCGGGGCTATTGTCGTTTACTCGCCTGTGCAGCCCGACGGCTACCCGAAGATACCACACTGACGACAGCGACAGAAGACGACATCAATGGACTCATTTCCCGCTTTGCCAAGGGAAACCACCCCGCGGTCAAAGACGACGGTGTATCACACGCGACGCAACGACAGTATCAGGCAACGCTTCGAGCGTTCTACAACTACCACGAGGAGCTACCTGCCGATCCCGACGGGATCACACTGAAACAGATAGATGATTCACCCGTCGATGAGCGGGACATTTTCGACCATGATGATGTGGAAGCGATGCGTGAGGCCTGTTCAAATACCCGTGATCGGGCCATACTGGAATTGCTTTTGAACACGGGCCAACGCATTCGTGCGATTCAAACGCTCCGTGTGAAGGACGTGAACCTTGATGAAGGTGTGTTCTGGTTGAACGATGAGGCCGACGGACTCAAACACGCAGAGGGGAAACGACCGTTGCTCGGCGCGAAAGCCCCTGTCCGTCGGTGGTTGGATAATCACCCGGCACCCGAAAACCCGGATGCCTATCTTATCACTCATCTCCCGTCATACCGCAATACGGATGCGACGACGCCACTGAATCAAAACTCGATACGGAAGCGCCTTCGGAAGATCGGGAACGAGGCAGGGGTTGATAAGCCGACGAATCCTCACAACTTCCGACACTTCGCGGTGACGACGATGTACCGCGATTACGACATGGACGCGGACACGATTCGGTTCATCATTGGTCATGGCGAGGACAGCCGAATCATGGAAACGACATACCGTCACTTGACCGACGATGATTACATCAAGAAAGCTGAAATTGCGGCAGAGATTCGAGAACCCGACGACGATAGTCCGCTATCCCCCAACCGTTGTTTGACCTGTGACGAACCTCTTGCCAAAGACGCGAAGGCCTGTCCAAACTGTGGCCATGTGTATACGCCCGATGCGAAGGCGGTTCAGGATACGATTGGCGAGAGTATGAAAGAGTCCTACAAGGACACCGAACCGGGGAGTGACACCCAGGCGAAGGTCGAACAACTTGATGACTTGTTAGACGATCCGGATGTGAAGGCCGCGCTCTTGGAGAAATTGGCCGACGAGTGAGGCTATGTGTGGGTGGTCAGACGAGAGACTGGGTTGTCGTGATCACAGAGCGGGTGACTGTTTTGAATAATCACATTCTGTCTTTCTTGAAGCGACGTATGTAGGTCAGGTAGATAGAAACGTTATTAGTTGCAGACGTGGAATAATTGTATAGTCACGATGTTCGGGTTACGCATCCCGAATTTATCGTGATGATGGTGCGCGATGACGAGCAGTTACCCCCACTGAGTCCCTTCTGATGAGACGTTCACCCGAGCCACCATCTCACGAGACGGATACGGACTCGTGTCGCGGTCAGTGCTCGTGACGGCAGTTCGTCGCCGACCGCAAGGACTTATGAGCGACGGCCGCGAGCCCTCGGGTATGCAGTATTCGAATCCAGTGCTTCCGGGCATGCATCCCGATCCGACGATCGCGCGCGCCGGCGAGGACTTCTACCTCGCCATCTCCTCGTTCGAGTACTTCCCGGGCGTCCCGCTGTTTCACAGCACGGACCTGGTCTCCTGGGAGCGGGTCGGCCACTGTCTCACCCGCGACAGCCAGCTTGACCTCCGCGGTCGCGAGGCTTCCGACGGGATCTACGCCCCGACCTTGCGCCACCACGACGGCACCTTCTACATGGTCACGACCGACGTCGGCGGCGACAACGGTGGCCACTTCATCGTGACCGCCGACGATCCCGCCGGCGAGTGGTCCGATCCGCTGTACGTCGACGCGGGCGGGATCGATCCCGATCTCTTCTTCGACGACGATGGGACGGCCTACTTCCAGTACACCGACGGCGAGTCCTTGCCGGAGTACCGGGTCCGACAGGCCGAGATCGACCTCGACACCGGTGAACTCGGCGACGTCCGCCAGCTCTGGCGGGGCATCGAAGGCGGGTTCGCCGAAGCGCCCCACATCTACGAACGCGACGGGACCTACTACCTCATCACCGCCGAGGGCGGGACCCACACGGATCACATGGTCACCGTCGGCCGGAGCGACGACCCGACGGGCCCGTTCGAACCCCATCCCGACAACCCCGTGCTCTCCCATCGCGGTCGGCCGATGCACCCGCTCAGCGCGATGGGCCACGCCGACATGGTCCAGGCCCCGGACGGCTCGTGGTGGATGGTGTTCCTCGGGATCCGCCAGTACGGCCCGAACCCTGGCGTCCACCACCTGGGCCGGGAGACGTTCCTCGCACCCGTCACCTGGGAGGACGGCTGGCCGATCGTCAACGACGGCGAGCCGATCGACCCCGAGATGACCGTCGAGTCGCTGCCCGGCGATTCACCCGGCGGGCTGTCGAGTCCGGCCCGACCGTTCGAGACGACCTTCGACGGCGAACTCGACGACAGCTGGCAGTTCCGACGGAACCCGGACCCGGCGACGTATTCACTTTCGGACGACGGACTGTCACTCGTGGGCAAAACCGACAGCCTCGACGAGTTGGATGCGACGTTCGTCGGCCGCCCGCAGTCCCACTTCGATTGCCGAGCCGAGATCGATCTCGGGTTCGATCCCGACGACGGCGAGGAGGCCGGTCTCGCGCTCGTGATGAACGAGTCCCACCACTACGAGATCGGCGTGGGTCGTGAGGGTGGCGAGACGGTCGCCCGCGTCCGACTCCGGATCGGCGAGGTTGCTGACGAGGTCGCAGCTGTCCCCGTCGGGGGCGAGGACCACCGGCTGGTCGTCGACGCGACGACTGAGGAATACACGTTCCGCTACGCCGACGGCGACGGCGAACCGACCGAACTCGCCACGGCGGCCACACGGTACCTGTCGACGGAAGTCGCGGGCGGGTTCACCGGCGTCTATATCGGTCCGTACGCACTTGGAGCAGGAACAGAAACGGCAACGCCGGCCCAGGTCCAGCGCTTCGTATACGAGCCGGCGGAGTGATCGCCGCCGCGGTGGACGATCCCGACGTCAGCGACCGTCGCCCATTTCCAGGTTACCGTCCCACCCGTCGACGCCACACGAGAGACTTTCGACTGGACCATCAATACCTTCGTAGGCAGAGACCAGTCGAGCAGCCTGGATGCTCGCCTGGCCGTGCGCACAGACAGTGACGACCCGATCGGCCCCGTCGAAGCGGTCGACCTCGTTCGTGAGCGTTGCCAGCGGAACGTTCTCGCTGCCGGGAATGTGACCGCGTTCGAAGGCCGCCGGTGGTCGAACGTCCACGATGCGTACGTCCTGCTCGCCATCCAGCAGCGACCTGAGATCCGCCGCCGAGCACTCGCCGTCCATGGGAGTCCGTCACATATCCATCCTCATAACCGCACCGATCGACACTGTACTACACGATCTATCCTGGCGATCCAAGCGCGGCCGGTCTGTGGCCCATCCGGCCTCCAGCCAGTGACAGCCCGATCAAAGCAACCCGTCTTCCCGGGCAAGCAACAGCGCCTCGATCGTCGCGTCGTTGGCCGGGTCAGCCCGTGCGCGATCGAGCGCATCTTCAGCTGGGACCGTCGTCACCGAGAGGAACTCGTTGTCGTCGAGATCGGTCTCGACGGGTTCGAGTCCCTCGGCGAAGACGATCCCGCGCTGGTGGCGCATCGCCCCCGTCGCGACCCAGAAATCCTCCAGCAGGGAGACGCCAGCAGGATCGAATCCGGTCTCCTCGCGGAGTTCCCGCGCGCCCGCCTCGGTGTAGGATTCGCCGTCCTCGACGATCCCGGCCGGGAATTCGAGGCAGTGCTCCCGGATCGCCGGTCGATACTGCTCGACCATCACGACGTCGCCGTCGATCACCGGAACGACGACGACCGCGTCCGGCAGTGCGGCCCAGTAGTAGCGCTTCTCGGTCCCGTCAGGCTGTTCGACCAGATCGTAGCCCCCATCGTACCACCCGGTTTCGTACTCGACGTGGGATTCGAGAATCGGCCACGCGTGTCGCTCGGATCTCTCAGTCATTATCGTTCAGTTTCACTCGCCCGTTGATACGTGCATTGGCTCCGAACAGTGCTGGCAGCGATCAACTGAGCTGGGATATCGTCAGTCGGTAATACCCGTCACCGACCCGGACGAACACCGCGTCCGGGCCGTCGACCGCCGCGGTCGAGCGCTGCTGAAGTGCGGTGAGTTCGTCGAACGGCGAGTGGGTAAAGGCCTCCTTGAAGCCGACGTAGCCCTTCCAGTACGGCGCGGATTCGCCCACCTCGTCGGTGGTGGCCGCCGCGACGGCAGCCGACGTGTACGGAAACCGCCGGTCGTCGAGATCGGTCGCGTTGACCGCCGCGTGTTCCTCGACCGGCGTCGCAGTCATGTAATAGGGGTCGCCCGCCTTGATGAATCCCGGCAGTGCGCCCAGTGCGAGCAGGAGGGTCACGACGCCGAAAATGGCGAGGACGGCGAGTTTCGTCCGTCTGCGCATTCAGGTCGCCCCCGGCCGATCGCCGTCCTCGTCAGTTTCAGTCGGCCCCTCGCCGTGCTCGTCCGCGCTTGTCTCGAGGATGTCCCGGTACAGTCGACCGTACGCCTGCCGTCGGAGCGTCGCGACGGCCGCGTCCTCGGCGTCCTGGAACGTCGTCGCGACGATCGTCTCGGCAAAGGGCGGCGCGTGCCAGACCACGCCCTCGACGTGTTCGCTGCCGGTCTGGATCACCTCGCCACCGTGGTCGGCACAGAACGAATCGAACGCCTCGTGGGTACCGACGTGGACACGAAGCAGCGACGCAAACATCGCATCCTGGGCCGTCAGGACGACGTCGTCGGTGACTCGGCGGTCGTACTCCGGGCCGTCGAGATCCATCGCTCGGGCGACCTCCCGGACGACGACTCCGGCAGTTGCGGCGAGAGCGTCGTATCGCTCGCGGGCCGCAGTAGGCGTCTCGGGTTCGAGCAGCCCCTCAGTATGCATAGGCCGTGATTGGATCTCCGTCCACTATTCCGTTTCGTCCGCGTCAGCGTCGGCCGGCTCCTCGCGAGCGGGGTCGCGTTCGGCATGCCCGCCATTCGAGTCGTCGCTACGGGACTCCGAAGGGCCGTCCTCGGCTTCGGCGGCCCGCTCGCGGCGCTTGCGCGTCATCTCGTAGGCCTCCCGGAGAACCTCTTTGGCGTCGGCGTCCAGCGCCGGATCGGACCGCGCCGTCGGACCGCCCCCGAAGTCATCGAACGTCACACCGGGGTCGTGGTCGTCGGTCGTATGCTGACCCCCACCAGCCAGCTCGCCAGGGTGGTCACCCTCGCCGGTGTGGCCGCGATCAGTGCGGTCTCCGTTGGTTGGAAGGTCCGTCGTTCCGTGGTCGTGCTCGACCCTGTCCCCGGGAAGCGCAGCGTTCTCAGCGTCCTCGACGATACGCTCGGCGAGCGCCTCGTCGTCCGCCTGCTCCCACTCCGGCGCGTGTTCGTCGAGCCAGGTCTCGTGCTCGGCGTCACCCAGCAGCGCGGTAAAGGCCAGGTGGTTTGCCAGGTGTTTTGCGTCGACCTGGGGGGTCTCACACACCGGACACGCGTATCCCATACCTCGATCCACGCACTCGTGCGTGAAAGGTGTTCGCCGAGCGCCCAGGGGATCCAGAAGCTGCTGGTCGGCTACGGCGACCGGAACAACACCAGGGCGTTCTCGCCGTCGTCGTAGTACCCCGGGATCGTCCGCCGGTGGACGAACCCCTCGCTCCGGTAGAGGTGTCTGGCGGCCGCGTTGCTCTCCCGAACTTCGAGTTTGACCGTGGTAATGCCGCTGGCCCCCAGCATGAGGATGGCACGCTGAAGCAACTGGCGACCGACGCCGGCGTTCCGGCGGTCGGGATGGACAGCGAGGTCCTTGACGTGGCCGATCGGCGTCCCGTCGTTCGGGACCGCGTCCGCCACGACGTAGCCGATCACGGACCCCGCCGTCGGTGGCGTCCGGTCGATCGCGACGAGAAACGCCGGGGCGTCGAGAAAGCGCTCGAACGCGCCAACGGGCCAGGGCTGGGGAAAGGACTGCTGTTCGATCTCCAGGACACCCAGGAGGTCCTCCCTGGTCGCGGGTCGAACGAGCGGCCGGCCCCCCGGTTCGGACGCGACGGTCGTCACAGGTGTCAATACGTGCCCCTGACACATACGCGTGGCGGCGCGAGATCACCCGAAGGCACAAGATTGATACCAGCCCATGGGCAAGGATTCACTGCACCCGTTAGGGTGCCACCCCACCCCCCATCCCCCACTTTGTTTCGGCGCGGGCAGCCAGGGTTCTGGCTGCTCGCGCGTTTTCGAGCCCGCCAGGGCGACCTGTCTCATCATGCTTCGAGAACGACGTGACGTCTCCCTTCGAGAGAGCAGCGTGATGTCACCCTTCGAGAGAACGGCGTGTCTTCCCAGTGGACGTGTCCTGAGCGGCTACTCCTCGTCGTCGGACTCGTCAACGCTGAGCGCCGAGCCGACGAGTCGACTCGCGATCACTCGCGGGATCTCGCTCGGCGTGATGACGTAGCGTTCGACGGCGAGAATGAGACCGACGATCCCCAGGAACGCGAGTCCGCCAACGAGTTCGCCCCGGACCAGGAGATCCAGGCTGAGCAACGCGATCGGCGCAACGACGACGACCGTTCCGACTCGGCCGATCAGCTCGAGGATCCCGGCGGCCATGGACGCTACTACGCGTGAAGCCTCATAAATGCACGCCGTTGAGTCGCCGAGGCTACGGGTCGAATTCAGTCAGCTCAGGCTGGAGAGAGCGATCCTTCCGGACAGTGGTGCGCTGGTAGGCCCGGCGATAGGCGCGGAGTTTTCGAACGAGCACGTAGCCGAACACCCCGTCGTAGACGATCACGAAGCCGACAAAGGCGAAGAAGGGCGAGATCCCTACTACGTCCGCGAGGAACGCCGGGAGCACGGAGACGAGCGCGTTGTAGGTCCCGTGGACGAACGCGGCGATCAGCAATCCCTTGACGACGATGGGGCCGGCCTGGACCGGGTTGAATTTCGCCAGCCCGAGGTAATACCCGGCGAACGCCGAGTAGATGACGTGGCCCGGCCCGGCCAGCGCCCGCACGGTGACGACACTCCCACCGGCTGCGAACACACCGACGCCGACGTCACCGGTCGTCTCGGTGATGTACAGCGCGTTCTCGATGGTCGCAAACCCGAGCCCGGCGATGGCTCCGTAGACGGCCCCGTCGACGACGGCATCGAAACGGACGTCACGGAAGGCGTGCAGTCGGACTGCCAGAAGCTTGACGCCTTCCTCGACCGGGCCGACGATCACGTAAAAGACGACCACCAGGCCGAGTGCCTCGACGCCGGCGGCCTCGGTGAGCACGAACGCGGCAGGGGCGAACATCGCGTTGATGACGGCCGCGAAGCCGGCGAAGAGGACGCCGAGGAGAAAGGTTGCGACTAGGAGGCCCAACGGCTCGCGGGCGGTGGCGTCAGCCCGCCAGACGTATCCCGCCAGCCCGACAGCGGGCACGACCGAGAGGGCAGTCACCGCGCCGACGGTCGGATCCGTGATTGCACCCAGTCCGCCGAGGACGAACTGCGAGAGCAGGATCGAGATCGCAACCAGGACGATCGTCACCCGGGCGAGCGTGAGCGCACTCGCGTGGAGTATCACCGCGAGCCGATCGAGCCGCCCGCGGACCTCCCAGTCGGCGATATCGTACAGGTCGAGCGAGCCGTCGGCGGCAGTCTCGACGGGATCGCGCTGTCGCATGGGCGTCACTCCGGCGGCTGTCGTCAAGGGCCTGTCGCCGGCCACGGCGGCGGGCAGACCTCGATATCACCCACCCTCGCCACGGAAGGGAGCGTTTTTCGCGCTCGATCGACTAGGGCCCACCATGACGATTACCGCCGGCGTGATCGCCGTCCAGGGGGATGTGAGCGAACACGCGACCGCCGTCGAGGCGGCCGCAGCGGCCCACGACCAGACCACCGAGATCGTCGAGATACGCGATTCAGGCCGCGTACCTGACTGTGACGTCCTGCTTGTTCCCGGTGGGGAGTCGACGACGATCTCCCGGCTGCTCGCCGAGGAGGGGATCGCCCCGGAGATCCGCGACCACGTCGCGGCCGGCAAGCCCATGCTCGCAACGTGTGCCGGCCTGATCGTGGCGGCCCGGGACGCCGGGGACGACCGCGTCGAGACGCTGGACGTTCTGGACGTCGCCGTCGAGCGCAACGCCTTCGGGCGGCAAAAGGACAGCTTCGAGGCCCCGCTGGACGTCGACGGGCTCGACGATCCCTTCCACGCAGTGTTCATCCGTGCGCCGGTCATCGAGGAGGTCGGCGACGCCGACGTCCTCGCCACCTGGGAGGGTCGCCCGGTCGCAGTCCGTGACGGTCCCGTCGTTGGGACGGCGTTCCACCCAGAGTTGACGGGCGATCACCGGATCCACGACCTCGCGTTCTTCGAGTGAGGCGAGGATGAACCAAGATTTGCTGCTTTCGCAAAAATAGTTCTCGAACCTATAAAATACGTTCGGCTGTTTCCAGCATGCAGGAGGAAGACCGGTACTTATGCACTCGGCATCCGAAGCGCGCGACAACGAATGCAGCCACCCACTCACTTCCTCGACGGCGCGCTCGGGGCGGCGGCGATGCTGGATGGGACAGTCCTGTTCCTTCCCGCCGAGTTCGCGAGCCGGGTACAGTTCGGCTGGACGATCAGCGTCCACATCCTGTTTGCCGCCCTCTCGATCGGGCTGGCACCCTTCATCATCTACTTCACCTGGAAGGATATCCGAACCGGCAGCGAGCGCTACGCCAGGCTACGGTCGTTCTGGCTGAAGGTCTTCGCGGTTGGATTCGTGATGGGAACGGTCACCGGAATCCCGATGAGCTTCCAGTTCGGGACGAACTTCCCGGGCTTTTCGGCACTCGCGGGTGAGTTGATCGGCGGGCCGCTGGCTTTCGAGGCGAAGATGGCGTTCTTCCTTGAAGCCGTCTTCCTCGGCGTGTTGCTGTTCGGCCGCGAGAAGGTGAGCGATCGGACGTATTTCCTCTCGTCGGTGCTGACCGGCTTCGGGGCCTGGCTTTCGGGCTTCTGGATTCTGGTCGTCAACGCCTGGATGCAGACCCCCCAGGGGTACGAGATGATCACGCGAAACGGCATGGAAGTCGCCAAGCTGACCGACCCGATTGCCGCCTTTTTCACGCCGCGGATGACCTGGATGTACGTCCATATGATCAACGCGTCAGTGATCTCCGTGGCGCTGTTGGTCGCCGGCGTCGCGGCGTACATCGTCTGGAAGAAACGCGACGCCAAAGCCTGGCACACGGCACTGAAGATAGCTGTCCTCCTCCTGATCGTCGCCGCGCCGCTGCAGGCAGTCCACGGTGATGCGTATGGCCGCCACGTCGAGGACACCCAGCCACAGAAGTTCGCCGCGATGGAGGCCCACTACGAGACGGGAACCGCCGATCTGCACCTCTTTGCGATCCCGACGAGCCCTGACGCGATCATGAATCCCAGCGAGGAGAATCTCTTTGCGATCAGTCTTCCCAGGGTCGGGTCGTTTCTCGCAAGCGGGGGTGACTTCGACGCGGTCGTGAAAGGCCTCGACGAGTACGAACAGAACCCGCCAGTTCCGCTCGTGTTCTGGTCGTTCCGCATCATGGTCGGACTCGGGTTCCTGTTCATCGGGCTGGCCTTCTGGGGTGGCTATCTCATCTATCGCGATCGATTGTCCGACAGCAGCCTGTATCTGCGAGCGATGATCGCCGCCTCGCCGCTTGGGTACGCCGCCCTGCTCACGGGGTGGTACGTCACCGAGATCGGCCGCCAGCCCTGGGTCGTCCAGGGTGAACTCAAGACCGGCGAGGCCGTCTCCTCGACGCTGTCCTCGACGGAGGCGACCCTGAGTCTGGCGGCATTCGTGGTCATCTATATCGGCCTCGTCGTGGCCGCGCTGTACACCCTCCGGTGGCTGATCGAGGACGAACTCGACGAATTGGGTGCCGAACCGGCCCCGGACGATCACTGGTACGGACCGATCCCGGGGGTGACCAGCGATGACTAACCCGCTCCTGTTGCCGGTCGATACCTACCTCGTCGACTCGCTACCGGAGATCTGGTTCGGCGTCATCATGTTCGCGCTGGCGATGTACATCGTCCTCGACGGCTTCGACTTCGGGATCGGGATGCTGTATGCGACCCGCGAGGACGATCACGACCGGGAGACGTTACTCGCGGCGTTCGGGCCGATCTGGGACGCCAACGAAGTGTGGCTGATCGCGTTCGGGACGATGTTGCTCGCGGCGTTCCCGGACGTCTACTCGCGACTGCTCGCCGACAACTACCTGATCGCACTCGGGTTCGTGCTCGCCCTCCTGTTCCGCGGCGTCGGCCCGGAACTGCGCGAACAGCGTGAAGACGAGTCCTGGCAGCGGGCCTGTGACTGGTCGTTCGTCGGTGGCAGCGCGCTCGCGCCGTTCCTCTTCGGCGTCCTGGCCGGCTCGTGGGTGTTCAGCGTGGGCGCGGTCTCGCTGCCCGCCATCCTGACGGGCGTCGGCCTGGTCGCCGTCTCGGCCGTCACCGGCGCGGCGTTCCTGGCCGCCAAAACCGGCCCCGCCCTCGCCGGCGAGATGCGCGACCTCGGCATCCTTGCGACAGTCGCATACCTCGCCGGCGTGGTCGTCCTGCTCGCAGTCGTCATCGTGACCGACGCCGGCGGGACTGCCGGGACGATCCTCTCGATCCCCGGGATCGCCATCGTCGGCCTCTCCGTGGTCGCGGGCCTCGGCGGGATCGTGCTCGCGCTCCGTGACAGTTACCGGGCGTGGCTCGTGAGCGCGCTTGCCCTCCCCACACTGTTGAGCGCGCTGGTCGCACTCCTGCTGTACCCCGCGATCTATCCGGCGACGGCATCGGGGGCGGAGCTGACCGTCGAGACGGCCGTGGTCTCGCCGCTGGCGCTCAATCTCACGACCGTCCTCGGGTTCCCGGTGCTCGTCGTCGTGCTGTGGTACTTCAAGTTCCTCTACGGCGTCTTCAGCGGGCCGATCGAGGCTGAAGGGTACGGCGCGTAGCTCGGGGGCGTCACAGTCGCCGAACCGCCGGGTTCGAAACGGCCATTTATCCCCCGCCCGAGGATGTCGAACATCCGATGGTAACCGCGTCGGCCCGCACGTACGTCGATTACCGGGTGAGCGTCGCCTATGTCGGGACCGTTCTGAAGTTCATCGGCATCACCCCGGCGTTCCCGTTCGTCCTGTCGCTGTTCTACGGCGAGGATCCCCTTCCGTTCGTCGTCGCGTGCGTCGTCATGGTACTGGGCGGCGGGCTACTCGAAGCGGTCGACTCAGGGGGAGACCTCGGCAATCGCGAGGCGTTCCTGCTGGTGAGTCTCGCGTGGCTCGTCGTCCCGCTCGCGGGAACGATCCCCTATCTCGTCGCGGGGACGGGATCGGTTGCGGGCCCCGTCAACGCCCTCTTCGAGAGCATGAGTGGCTTCACCACGACCGGCGCGACCGTCCTCGAAAAGATCTCGGTCGATCGCCACGGCCACGCCATGATGCTGTGGCGACAGCTCACCCAGTGGCTCGGCGGCATGGGTATCCTCGTCCTGATGGTCGCGATCCTCCCCGAACTGTCGGTCGGTGGCGCGCAGGTTATCGACCAGGAAGCGCCCGGCCTCTCCCTGGAGAAGCTGACGCCACGGATCCAGGTGACGGCCCGGGCGCTGTGGGGGATCTACGCCGGGTTCACCGTCCTCGCGGCGCTCGTCTACTACGGGCTCAACGTCGCGGGGATCGCCCCCAACATGGGCCTCTACAACGCGGTCGCCCACGCACTGACGACGCTGCCGACCGGCGGGTTCTCGCCGGAAGCCAGGAGCATGGAGGCGTTCGTCCCCGCCGTCCAGTGGGCGGTGATGGTGTTCATGCTCGTCGCCGGGACCAACTTCGCGCTGTTCTGGTACGTCCTCCGTGGCGATCCGCGGGAACTGATCGACAACACCGAGTTCCGGTCGTACCTGCTCGCCGCCGCCGGGGTGGGAGCCCTCATCTCGGCGCTGCTGTTCGCCGGCGTCGGGCTCAGCGGGACGCCCGAAAACGTCGGGACGATCGTCGGCAACGTCGAGAACTCCCTCCGGCAGGGGCTGTTCCAGGCGATCGCCGTCGTGACGACCACCGGCTACGCCAGCATGGACGTCAACACCTGGCACCCCGTCGCCCAAACGACCCTGCTGTTCGCGTACTTCCTCGGCGGGTCGGCGGGCTCGGCCGCCGGCTCGATCAAGATCGTCCGGTGGGTGTTGGTCACGAAGGGGATCGACCGGTCGCTGTTCACGTCGATTCACCCCGAGGCAGTCCGGCCGATCCGGCTTGGCAAGGAGATCGTCGACGACGAGACCGTCCGGGACGTCTTCGCGTTCATCGCGCTGTTTCTCGGGATCTTCGTCGTCTCGACGGTCCTGTTGTATCTGGACAGCCTCCGGACGCCCGCGGTGACGCTGTCGGGGCTGGACGCGATGAGCGTCGCCATCGCGACGCTTGGCAACGTCGGTCCCGGGTTTGGTGACGTCGGCCCGATGGACAGCTTTCTGCAATTCTCCGACCTCGGGAAGCTCTACATGACGTTCCTGATGTGGATCGGCCGCCTGGAGGTGCTCTCGGTGCTGGTGATCTTCACGCCGTCGTTCTGGCGGAGTTGAACGAGTGGAGTGGTTGTGCTGACCCGACGGCCGCTTCGACGCGCTTAGGGGCCAGCCCCGCGTGAACTCGGGCATGACCGACGACGAGGCGATACTCGACGAACTGTTCGCGGTGATCGAGGACCGCAAGGAGAATTTGCCCGAGGACTCCTACACCGCATCGCTGTTCACCCACGAGAAAGGTGAGAACGCCGTTCTGGAGAAGTTGGGCGAGGAGTCGACCGAGTTATTGCTTGCGGCCAAGGACGACGACCGTGAGGAGATCGCCCACGAGAGTGCCGACATCGTCTATCACTTGTTGGTGCTGCTCGCGATGAAGGATATGGATCTGGAGGACTTGCGAGCGGCGTTGCGGGAAAGACGGTGATCGTACGGCGCGAAGCGCCGTTTCGCTGCTCGCTCGCCTTGCTTGCGAGCAGGAAGTTTTTGGTCCAGCTTTTGCGACGAGTGGGTCGCAAGCGACCCCGAGGAGTAAAAGGTGGAAGCGATATGGATCTGGAGGACTTGCGGGCCGCGTTGCGGGAAAGACGGTGATCGTACGGCGCGAAGCGCCGTTTCGCTGCTCGCTCGCCTTGCTTGCGAGCAGGAAGTTTTTGGTCCACCGGTAGAGCAAGCTCTACCGAGCCTTGTCACCGAAAATCGGAGATTTTCGGGATGACGAGAGAGCTTCGCTCTCTCGAACCAACTCGCTTCGCTTGCCAAGACAGCTTTTGCGACGAGCGGGTCGCTTGCGACCCCGAGGAGTAAACGGTGGCCAGTCTACTGCTCGGCGAGCCACTCGCGGGCTTCGTCCATGTCGTCGGTCATGAAGTTCTCGAACGGTTCGTCTTCGAGCGGATCGACAGTCTCCTGCATGTCCATCTCCGCGATGACACTTTCTCGGTGAACGTTGACGGAGGCGGCGAGACCAACATCGATCATGTTGGGGAGCCAGACTTCCTGCAGCCACTGCTTGTCCTCCTCGTCGTGGGCTTTGACTTCGGTCGTGTCGATGATCAGTTTCGAAACGTCGCGCTCCGTAAAGACGGAAAGCAACTCGTTGGCACCCTCACGGAACGTCTCACCGCTCGAAAACGTGTTCCAGGTGTGGATGAGTGCATTCAGTTCATCGTCGTATTCGATCGTGTGCGTATCCTCATCTCTGAGTGTCTCTACCGACATAATCTAACCATCCTATATTCAAGTATTAAATCCACCCCCCAAAATATCGTATCTGATATTCGGGTGATATCTCACCCGATACGTCCGAAGAATATCGATTCACCTGCCGGTTGCGTATCCCAAGGAGAAGACCACCCGGTCGAACGCGTCCCGACCTTCACACGGAGTAGACTCATCGAGAAGGGGCGATCCATGGGCGAGGTCACGCGGGTGGATCTGACTACTGCTCGGCGATCCACTCGCGGGCTTCGGCCATGTCGTCGGTCATCATGTTCTCGAACGGGAGGTCTTCGAGTGGATCAACGGTCTCCTGCATGTCCATCTCGGCGATGACGCTCTCGCGGTGCACGTTCGCGGAGTACTCCATGCCGGCATCAACCATCTTCGGGATCCACTCCTCCTGGAGCCACTGCTTGTCCTCCTCGTCGTGTGCCTTGACCTCCCGGGTGTCGATGATCTCCTTCGAGACGTCGTACGCTTTGAGGGCCTCGTACAGCGCGTTCGCACCTTTCCGGAACTGCTCGCCGCTCGAAAACATCGTCCAGGTGTGGATGAGCGCGTCAATGTCGTCGTCGTATTCGATCCGGTACCAGTCCGCTTCTTCAACCACTTCTGTAGCCATAGTCGACAGTTCCCAGAGTGCTTCAATAAGCGTTCGGGCGGGAGTATCTTGGCTGATAATCGGACTGGCCGAATAGGATCAACCGGAAACCATTGAGCGAACGCTTTTGGCCCCCAGCGACCAAGCACTGCCCGTGGCGTCCGATCCCGACTACGCACGGTTCTTCCCCTACGAGGAGCCATACGACCACCAGCGTGAGGCCATCGAGGGCATCGGGGACGCACTCGAAGATGGATCGGACGTCTTGCTTGAGGGGGCGACAGGGACGGGCAAGACCCTCGCGGCCCTGACGCCGGCCCTGGAGTTCGCCCGCCGGACGGACAAGACAGTCGTGATCACGACCAACGTCCACCAGCAGATGCGTCAGTTCGTGGCGGACGCGCGCCAGATCACGGAACAAGAGCCGATCCGCGCGGCCGTCTTCCGCGGGAAAGGCTCGATGTGTCACATCGACGTGGGCTACGAGGAGTGTCAAGCGTTGCGGGAGACGACCCGCGATCTCGTCGACAGCGAAGCCGAACAGGCCGAGCTGGAGCGTCGCCAGCGCGAACTTCTGGACGCGAGTCAAGAAGGGGACAGCGAGGCTGCCGAAGCACGCTCAGCGGTCATGGACGAACTCGACGCGGTCGCCGAGGAGATCGAGACGCTCAAAGAGGAGCAGGCGACCTGTGACCACTACTATCGGAATCTCACGACCGATACCGACGAGTTCTACGCGTGGCTGTACGACGACGTTCGCACGCCCGATCAGGTCTATGAGTACGCCGAACGCCAGGGGCTCTGTGGGTACGAACTCTTGAAAGAGGGGATCGACGGCGTCGATCTGGTCATCTGTAACTACCATCACCTGCTGGATCCGTTCATCCGCGAGCAGTTCTTCCGGTGGCTCGGCCGGGATCCCGAGGACGTGATCGCCGTCTTCGACGAGGCCCACAACGTCGAGGACGCAGCCCGCGAACACGCCCGCCGGACGCTGGCCGAACCGACGCTCGAACGTGCACTCGATGAACTCGGGGAAGTCGACGATCCCCGCGCCGGCCCGGCGGGAAACGTCCTCGAGACGATCCTGACCGCACTCCGGGAGACCTACGACGACGCGCTCGGGTTCGGCGAGCGCGAGACGGTCGAGGAAGACTGGACCGACCTCGCGATCGACAACGACGACCGCCGGGACGACCTCACGCTCTCGATCCTGCAAAATTACACCGGACAAGGCGTCCACGAGGACTTAGAGGAAGCCGTCGCGCTCGGGCAGGCGCTCGACCAGCAGTACGACGAGGCCTACAAGGACGGCGAAACGAGTGTCCGCAAGGAGTGTCCCACCCTCCAGGCGGCCACCTTTTTCGACGGGTGGTTCGAAGACGGCGAGCAGACCGGCCTGTATCCAGTCGTCAGTGTCCGGCGGGAGGACGGGGACGGCGATCTTTACGGCAGGGCCGAACTCTATACCGCCATCCCCGAACGCGTGACGCGGACACTGTTCGACGATCTCTACGCCTCGGTGCTGATGAGCGCAACCCTACGCCCCTTCGACGTGACCGAGGACGTCCTGGGCCTCAAGGAACCGGAGACGATGGCCTACGGCCCACAGTTCCCCGAGGAGCGCCGTCGGACTTACACCGTCGATGTCCCGTCGCTGTTCGCCAGCCGGCGGGACGACCCCGAACTCCAGGACACCGTCGCGAGTGTCGTCGAGGACGCCGTCCGATTGACGCCCGGGAACACGCTCGCGTTTTTCCCCAGCTATGCGGAGGCCGAGCGCTACCACGATCGGGTCGACGTCGAGGCGACGAAATATCTTGACGAACCGGGCACACGCGCCCAAGAACTGCGCGAGACCTTCACCGACGGCGACGACGGCGTCCTCTTTACGTCGCTGTGGGGCACCCTCGGCGAGGGCGTGAGTTACGACGGTGACGACGCCCGGACGGTCCTTGTCGTCGGCGTCCCGTATCCCTACCTCGACGACCGGATGGATGCCGTCCAGGACGCCTACGACGCGGCCTTCGACGCCGAGGAGGCCGGGTGGCGCTACGCCGTCGAGATCCCGACGATCCGCAAGACGCGCCAGGCGATGGGACGGGTCGTCCGCTCGCCCGATGACTTCGGTGCGCGGGTACTGGTCGATCGGCGCTACACCGAAAAAGCCGAGATCGAGTCCCCGGAGTACGCCGTCCGGGGCACCTTCCCGCCGGTCGAGCGCGGCGAGATGATCGACGTCGATCCGGACAAACTCAAGTTCGGATTGCTCAACTTCTACGCCGACATGGACGCCTACGACGGCGATCCACCGGCTCCCTGACGCGGAGAGACTGGATCCAGACGGTTTCGACAGTCCGGGATCACTCGATCGGGATCGTCCGAGAGTCACCGGCGTCGGGTTGCTCCTTCGGGAGTTCGACCGTGAGAACCCCGTGCTGATAGCTCGCCGCCGTGCCGTCTTCGTCGACTGGTTCGGGCAGCGAGACCGCCCGGCTCGTCGCCGTCCGGCGACGCTCGCGTCGGATAAACACGCCGTCATCGGGATCGCTGTGCTCGGATTCGGTCGCGTCGGTGCGCTCGGCACTGATTCGCACCGTCGTCGGGTCAGGCAGTGTCACGTCGATGTCGTCGCTGTCGTAGCCCGGCACGTCGGCCGTGAGGACGAACCGGTCGCCCTCGTCGACGACGTCGACGGCGATCCCGCCGGCCGAACCGGTGACCGCGCCGGCGACCTCTGTCGGATCCAGGGCCTCGAACTGGTCGCTCATCCGGTCGAACATCCGCTCGATCTCGTCGAAGGGGTTGGGTTTCGAAGGCATCGTCTCACCGACAGTACGTCGCCGGCGGACTTAACGTTCACTTCGAGTGTCGTATGTTCGACAGCGTCAGGAGATGACAACAGATCTCGCCGAAACGTGCGAAGAGACAGTTCAACAGGCATAATCCATTTGAACTGCCCGCTCATATTCCAGAGGGCATGGAATACACCACACTCGGCTCGACGGGGATGGAGGTCAGTCAGCTCTGTCTCGGGGCCATGAGCTTCGGCAGCGAGGAGCCCTGGATGCTCGGGAAAGAGGAAAGCCGCGAGATTATCGAGCGGGCGATCGATCTGGGCGTGAACTTCTTCGACACCGCAAACGCCTACTCAGCGGGCGAGAGCGAGGAGATCTTGGGGGACGTCCTTTCGGAGTACGACCGGGACGAGCAGGTCGTCGCCACGAAGGTCCGCTTCCCGGTCGGCGAGGATACGCCCAACGCCTCGGGGCTCTCCCGAAAGACGATCCAGCAGGAACTCGACGCGTCCCTGGATCGGCTCGGCATGGACACGATCGACCTGTATCAGACCCACCGGGTCGATCCGAACACCCCGCCGGAGACGACCTTGCGGGCGCTTTCCGATGCCGTTCGCGCCGGCAAGGTTCGCCACGTCGGCACCTCCTCGATGTTCGCCCACCAGCTCTCCGATCGACTCCGGACCAGCGAGCGCGAGGACCTCGTGAGTTACGAGACGATGCAGAACCACTATCACCTGGCGTATCGCGAGGAGGAACGCGAAATGCTCCCCCTCACCGAGAAAGAGGACATGGGCGTCATCCCGTGGGGGCCGCTGGGCCAGGGCTTCCTGACGCGCCCGATCGACGAACTCGAATCGACCGCGCGTGGCGATCCCGAGAACTTCCACAACCCGACCGACGAGTACACTCGCGGCGGCGGTCGCGAGATCAACGAGCGCGTCGAGGAACTCGCCGACGATTACGGCGTGACGATGGCCCAGATCGCGCTGGCCTGGCAGTATCAAAACGAGTACGTCACCGCACCGATCGTCGGTACGACCAGCGTCGAGCACTTGGAGGATGCCGTCGAAGCCATGGAGATCGACCTCTCGGATTCTGACGTCGAGTACCTCGAAGCCCCCTACGAGCCACAGCCGATCGTCGGCCACGAGTGACGCCTCGACGTGCTGAACGGTTCCGGTGATGGGAGCGGCCGAACTTCGAGATTTTCAAGTCCCCGCTCGGCAAACCGCCGGTGTGGACCGGACGCAACTCGAATCCCAACTGGTCGAGACCTTCGACGCCGAGTCGGAAATCGCCCGGATCGTCGCCCGCCAGGCGACTGATCTTGGTGACTCCGCGCAGTACGCAGCCGACTTCGAGGGGCCGCTGACCGTCGAAATCGTCGTCGACAACCTGCGTGACGCACCCGAGGACTCCGATCTGATCGAACGCTGGAACTGGTGGCTCGGGGCGCTCGAACTCTCTCACGGCGGCTACCAGCGATTTCGCGTGCGACCGGACGTGGTCTGACTCGTTTTCTCCCTGCCGCGTGCCACAACCGGCGGCACCTGAGGAAACCGAAATCATCATCTGGTATTGGTGTAACGTACCGAGCGATGGCAGAACCAGCGGTGACGGTCTCCGCCTTGGAGAAACGATACGGCGACGTACAGGCCCTCCGCGGCGTCTCCTTTACCGTCGAGCCCGGCGAGATCTACGGGCTCGTCGGGCCGAACGGCGCGGGCAAAACCACGACCCTCCGGACGCTCTCGACGCTGTTGACTGTCGGCGACGGCGACGTGACCGTCTTCGGTGCCGACGTCGAGGCCGAACCCAACGAGGTCCGCAAGCGCATCCGGTATCTCCCCGAGGACGCCGGGTCCTACGACAACCTCTCCGGCCGACAGTACCTGGAATTTGTGGCGGACTTCTACGACGGCGATCCCGACGCGACCGTCGAGCGGGGCGTCGAAATCGCCGATCTGGCCGACCGGATCGAGAGCAAGACCAGCGAGTACTCCAAGGGGATGACCCGCAAGCTCTTGCTGGCGAGTACAATCATGACCGAACCCGACCTGGCGATCTTGGACGAGCCAACCTCGGGGCTGGACGTCGAAAACGCCCGGGCGATCCGGGACATCATCAAGGATTTCCCCGGCGCGAACCGGAGCGTCCTGCTTTCGAGTCACAACATGCTCGAAGTCCAGTATCTGTGTGACCGGATCGGGCTGCTCAACGAGGGCGAGATCGTGGCCGAAGGCCCGCCAGAGGAGATCATCGAGCGCTACGACGCCGAAAACTTGGAGGAGGCCTTCCTGGAGGCGGTCGCATGAATCAGTTCTGGCGACTCCTCTGGAAGGAGACCCGGGAGTTACTCCGACCGCGGTATCTCCTGCCGATCCTGATGATCCCCATCATCTTCGTCGCGATGGGGCAAGGGATCGGCGGGATCGAAGACAGCGCCGGCGAACAACCGTCGATCGGGATCATCAACGAGGACGGCGGGGAGTACGGCGATCTCGTCAACGCGTCGATCTCACACAATGCCTCAGTCGTCTACTACGCCGAGTCAGGTGATCCCGCAACGGCGATGGAAACCGTTTCCGAAGCGGGTGGAGACGCCCTGATCGTCATTCCCGACGGCTTCACCGAACGGATCCAACAGCGGACGGCCGGCAGCGTCAACGTCCATTCAGTCGTTCGCTCGCTCAGCCTCTCGGGGATCACCTCCTCGGCACAGATCGACCAACAGATCGGGCGAGCGGGGACCGTCCTGACGCTGAACGTCACCGGCACGACCCCGGCGATGCTCAATCCGATCCAGTCCGAGCACACGACCTACCTGCAGGACAAGACCCTCAACGGGACGTCACCCGGTGCACTCTCGGGGAGCTTCGCCACGCAGTTCATCTTCATCCCCGTCGTCATCATGTTCGTCATCCTCTTCTCGGGCCAGATGGTGATCAACTCGATGGGTGGCGAAAAGGAGAACAAGACCCTCGAAACCCTGCTGACGATGCCGGTCAAGCGCTCGACGATCGTCGCCGCGAAGCTGATCGGCAGTGCCTCGATCGGGTTGCTCGGCGCAGCGCTGTACACCGTCTCCATCTACTACTACCAGTCGTCGTTCACCGACGGCGGAGCGAGTGCGGCGCTGAGCCTGGGAATCGTCGACTACGCGATCGTCGGCGTCTCGTTGTTCCTCTCGCTGGTCGGCGTCCTGGCGCTGGCGCTCATCCTGGGCGTGTTCGCCGGCGACCGCCAGGGGGCCCAGATGCTGCTGTTCCCCATCTCGATTCTGGCGGTGGTCCCGATGCTCGCGACGATGTTCACTGACGTCGCCCAGCTCTCGCTGCCGCTCCGGGCAGTACTGCTCGCGATCCCATTCACCCACCCCGCGATCGCCCCCAAGCGACTGCTGTTGAACGACACGGCGATGGTCTTCGGCGGGATCGTCTACCAGGCGATCTTCGCCGTCGGCATGATCTGGCTGGCGATCCGCGTGTTCAACTCCGACCGGCTGGTCACGGGCAGTTCCGGCCGCGTCGGTCGGTGGCTGAGTCGCCTCCAGCAGTAGCGTGGCGACCAGTTCCTGCATCTGGCCACGACCGGACATCGCACGACAGCATCGGTGTTGTCGAGGGTACGCAATACTGTTATGTGTCCCCCCGTCCAACCCTCGAACGATGACAGATCAGGACTACGCCGAGCGGATCCGCGAGCAGCGAGACGAGAAAGAGACGTATTTCGCCGAACATCCCCGATCACCCATCCCGCAACACGCTGAGTTCGCCGGGCTGGACTTTTTCGCGGTCGACCCCGACTATCGGTACGAACTGTCCCTGGACGAACACGACGACAAGGAGTCGGTGACCGTCGAGACGACCGCCGACGGGAGTCAGGAATACGTCCGCTGGGGGGAGTTTTCCGTCGAGATAGCAGGCCAAGACGTGACGCTACAGGCGTACAAGCCGGCGTCGGGCGAGGAGCGCTTGTGGGTCCCGTTCCGCGATAAGACCTGTGGCGAGGAGACCTACGGGGCCGGGCGGTATCTCGACCTCGAACCCGACCGGCATCAGACGGGCGACGAAACCTGGATACTCGATCTCAACCTGGCGTACAACCCGACGTGTGCGTACAACGAAGCCTACGAGTGTCCGCTGATTCCGATGGAAAACTGGCTCGACATCCGGGTCGAGGCCGGCGAAAAGGCGTATCCGGGCGAGACCATCGGTCACGATACCGATCACTGATCGGCGAAGACGGTCCTGACCGTCTGAGCCTGCTGAAGGGACCGACACGCATTTGAAGGCAGTCCTGTCAGTACCGTGCATGGACCTCGACCGTAGCGACCTTACCGTCTTCGTGTACAACTGGGGCGTCGTGCTTTCGGGCGGGTACATCGCCCTCACCTACGACATGACGACCACGGACCTCGGACTGTTCTCGCTAGTGCTGGGCGTCCTCTGGACGATCTACTACCGGCTTGTAATGGAGGACAAACTCCCGCCGTTCGACGAGCAAACGCAAGAGATCGACGAACGGGAACTGCCGAACCGGGAGGACGAACCGATCGACCACGACGAACCGCCGGAACAGGGGGGCCCGGACGCGCCCTGGGAGTGACCCCTCGCTCGGCCCCTACTCGGTAAGGATCGCTTTGGCTTCCCCGTCGTAGGCTTCGGTCAACAGCGGCAGATCGGTGACGCGGGCGGTCTCTTCGTTTGCAGCCATGAGGTCGTCGCGTTCGAGCGCGTCGATGTTGAACGTCCGGGCCCCGGCCATGAGCTGTTTGAGCCCGGCACCGAGCTTGTCGGTGAGGTTCCACAGCGCGACTGCGCCGTAGGGGATGTCCGCGACGTCACGCGCCTCAAGTTCGTCCTGGACGTCCTGCCAGCCGGCGAAGATTTCCTCGGGGCTGTCGCCGTATTCGGTGACCGTGGGGGGCAGTTCCTCCCAGTTGCCGTTGATCGCCTCGCGACGCTCGGGTTCGAGCGCGCCCTCGATGTTCGTCCCGACGAACCCGGGGATCATCAGCGCCCGACCCATACAGACCAGCTTGACGTACGGCGAACCGATCGCGAGCGCCTTGAAGATCTGGTCCTCGGTGGCGATTCCGCCGGCGAAGGCCAGGTCGGGCACGGTCAATCCCTCCTCGTCCATCAGTTCGGCGTATTCGAGGGCCTTGCTGTGGAGGTGGACCGACGGCGTGCCCCACTCGTTCATCATGTTCCAGGGGGACATGCCCGTGCCGCCACCGGCCCCGTCGATGGTGAGGAGATCGAGGTCCGCCTCGCTGGCACACCGCATCGCCAGCGCGAGATCCTTGTTGGCGTACGCGCCGGTCTTGAGCGTGATCCGCTCGAAGCCGAGTTCCCGGAGGTACTCGACGGTCTCGAGGAAGCCGGCTTTGACGTCTTCGGGTTCGGGTGCGCTGGTCGCGCCCAGACGACTGTGGCGGGCGAAGCTCTCGATGTTCCCGGCCTCGTAGGCGTCCTGGACCGCCTCGTCGTAGGGATCGGGATCGACGACGTAGTCCCGGTCGGCGAGGAACTGGGCGTACTCGATGGAGTCGACCTGGATCTCGCCGCCGATGTCTTTCGCGCCCTGGCCCCACTTGAGTTCGATGATGACGTCGTTACCGTGCTCCTCGGCGACGTACTCGGCGACGCCGTTTCGCTGGTCCTCGACGTTCATCTGGACGATGATCGCCCCGTATTCGTCGTCAGCGTACTCCTGATATGTCTCGATGCGGCGATCGAGTTCCGGCGCGTCGACGACGCGGCCGTCCGCCATCGTCGATTCCTGGTCGACGGCGACGACGTTCTCGCCGATCACGATCGGGAACCCGCGCAGGGCCGCGCCCACCGCGAAGGACTCCCAGTACTTCTCGGCGATGAACGTCGAGCCGAGCGCACCGGTCATCAGGGGCATTTTGCACTTGGTCGTCCGTTCGGCCCCGAACTCGGTCTCGAGGTCGACGTTCGTATAGAGGGCGTCGTCGGGATCGGCCGAGACATCCTCGGGAAGGCCCTCCGCGCCGTGTGCGTACCCCTGGATACGGAGTGACTCGTAGCTCACACCCTCGGGCGTCGCGTTTCGTGCGCCCGCCGTGATGTCCCCGTATCGACGGGGATAGAGCATCTCGCGGCCGCGAAGCGACGACTGCCACGTCTCACACTTCCCGACACAGTCGGACGTACACAGCGTACAGAGTCCCGACTCGGCCGGGTCCCCGCGGTTGCTGGTGTCCAGTACGTCGTCCCGTGACTCGTATTCCGGCATATTTTGCTGTTTGTGAACCTCTGCTTATAAATTATCCGGTATTTGTTGCTGGTTCCCTCGTTTTACCACCCAAAATTGGCCAATCATCCATACTGTCTCGGTAGGTTGCCTGGAGCGCCGCCGATAGACAGTCAAAACGCCGTCTTTGGTATTTCTGGGTGTGAAAACCGGATATACGTCAATCCAATCTCGCCGCAGGACAGTTCAGTGGGTTGGAGCGTGATAATCCACACTGAGGAGATACCCCGGAGTTGTGCGGCCACCACAATTCTTTACGGAGTCGGCGTCAAAGCTTCCCTATGTCCGAGCGATTTCTCGTCATCGGCGGCGACGCGGCGGGGATGAGCGCGGCCAGCAAGGCCAAGCGGGAGGATCCGGACCGCGAGGTCGTCGTCCTCGAACGGAGCGAATGGGTGTCCTACGGGGCCTGTGGCCTTCCATACTACGTCAAGGGGGAGATCGACTCTCTCGACGATCTCATCGCGATCCCGGCCGATCGCTTCCGGGAGGAGCGGAACATCGACCTCCGGACCGGTCACGAAGCGATCGGGATCGACCGGAGCCGAAAGGAAGTCACGGTCGAGACCGACGCTGGTGAGGAATACGGGATCGGCTACGACGATATGCTGATCGCGACCGGCGCAGGCGCGCTTGAACCACCGATCGATGGCCTGGACGCCGAGAACGTCTTCACCCTCCAGGAGATGAACGCAGGGCGAACGCTCAAGGAGGCTATCGAGACCGGCGCGTACGACCGCTTCGGCATCATCGGCGGTGGATACATCGGCATCGAGATGGCCGAGGCATTCCGGGGCCGGAGCATCGACGTGACGTTGTTCGAGATGCGCGACCACGTCCTCCCGCCGTTCGGCGCGTCGGCCGCCGAGACCGTCGCAGGCGAACTCGAAGACAACGGTGTCGACGTGCGGACGAGCACGCGCGTACAGGCCCTGGAAGGCAAGAACGCCGTCGAGCGGATCGTCACCGACGATGGCGCGGTCGAGGTGGACGCAGTGCTGGTCGCGGCCGGCGTCGACCCGAACGTCGAACTGGCCGAACAAGCGGGGATCGACCTGGGACCGACGGGCGCGATCGCCACCGACGCGTACGGCCGGACCAGCGACGACGCCGTCTACGCGGCGGGCGATTGCGCGGAGATGACCCACGCCGTGACGGACGAGCCAGCCCACGTCCCGCTGGCGCTGACGGCCAACCGGGCCGGGCGCGCCGTCGGCGCGACGGTCGGCGGCGACCCGACGCCGGTCGGCGACATCGCCGGGACGGCCGTGCTCAAGGCGTTCGATCTTGCCGTCGCCCGGACGGGGATGCTGGACGAGGAGGAACTCCGTGACGCCGGTTTCGACCCCGTGTCGGTGACGATCACGTCAGCCTCGCGGGCCCACTACTACCCCGGCGGCTCGGAGATCGAGGTCACGCTGGTCGGCGACGCCGAGTCGGGCCGCGTCCTGGGAGCGAGCATCGTCGGGCACGAGGGCGTCGCCAAGCGGATCGACCCCATCGCGACGGCGATCCAGTCCGACCTGACCGTCGAGGACGTCGAATATCTCGATCTCTCGTACGCGCCGCCCTTTGGGCCGACCTGGGATCCGATACTCACGGCGGCGAAGGTTCTCAACGGGAAACTCGACTGAGACCGTGGGGCTCACGCCGGCCAGCGTTCACCGCTCGCGTTCGACGACGAAGTTCGCCAGGTCACGGAGATACTCGACCGCCTGTTCGTTTTCGACCGGGACGGTCTCCAGTTGGTCGAGGGCGGCGTCGGCCTCACTGCGAGCACGTTCGGTGGCCTCCGCCGGCGAAAGATCGGTGACCTGGACGATCGATGGACGGTCCATTTCGGCGTCGTGGCCGGCGGGCTTCCCGAGTTGTTCGGCGTCACCCGTCGCGTCGAGGACGTCGTCACGGATCTGGAAGGCAATGCCGACCTGTTCGGCGTACTGCCCGAACGCCTCGACCGTGCGTGCGTCGGCGTCGGCCGCAATCGCGCCGAGTTCGGCCGCGGCCCGAAACAGCGCGCCGGTCTTTCGTCGGGCGAGTTGTCGGTAGGCGTCCTCGGAGTCGGGCATCGCGGCGAGTTCGGTGGCTTCGCCCTCGCCGAGTTCGACCATCGCCTCGGAAACGGCTCGCATCGCACGCTCGTCGGTCGAGAACAGGGCGAACGCCTCGCCGATCAGGCCGTCACTGGCGATGAGTGCCGGCCCGTGGCCAAAGGCCGACCAGGCACTGGGTGAGTCACGCCGGCGGTCGGACTCGTCGATGATGTCGTCGACGACCAGCGACGCGTTGTGGACGAGTTCGACGCCGACCGCGAAGTCGACGGCGTCCTCCGGTTCCGCGCCGACGGCTTCACAGACCAGCAACGACACGGTCGGTCGAACCCGCTTGCCGCCCGCCAGGACGACGTTTTCGAGTTCGCTCGACAGTTCGGCCGGGTCGACCGACGCCAGGACGTCTTCGAGTCGGGTTTCGATGAGGTCCCGCCGTCGCTCCAGGTACTCCATCGGGCGTTCTAGGTGTCGGTGAGACAAGTACGTGACGACCGCGGATGGCTGTCGACGCCGCCGATCGGCGTCGACGAATCAGTCGCCGTCACCGTCATCGTCCGGGAGCGAAATCAGGTTTTCCCGACCGATGCGGAGTTTCTCGACGCGGCCCGCCTCGGCCATCGCCGAAAGCAACTGCGAGACTTTCGCGTTCGACCACCCGGTCTCGGTGACGATGTTCGCCTGTTTCATCCGGCCGCCGTTCCGGTCGATGAGCGCCTCGACGTACTCCTCGTCGCTCAGCAACTCCCCATCGAGCGGCGGCTGGTCGTCCTCGGTCCCACTCGTCTCCGAGTCAACATCCCCGCCGGACTCAGTGGCTGTATCCCCGCCGGCCTCAGTGGTTGCATCCCCGCCGGACTCAGTGGCTGTATCCCCGCCGGACTCAGTGGCTGTATCCTCACCGGACTCAGCGGTGGTACCCGAGTCGCCGGGCGGCGAACCGTCCGGCTGGTCGTCACCGTCCGTCCGGGCCGTCGCTCCGTCGTCATCGGCAGCTGAACTCGACGGGAGCAGATCGCCATGACGGGAGAGATACACGCCGCCCGCAATCACGGCGACCAGGGCGACGATGATCGCCACCGGGGATATTCCACCACCCTGAGACGGGCCTGTCACCGTCGTCTCGGTCGACGTGGTCGGCTCAGTCGTCGGCGTGGTCGGCGTCGGGGTCGCCGTGGGTGTCGTCGGCCCGGCCGTCCGGGTGGGCGTGTCCGGCGGGGTGGGGTTGACGTCGTAGGTGATCTCGAAGTCGGCTGGTTGGAACGTCGTCGGTCCGTCCCACCGTATCGTCCGATTCGTGTACCCCTTGGGCGCGCTCGTGATGTCGAAAGACTCGGGGACGGCAACGACGAGCTGTTGATCGGCAGTCAGCCCCTTGAGCCACAGGCCGTCGGGCCCGGTGAACGCCGCTGCAACGTGGACCGTCGATCCGTCACGTCGGCCGAATTTCTCCCAGGTGAATGATAGTTCGAGACGCCCAGTCCCGTTTCCCAGCGTGGCGTTGCGTTCCACGTCGGTCAGTTGCATGTCTCGACTGGTCGAGTTGTCCGCGAGTCGGACGTACCGGCGGAACGTCGCCGTCGGCAGGACGTCACTCTCGTTTGCCCGGAAGGACGTGGCGAGGTCCCGGAAGGAATCAACTGCCGCCTGGTCGGGCAGCGTGGCGACCATCGACACGTTCCAGTGAGCGTCACCCCCTTCACCGAGTTCGATCCAGATCGTGGTCGAGGCGTTGAGCGTCTCGGCGGTCGAAACGTCTGCCATCGAGCCGCTGGCGGGACCACCCGGTTGGGCGACGACGACAGCACTACCCCCGAAGATCGTCAGGAGGGCGAGGAGTGCGGCGACGACTCGCACAGACGGGGACATGTCGTTTCGGTCTCGACGTGCCGGGTGCAAAACGCTTTCCATCCACAAATAAAACGTTAGCGGCGGGGATGAAAGATATCGGCGCGTCTCAGGTCGTCAGACGCACGTCATAACCGGAGGTAGATGGCTTTTTGTGTTTGCCTCTCCAACACTTCGCCGATGCGCAGGCCCCCGTCTATCGTCACGCTCCTCTCGACCCTCCTCGTCGTCGTGGCTATCTTCGGGGCCGGTTCCGCACTGGCCGCGACAGCCGGCGACGATCCGGGCACCCCCCACGCAGTGACGACCGAGAACGATACCGTCGGACGGCTCACCGTCCCGGACGGGGCGGCGACCGGCGAGTCCGCCACAGCAGATCTGTCGAGCGCGCTGTCCGGCCAACAGGAACGGCTGCAATCGACCCTCCAAACAGGACAGTTCAGGAGCGCCTTCGAGTCCGCCCGGAACGAGTCCGCAAAGTCCGCAGTCATCGACGCGACGCTCGATCGCCTCGAAGCGCGAGCAATGACGCTACGAGATCAACGCCAGACTGCAATCCAGTCTTTCACCCGGGACGAGATGACCAGTTCCGAACTGTTCCGTGAGCTTGCCCGGATTCGGATCGCGTCCGAGGAGATCAACCAACAGGTCGCTGTCCTCGAAACAGTCGTTCAGGAGTCCTCGGTGGTCTCACTCTCCGACGACGCCACGGCAACCCTAGCCGCCATCGATGGCGAAGTTATCACGTTGCAGGGGCCGATCACAGCGCGACTCACAGCAAGTCTCCGAGGGATCGCACCCCCACGATCGATCGGCGTCATCAGTAGCGAGTCGGGTGCCGTCCTCACGGCAATCGACGGCGGAACGTTCCTGCGTGAGGCGACGCTCTGGAGCGAGCGTCTCGATTCCGGAGCCAACCAGTTCGAGCAGGGAGACACGGCCCCACTTTCGAGAGCTTACCAGCAGGTCCAGGGCGCGTATCCGTGGGCCGTCGAGAACCTGGTCTCGGGGCTGAGTGTCACCGGCTTCGGCGAGTCGACGGTCTACGCCGTCGAACTCACCCACAGCCACGGCGACCTCCAGACGTATCTCGACGGCCGGACGACGAACGTCTTCTATGAGGTTCAACAGCTGCAGTTATCGAGTCTGCCCACGGGGACAGTCGCGGCGAACACGACCGACGGAGTCCTGCTGGAAGTGAATGCGACCGCAGTCGGACCCAGCGCGGTCACGGTACGGAACGCAACGACCGGCAAGCGAGTGATCGCCGAGATCACCGTCGAGACCGCGACACGGAACCGATCGACGATCGGAAGTCGGCTCTGGCTCCTCGAAACGGACGAAACACGGACTATCACGGCTCGTCGCCCTGATGGAACGACGGTGGCAGTCACAGTCGGTTCGTGAGTGACTCCGCCTGTCCTGCGGGTCGCAGGTTTATATACGATCCCGCGACCAGCCCATCGCGATGGCTGACCGTGCCGTCTCCCCCGTCGTCGGCGTCATCCTGATGGTGGCCCTGACCGTGCTGTTCGGGGCGACCGTCGGGACCATGGTACTCGGGACGGCCACGCCCGACCGCGGGACGACAGTTCGACTCTCGGCGAATGCCGACGCGGCGGGGAACACGATCGCACTCACGCACGAGGGCGGTGACCCGATCGACGTCTCGACGATCGACGTGGCGATCACCGTCGACGGAACGCCTCTCGACGACCAGCCGCCGGTCCCGTTCTTCGCGGCGACGGGGTTCGTGAGCGGCCCGACCGGCCCGTTCAACAGCAGGTCGACGGGCGAGTGGACTGCCGGCGAGACCGCGACCCTCGAACTCGCCACGACGAACGACCCACTACTCACAGAAGACGTGCGCGTGACGGTCACCGTCTCAGAGGCGGACACCGTACTCGCCAGACTCGAAACGACCGCAGCGTAGCCGGTGAGTCGATCAGGCCGGGACGCGCGCGACAGTCGTGATCGCGATCTCCGGATTGTAGCCCGGCCCCATGGTGACGTGTTCGACATCGTCGAAGCCAGCCTCGGCGAACATCCGGTCGGCGTCCTCGGCGTCGTAAAACAGCATGATCGCGTCCGCGAGTTTCTGGAAGATTGACGACCGCGGGTAGTTCGGGCCGACGACGAGCACCTGCCCGCCGGGTCGGGCGACGCGGCGACACTCCCGGAGTGCACTGACAGGGTTGGGCCAATATTCGATCGACCCCGATGACCAGACCACGTCGAAAGAATCGTCCGCGAACGGCAGGCGTTCGGCATCACCGAAACAGAACTGGACGGGATCGTCACCGAGTTTCGTCGTGGCTTTCTCGAGCTGGTGGGGACTCTGATCGAGCCCGTAGACGTCGTCGGTGTGTTCGAGAATGCCTTCGGTCCCGAACCCGGTTCCACACCCGACGTCGAGGACGCGATCGTCGGCGTCGATGTCGAGGAGGTCCAGTGCCTCGGTGCGCATCCGTTCGTTCCAGATGAAGGGGTTTACGCGGTCGTAGACCCGCGAGAGGTACTTATAAAACAGCCGTGCCCGCGACTTGTCTTCGAGGATGCCCATCGTGGGCGTATTGGACCTTCGTCGGCATAACTCCCCGGATCAGGCAGGGGTTGCCGCGAGCGCGTGAGTACTTCGCAACGCCCATATAGGCGGTGTCGCAAATCACGATTGACAAATGCCCAGGCCCGAGGTTCTCGACCGCATCAAGGAGGCCGAGCGGGAAGCTGACGAAATCGTCGCCGAGGCCGAAGAGGAGCGTGAACAGCGCCTCGAGGAGGCGCGCGAACGGGCCGAGGAGATCCGTGAGCAGGCCCACACAGACGCAGACGAGTTAGCAGAGGAGCGACTCGCAGACGCGCGCGAGGAGATCGATGCCGAACGCGAGGCGATCCTCGAGGACGGAACCGAACAACGGGAGCGACTCGAATCCCAGGCCGAGGACCGCGTCGACGACGTCGTCGACGACGTCCTCGAGGCCTTCGCGGAGGAGGTACATGCTCAGACCTGAGCGGATGAGCCGGGTCTCGGTCGCCGGCGCAAAGCGCGTGATGACCGACGTCATCGAGACCGTCCACGACCTCGATGTCCTCCACATCACGGAGTACGACGGTTCCTTCGAGGGGTTCGACCCTGGCGACCCGACCGACGGGGCCGACGACGCCTCGGACAAGCTCGTGACGGTCCGGGCGCTCGAATCGACGCTCGGGGTCGAACCCGAGGACGCCGGCCCGACCCGGCTGGTGACCGACGAAGCCCTCGAATCGGACCTCGAGGAGATCCGCCAGGAAGTCAACGAACTCGACGACCGGCGCGACGCGCTCCGAAACGACATCCGGGACGTCGCGGAGGACATCGAGCGAATGGAGTTCTTCGTCGACCTCGGCATCGACCTGGATCTGCTCGCCGGGTACGACTCGCTGTCGGTCGCCGTCGGCAACGGGGATCCGGACAGTGTCGAAGCGGCGCTCGAATCGGCCGACGCCTTCGACGCCACCGAGGTGTTCGGCGAGGGCACGACGCTCGCGGCGTTCGCCTATCCGGCCGACGACGAGGCGCTCGAAGACGCACTCGTCGGGACCGACTTCGCGGCCGTCGAGGTTCCCGACGGCGACGGGGATCCCGAGACGTATCTCAGCGAACTACGACATCGCCGCCAGCAACTCAACTCGCGGCTCTCGACGGTCGAAAACGAGTTCGAGGAACTCAAACTCGACGTGGGCGGGTTCCTGCTGGCGGCCGAGGAGAAACTCACCGTCGAGGTCCAAAAGCGGGAAGCGCCGCTGACGTTCGCGACGACGGACAACGCCTTCGTCGCCGAGGGCTGGATCCCGACAGAGGACGTCGACCGCTTCGAGTCGGAACTCCGGTCGGCTGTCGGCGATCATCTCGAGATCGACGAGCTCGAGCGCGCCGACTACGATGACGAGGGCCATCCCACCGAGCGAGAGCCGGTCGAGGGCGCTGGTGGGCAAGAGGCGGACGAGTCGGCCGAGGAGGTCGCCGCGGACGGCGGCCAGACTGTCGGCCCGCTCACGATGAGCGAGGGACACCCGCCCGTCGTCCAGGACAATCCCGGCGGGATCAAGCCCTTCGAGTCGCTGGTCGAGGTCATCAACCGGCCGAAGTACAGCGAGCTCGACCCGACGCTCGCGCTGTTTCTCTCGTTCCCACTGTTCTTCGGGTTCATGATCGGCGACCTCGGGTACGGAGTCCTGTACTTCATCGCGGGGTATGGCATCTGGAGCCGACTGGACAATCCGACACTGAAGAGTCTCGGTGGCGTCGGCATGTGGGCCGGCGGCTTCACTGCCGTCTTTGGCGTGCTGTACGGCGAGATCTTCGGGCTCCACCAGCTCGGCGAGATCGTCTGGAACGGCCACCCGCCGATCCACAAGGGCCTCCAGCCCCACTACGTCGCCTTCGCCCAGGCGTGGCTGGTGGCGAGTCTCGTCGCCGGCGTACTCCACCTGATCGTCGGCCGGGTCATCGACTTCGCGAACAATCTCCACCACGGGCTGTGGGAGGCCTTCGCCGAGAGCGGCTCCTGGATCATGCTCACCGCCGGGCTCTGGCTGTGGGTGTTCAGCACGCAGGCCAGTGGCCCCAAGCCCGACTTCATGTTCAGTGCCTTCGGCAGCGGCGAGGCGGCGGCCATCCCGCTCGGGTTCACCGGGTTCTCGCCGACCGTCGGGACGGTCGGACTGGTGTTGGCTGTCGTCGGGTTCGCGCTGGCGATCTACGCCGAGGGCGGGATCGCCCTGGTCGAGAGCATCACGCAGGCGTTCGGTCACGTGGTGTCCTACACCCGGCTGGCGGCCGTCCTGCTGGCGAAAGCCGGCATGGCGCTGGTCGTCAACCTGCTGGTGTTCGGTGCGACGCTGCACAACGGTGAGTTTCACTTCATCTTCTTCATGGAGGGCGCGCCCAATCCCGACTACGTCGTCTTCGCGGGTCTGGTCAACGGGAGCGAGCCCGTGATGATCGCGCTTGGCTGGATCGCCGGCATCGTCGTCCTGGTGGCCGGCCACCTGGTCGTGCTGGTGCTCGGCGTCTCCTCGGCCGGCCTCCAGGCCGTCCGTCTCGAATACGTGGAGTTCTTCGGGAAGTTCTACGAGGGCGGCGGGACGGCGTATCGGCCGTTCGGGCACGAGCGCGAGTACACGGCTGCGGATTGAGCGAGCCGCGGAGGCGTTCGGCTGGGGAGTGGGCCACCCGCGGAAGGTTGTGATTTTTGCCGCGAACCTTCGTTCGCGTCTAACCCCCATCAGCCGGCCGAATTCGACCACCCGAGTGTCTGGCCACTCGACTGCTTTGAGAAGCTTTATGATGGTTGTGATCTGAATCCCAGATGCTCGAAAACCAATGTTCCTGAACCGAACAGGAGCTATTCGCAAACCCATGAGTGAAACACTACTGTCGACCGACGGTGACACCGTATCGCGTTCCGAACTAGCTGGCCGGTTCACGGAGGGGTACTGAACATGGTCGTTCTCGAACCGCTTTCGGCTGCGGCACTTGGCGTCGGCTTTGCGGCACTCGCAGCGGGGTATGCCGAGCGAGGCATCGGATCGGCGGCCGTCGGCGCGCTCGCCGAGGACGACAGTCTGTTCGGACAGGTGCTGATCCTGACCGTCCTCCCGGAGACGCTCGTCATCCTGGCACTGGTCGTCGTGTTCCTGACGCTGTAATCGGGGTTCTCGATATTCATGAGCCTCGAAACGGTCGTCGAAGACATCCGGGAGCAAGCCCGTTCGCGTGCGAGAGAGATCACGGAGGCCGCTGACGAGCAAGCCGAATCGATCGTCAGCGAGGCCGAGGACGACGCCGAGTCGATCGTCGCCGACCGTGAGCGCGAGATCGAACGCCAGATCGCCCAGGAGCGCGAGCGCCGGCTCTCCAGTGCCAAACTCGAAGCCAAACAGGAGCGGCTCAACGCACGCCGGGAAGTCCTCGAAACGGTTCGCGACCAGGTCGAAGACGGGCTCGCAACCCTCGAGGGGGACCGACGCGAGACGTTGACCCGCGAGCTCCTCGAGGACGCGCTCGAAGAGTTCGAGGGGAGCGAGGTGCGCGTCTTCGGACGGTCCGAGGACGCCGAGTTGCTCGAATCGATCCTCGCGGACTACGACGCGTCCCTGGCAGGCGACGTGGACTGTCTCGGCGGCGTGGTCGTCGAGAGTGACCAGTCCAGGGTCAGGGTGAACAACACGTTCGACTCGGTACTCGAGGACGTCTGGGAGGATCAGATCAAGGCGATCAGCGATCGCCTCTTCGAAGACACCGACGTCGACGGCGACCTCGCCGCCGACGCCGAGACAACCGAGCAATGAGTCCCATGAGAAACCCCAGCGGAGCGAAAAGCAACTACGAGTACGTGGTCGCTCGGGTTCGCTCCCGGCGAGCCTCGCTGTTCGACGAGGACGATTACCGCAAGCTCGTCCGGATGGGGACCGGGGAGATCGCCCGGTTCATGGAGGAAAGCGAGTACGAACGCGAGATGAACGCCCTGGGCTCGCGCCACTCCGGGGTCGACCTCATCGAGTACGCGTTGACCCGGAACATGGCGAAGCACTTCGAGGACCTGCTGTCGTGGTCGGAGGGGCAACTCTACGATTACGTCGCCAGGTACCTCCGGAAGTTCGACGCCTGGAACGTCAAGACGGCGCTTCGGGGGATCTACTCCGAGGCGGACGCCGAGGCCATCGAGGCCGACTTCATCCGGGCGGGCGAACTCACCGAGGAGGATCTCGATCAGCTGGCGACGGCGGAGTCGATCGAGGGCGTCATCGAACGACTGGAAGGGACGATCTTCCAGGAGCCCCTCGAGGATGCATTCGAGGAGTTCGAGGGGACGGGACTGCTGGTTCCCCTGGAGAACGCCGTCGACCGGACGTTCTACGAGGCGCTGCTCGCCGGACTTCCGGACACCGCAGAGACGGGCAGTGCGATCGGCTACTATCTCGAGTTCCTCCGGGCCGAGATCGACTTCCGGAACCTCCGGAACGCGTTGCGACTGGTCCGGACTGGCGCGGACATGGATCCCGCCGAGTACTACATCGAGGGTGGCCAACTCTTCGATGCGGCGGAGGTTCGCCAGCTCGTCGAGAACGAGGAGCAGTTGCTCGATCACATTCGTGAGAGTCAGTACGGTAGCGAGCTGTCGTCGGCGCTCGATGCGCTGGATTCGGCGGAGGAGTTGATCGGCTTCGAGCACGCCATCGACGCGGCGTTGCTCGAATACGCCGACCGGCTGTCCTATCGGTATCCGGTGTCGATCACGGCGGTGCTTTCGTACGTCCTCGCGAAGGAACGTGAGATAGACAACATCCGGGCGATCGCCCGCGGCACCGAGAGTGGCCTCTCGCCCGAGGAGATCCAGCGGGAGCTGGTGATGCTATGAGCAAAGAGATCGCAGTCATCGGCAGTGCGGATTTCACGACCGGGTTCCAGCTGGCTGGCATCCGGACGTTCGCCACCATCTCCGAGGATCCCGAGACCGAGGAGGTCGACGAGGCGGTCACGACGATGCTCGAAGACGACGACGTCGGCATCGTCGTGATGCACGATCCGGACCTGGAACACCTCTCGCGGTCCGTCCGCGAGCGCGTCGAGACGAGTGTCGATCCGGTGTTGGTGACGCTCGGCGGCGGAGCCGGGAGTGGCGGATTGCGCGACCAGATCAAACGTGCGGTCGGTATCGACCTGATGGAGGAAGACTAACGTATGAGTCAAGCGACAACGTCCGACGTCCGTGAAGACGGCGTCATCGAGAGCGTGAGCGGTCCCGTCGTCACGGCGACGGGCCTGCAGGCCCGGATGAACGACGTGGTTCGCGTCGGTCGGGAGGGCCTGATGGGAGAGATCATCGAGATCGAAGGTGACCTGACGACGATCCAGGTGTACGAGGAGACCTCCGGCGTCGCGCCGGGCGGCCCCGTCGAGAGTACGGGTGCGCCGCTATCGGTCGACCTCGGCCCTGGACTGCTGGACAACATCTACGACGGCGTCCAGCGCCCCCTCGAAGGGCTCGAAGAGAAGATGAACTCGGCATTCCTCGACCGTGGGGTCGACGCCCCCGGGATCGACATCGAGAAGACCTGGGAGTTCACCCCCGAGGTCGAGGCAGGCGAGGAGGTCACCGCCGGCGACATCGTCGGGACCGTTCCAGAGACCGAGAGCATCGACCACAAGGTGATGGTGCCGCCCGACTACGACGGCGGCGAGGTCATCGACACCAAGAAAGGGAACTTCACCGTCGAGGAGACGGTCGTCGAACTCGATACCGGCGAGGAGATCCAGATGCGCCAGGAGTGGCCGGTCCGGCAGGCCCGGCCCGCCGGCGACAAGGAGACGCCGACCGATCCGCTGGTGACGGGCCAACGCATCCTCGACGGCCTCTTCCCCGTCGCGAAGGGCGGGACGGCCGCGATTCCGGGGCCCTTCGGCTCCGGGAAGACAGTCACCCAGCACCAGCTCGCCAAGTGGGCCGACGCGGACATCGTCGTCTACGTCGGGTGTGGCGAGCGTGGCAACGAGATGACCGAGGTCATCGAGGACTTCCCGGAGCTCGAGGACCCGGTGACCGGCAAGCCGCTGATGAGCCGGACGAGTCTGATCGCCAACACCTCGAACATGCCCGTCGCGGCGCGTGAATCGTCGGTGTACACCGGCATCACGATGGCCGAGTACTATCGGGACATGGGTTACGACGTCGCGCTGATGGCCGACTCCACCTCGCGGTGGGCCGAGGCCCTCCGGGAGATCTCCTCGCGGCTCGAGGAGATGCCCGGCGAGGAGGGGTATCCCGCCTATCTCGGGGCTCGCCTCAGCGAGTTCTACGAGCGTGCGGGGTACTATCAGAACGCCAATGGCACCGAGGGATCGGTCACCGTGGTCGGTGCCGTCTCGCCGCCCGGCGGTGACTTCTCGGAGCCGGTCACCCAGAACACGTTGCGGATCGTCAAGACGTTCTGGGCGCTGGACGCCGACCTGGCCGATCGCCGGCACTTCCCGGCGATCAACTGGGACGAATCGTACTCGCTGTATCGCGATCAGCTCGACCCGTGGTTCGAGGCGGAGGTCGCCGACGACTGGGCCGAGATCCGCCAGTGGGTCATCGACGTTCTCGACGAGGAAAGTGACCTCCAGGAGATCGTCCAGCTGGTCGGGCAGGACGCGTTGCCGGCCGACCAGCAGCTCACCCTGGAGGTCGCCCGGTACATCCGGGAGTCATATCTCCAGCAAAACGCGCTCCACGACGTCGACACCTACTGTGAGCCCGAGAAGACCTACCGCATGATGGAGGCGATCCGGACGTTCAACGACGAGGCCTTCGACGCGCTGGACGCGGGCGTCCCGGTCGACGAGATCACGGACATCGACGCCGCGCCGCGGCTCAACCGGATCGGGACGACCGAGGAGTACGACGAGTTCGTCGCCGAGCTCGAAGACGACATCGAATCCCAGCTCAGGGGGACCTACCAATGAAAGAATATCAGACGATCACCGAGGTCAGTGGGCCGCTCGTGTTCGTCGAGACAGACGAGCCGATCGGGTACGACGAGATCGTCGAGATCGAAGTCGGCGACGGCGACACCCGTCGCGGACAGGTGCTCGAATCGACCAGCGATCACGTCGCGATCCAGGTCTTCGAGTCCACCCAGGGGATCGACCGAGAGTGTTCGGTCCGGTTCCTCGGCGAGACGATGAAGATGCCCGTCACCGAGGATCTCCTGGGACGGGTACTCGACGGGACCGGCCGGCCGATCGACGGCGGGCCGGACATCGTGCCCGAGCAGCGCCAGGACATCGTCGGCGCGGCGATCAACCCCTTCTCCCGGGAGTACCCCCGGGAGTTCATCCAGACGGGGATCTCCGCCATCGACGGCATGAACACCCTCGTCCGGGGCCAGAAGCTGCCGCTTTTCTCCGGGTCGGGGCTGCCCCACAACGAACTCGCCCTCCAGATCGCCCGGCAGGCCGAAGTGCCCGAGGAGGACGACGACGAGGAAAGCGAGTTCGCCGTGATCTTCGCGGCGATGGGGATCACCGCCGAGGAGGCCAACGAGTTCATGGACGACTTCGAGCGTACCGGCGCACTCGAGCGGTCGGTCGTCTTCATGAACCTCGCGGACGACCCCGCCGTCGAGCGGACGATCACGCCGCGGCTGGCGCTCACCACGGCGGAGTACCTGGCCTTCGAGAAGGGGTATCACGTCCTGACGATCATGACGGACATGACCAACTACTGTGAGGCCCTCCGGGAGATCGGGGCCGCCCGCGAGGAGGTTCCGGGTCGCCGGGGCTACCCCGGGTACATGTACACCGACCTGGCGAACCTCTACGAGCGGGCGGGCCGGATCGAGGGCGTCGAGGGGTCGATCACCCAGATCCCGATCCTGACGATGCCCAGCGACGACGACACCCACCCGATCCCGGACCTGACAGGGTACATCACCGAGGGCCAGATCTACGTCGATCGTGGCCTCAACAGCCAGGGCGTCCGGCCGCCGATCTACGTGCCGACCTCGCTATCGCGACTCATGGACGAGGGGATCGGCGAGGGGCTGACCCGCGAGGACCACGGTGACGTCCAGTCACAGCTGTATGCGGCCTACGCCGAGGCCGAGGACCTGCGTGACCTGGTGAACATCGTCGGTCGCGAAGCACTCAGCGAGCGTGACAACAAGTATCTGGACTTCGGCGACCGCTTCGAGAGCGAGTTCGTCGACCAGGGCTACGACACCGCCCGGTCGATCGACCAGACGCTGGACATCGCGTGGGATCTGCTCTCGGACCTGCCCAGAGAGGAACTCAACCGTATCGACGAGGAGTTCATCGAGACCTACTACGACGAGGGGTCGGACGCGACGGTCGAAGCCGCCGAAGCCGACGACTGAAGCCGATCGCGTTTCCGCTCCTCACACATGGTCGAAGCCGACCCACTCGTTCGCGCCGCCCGGAACGGGTTTCTCGCGACAATTCTTCTGCTGGTCGCCATCGGTGGCTATCAGTTCGCGACGGGCGGGACCGTCACGACGCCGGTCGTGGCGACGTGGGTCGTCGCCGTCCTCACGTTCTACGCCTCGAAGTACTACTATCGCCGGCGTGACGACGGTAGCTGACGGCGAGGGCCGACCCAACGGTTTTGCACCTGCCCATCGAGTTCGAACGCGTGCAACAGCCGACCGAGCGGGGCGGGTTCGACGGGTCGGTGGCCGCCAGCCTCGGGGTCTTCCTCCGGTGGACCGGGTGGCTGCCGCTACTCGCACTCGCCGTCGTCGTCCCACTCCTCGCCCCGCTACCGGAGTCCGTCCGCTACCTCCCGCTGGTCGCGAGCGTCGTGGTCTTTGGCCTGCCCCACGGCGCGCTGGACTACGTCGCCCTGCCGCGGGCACTGTCCGGCCGGGTTGATGCGCGGGGACTCACGATCGTGGGCGTCCTCTATGCAATTCTCGGCGGGGGCTACCTCGTGGCGTGGCTGATCGTACCCGTCCCGGCCGCCGTGGTGTTCATCGCGCTGACGTGGTTCCACTGGGGGCAGGGCGAGTTGTTCGTGCTCCGGGACGCCTTCGGCGGCGGCCACCTCGACGATCGCATCCAGCAGGCGCTGACGACGGTGGTCCGCGGCGGATTGCCGATGGCGGTTCCGCTGGTCGGGTTTCCCGAGCGGTATCTGGCCGTCCTCGAAACCTTCGTCGAGCCCTTCGGCGGGTCGATCGGGTCGGCGTGGCTGTTCGAGCCGAGCGGGCAAGCGATCGTAGCGGTCGGGTTCGGGCTGGTGACCGTCGTGACGCTGTGGCGCGGGTGGCGGCTGGCGAAGGCGAACGGTCGTCGGCAGAGCGACAACGGCGGTTGGCGACTCGACGCGGCCGAGACGGCACTGCTTTGGGTGTTTTTCCTCCTCGTCGAGCCAGTGCTCGCCATCGGGGCGTACTTCTGTCTGTGGCACTCGCTGCGTCACATCGTCCGGGTCGGACTGCTCGACGAGCGGACAGTCTCCGCGCTTTCGGCTGGCGAGTGGCTCCGGCCGGCCGGACGGCTGGCGGTCGAGGCGTTGCCGACGACGCTCGCTGCCGGCGGTTTCCTGTGGGCGCTGTACGTCCTGACGCCGGCGAGCGAGGGGGTCGCGAGCGCGATCGGGGTCTACCTCGTTGGCATCGCCGTCCTGACCCTGCCCCACGTGGTGATCGTCACCTGGATCGACCGTGAGCAAGGGTTCTGGTGAGGCGTTACGTGGGTGGATTCGGATATGCAGGCCCGACTGTGAACAGCATGAAAGCCCCGAGCCGTTCGAGTCGGGAGGCTCGTTGCGCGCTTCCCTCGCTTCGCTCGGTCCAGTGCTTACGTCGCCCGCCGTCCCCGAACGGCTCGCCCCTTTCAGTCCCACCCGCGTGTCCTGGCTGGGCAGCCGAAACGGGTGGGACTGAAAGGGGCCGCTCGCTCGACCTGGCCCGGACGAAGTAAGGACCGCAACGGAGTGAGGACCGCAGCGAGTCCCGGACAGTCGAGCGAGCGGGGGCTTTCATGCTGGTCTCATATCTGTCAGACCTAAAGTAGCGTATCAGAGCTCTATCTCATACCGACTGAAAAGCGTTAACTGAGTGGCTCGGTTATCGGGTGGTAATGGCCCAGGACGTCAAGCCGACGCGAAAGAACCTCATGCAGATCGAGGACCGGATCGAACTCTCCGAGCGGGGCCACGACACGCTCGAGCAGAAGCGTGACGGCCTCATCATGGAGTTCATGGACATCCTCGACCAGGCCCAGAACGTCCGTGCGGATCTCGAAGAGACCTACGACCGCGCCCAGGCCCGCATCGACATGGCGCGGGCGATGGAGGGCGACGTCGCGGTGCGAGGCGCGGCGGCGGCCTTGAAGGAACACCCCGAGATCACCACCCAGTCGAAGAACATCATGGGCGTCGTCGTCCCCCAGATCGAATCGACGAAGGTGCGCAAGAGTCTGGACGAACGCGGGTACGGCGTCCTCGGGACGAGCGCCCGGATCGACGAGGTCGCCGAGGCCTACGAGGAACTCTTAGAACAGATCATTCTCGCTGCGGAAGTCGAGACCGCGATGAAGGAACTGCTCGACGAGATCGAGACCACGAAGCGGCGTGTCAACGCCCTGGAGTTCACGCTGTTGCCCGATCTCCGATCGAGTCAGGACTACATCGAGCAGAAACTCGAAGAGCAGGAACGCGAAGAGATCTTCCGGATGAAAAAGATCAAAGCCAACAAGGAAGCCGAGGAGAAGGCCGAGCGCGAGGCCGAAGAGGACGCCGAATCCGCGTCTGCGTGAGGGCTTCGGAACTCAGTTGCGGTATCGAGTGGCAGTTGGCGTGTTATCAACCCCCATAGCTATTGCGCACGGCATCGTAGCCCTCAGTATGGACGAGGATCGCGACTGGGCGGCGGTTCTCGGCGTCAGGAGTGCGGAAGTCGATTCGGTCCTCGCGGCGTTCGAGGAGAGCGTCTTCGAGGGGCGGCGCTACCGCCACCTCTCGGCTGCCCGCCACGGGATCGAGCGCGGAACGGCGATCGTCGACGGGACCGTGATCCGTGGGTTTCCGTCGATCCCGCGGACGCTTGTGCTCGACCCGGGGATCGTCGAGCACTTCGACGGGCGAGTGACGATCGAGGAGAAACGCAACGGGTACAACGTCCGCGTCGCCCGGATCGACGGCGACGTCCTGGGGTTCACCCGGAGCGGATACGTCTGTCCGTACACCACCAGCAAAGTCAGGGAGCTACTCGACCCCGACTCGTTTTTCGACGCCAATCCCGAGCGCATGCTCTGTGGCGAGTTGATCGGCCCGGAGAACCCCTACACGCCACACGAGTATCCCGACGTCGAGTCCGCGGCTTTCGAGGTGTTCGACGTCCGCGATCGAGAGACGGGCCGGCCATTGGCGGTCGATCACCGGCGGGACCTCTGTGCGCGCCACGACCTGGCGACGGTTCCCGCGTTCGGCGAGTGCGATCCGGTGGAGGCGGCCGAGGCCGTCCGGGAGGTGATCGCCGACCTGGACCGGGCAGGCAAAGAAGGGGTCGTGATGCAGTCGATGGACGGTACCCGGCAGCTGAAGTACACGACCTCGGCGACGCATCGAGCCGATTTGGAACACGCGTTCTCGCTCCCCTTCGACTACGGGCGGGACTTCGTCTTTCCGCGGGTTCTCCGGGAGGTGTTCCAGGCCGTCGAGCTGGATCGAACGAGGGGCGAGTCCCGCCAGCGAGCCCAGGAACTCGGGGAGTCGATCCTCTTGCCCGCGGTCGAAACCGTCAGGGCGGTCGAGCGCGGCGAGACTGTGGGGGAGGAACACACCGTCCGGGACGACCCTGCCGTGATCGAGGCACTCCTCTCGCACTTGCAGGAAATGGGCATCAAGCTCGAAATCCAGCAGGATCGAGACGAGAACGGCGAGCGCGTCGTCTCGTTCGTGAAAGTATCACAGTCGACCCGTGACAACGTCGAAAACTATCTCGACGGACAGGTGATCGACGAGTGAGCGAGCGTGGCTATCGCTTGGGTGCGATCAGTGGACGGCAGCCGCTTCCTCGCCGAGGATCGACGCGAGGACTGCCTCGGGATCCTCGCTGGGTTCGTTGTTCAACAGGACGTCGATCGGCAGCGTCGGCGCGCCGCTGACGAGGTTTTCGAGGATCACAAGTCGCTCGCGGGCACGGGAGAGTCCAACGTAGAAGACCCGGCGCTCGTTGTCGGTCAGCGTCGGGACCGGATCGGTGTGTTTGGTGAACTCATCGACAGCGGGCACGTCGATCTCGTTGCGCTCGACGGTCGCGGCCATCTGCTCGACGACCTTCTCGGTGAGGTCGGTCGCGACGAAGACGTGATCGGCCTCCCGACCCTTCGCGCTGTGGATCGTGCCGAGGCGAACCCGGCCAGGGTCCATCCCCTCGTAGTCGCCGGCGAAGTACGCGTCGATCGTCTGTTCCTGGAAGCTGGTGACTTTCCGAACCATGTCGGCGGCAGCCGGCGGTTCCGGCAGGAACGGCGCGTGATCGCGGATGAGATCCGGCTCGACCTCGATCTCGGTGAGGTCGTCCGTCTCGGCGGCCTCCTGGCGATCTTCGAGATCGTCGAAGAGATCGTCGCGTTCGCCGGTACCGAACGCCGTGTCTTCGAGCATGTCCGCGAGCCGTCGCCCCTCCAGAGCCGTCAGGGGTTCGTCCGCCGCGAGGGCCTCGATCCCGTTGACGTAGTCCGTAAGGCGATCGGTCCACATCCGCTGGTCGGTCATCGTCCGGAAGGGGATGCCCTCGTCGATGAACTCGTCGATGAACTGGAACATCTGGTAGCGCGCCCGGAACAACACCATGATGGTGCCGTCGTCCTCCTCGACGGTCCCCCGGACGTTCCGGACGAGATCGAGCATCGAGGGGTTCCGGACGGCCTCGACGTTGCCCCCCTGCTTGCGCGGCGAGAGGTTCTTCTCCTGGCGCTGGTCGATGTGGGTGACCTCGCGCTGGACGACCTCCAGGATCTCCGAGGGAAGTCGATGTGAGGTGTCGAGGATGACGTCCTCGCCCTCCTCTTCGAGCAGCAGGTTGGGGTCGGCTCCCTGCCAGGCGTAGACGACCTGGTCGTCGTCGCCCGCGATCAGTGCGTGGTCGACGTGGGCTTTCCACTCCTCGTAGACGTCGTATTGCAGCGTCGTGATGTCCTGAAACTCGTCGATCGCGAGGTAATCGACGCTGGGGAGCAGCGAGCGCTGTTTGACGCGTTCGAGCATGTCGGCGAACCCGACCAGCCCGTGTTCGCCCTTATACGACCGCCAGGCGCGGATGACCTCCGGGACGTCGATCCGGTCGTCATCACTGGGCCACGTCGGGGTGTACTTGTTGCCCGTCTGGGCGTTCTCGTCGATCTCCGGCGGCAGTCGGACCTTCTCGTCGTTCCACTTGAAGGGGACGTCGTACCAATCGGCGACGTCCCGGCGAGTGCGCTGGAGCCACTGGCTCGTGGCGATGATCTTGTTGCCGATGGTCGTCGAACGGGCCGTCCGCCGTCGGCCACCCTCGTACTGGTCTTCGTACTCGATGCCGTACTCCTCGGCGAACTCCTGTTTGTCGGACTCGCCCACGACGTCGCCACGCGAGAGGTTCAACAGTTCGTAGGCCTTGGCGTGCATCGTACAGACGTTGCCCTTGAGCGAGCGGGGCGAGACGTCGAGTCGCTCGGCCAGCCGTTCACGGACCTCGGCAGCAGCAGCCCGGGTGTAGGAGACGACGAGGACGTCCCGAACGTCGACATCGTCGTCTTCGAGGAGTTCCTCGACGCGGTCGAGCAACGCCGTCGTCTTCCCGCTGCCAGGCCCGCCGAATAATCTAGTTACCTTCGAGGTCGGTTCGGTCATTGCACAGTAACTAGGACTGGTGCCTCATAAGCGACGTGACTTTTCTCCGGCCCTGCCAGCGGCGTTCAACGGTGGCTACCGATACAGCGAGACGTACAACATGGCGAAGCCGATGATGAACGGAACGGTCTGGGCCATGTCGAAAAACAGCCGGGCGCGGGGGGCCGGCTGGGTGGTGAACATCTGTGAGACGATGTTACTGACCGCCACCCCCATACTGATGAACGCGAAGCCGATGAACGCGTATTGGAGTCGCTCGCTTCGTCGTTTCTGGTAGGCCTGAAAGCTGATGAGCGTGATCCCGAGCGTGAGCCCGAACAGCACGAGCCGTAACAACACCAGCGCCCCCTGTCCGTACTGCACCACGGTGTCGACCATAGTACACTCACCTCCCGATTGACAACCTCACTATATTAAGGTACTCAAAATGCTGCGAACGGCGAGCCCTGCTCACTCCAGGTTGAGATCGTCCCAGAGTTGACTGAACCGGTCTGGCAGGTTCTCCGAGCGATAGATGCGAACCTGGTATTCGTCGTCTTCGAGTCGGATGACCGTACTTTCGAAGTTCGACTCGTAGACCTTGTAGTGGTTGCCGTCTTCGGCAACGCTTGTCTGGTCGGAAACCAGCTCGTGCTCCTCGAGGATCTCGAGGCGACGATAGACTGTCGGCAGCGACAACTCGAGTTCCTCGCTCAGTTGTTTGGCCGACTTGGGTGACTGACTGACTGCCGCCAGTACCTCGCGCGCGTGTTGATCCCCGATCGTGTCCAGCACCTCTTCGATGGGGCGTTTTTCGTCCACTGACAGGGAGTATTCTGGCAGTGCTCAAAAATGTTGGGAGACACGACGCGGATCGCCGCACGGCGGCGATCCCGTCAAACAGCCCACATTCGAGGGGCCAGGCCTAGCTCGATCTCGCCGGCGACCACTCACATACCGAGCATTGTGTGGCGGTGGTCTCGTGTAACCCGCCACACTCGGGACATTGCTTTTTGTTATAGCTCTCGTCCCATCCGACCGCGTCCGTTTCGTGCCCACGCTGGGCGAGGAACTGGTCGATCACGTCGTCAGTGCTCGGTGCGGTCGCCATACATGACATGGTATACCACACCAGCATATAGGTTTGTTGGTTTAGACAGGTGTTACCATACCGCAATAGAGCACTCGAATGGCGTGACTTTTGATGGGTGCTCGCGTATGCAGTGGTATGTCATCCCGTGAGCGGCGGCAGGGGGGATCCGATTCGGGGAACCGAAAGCATCTCGCGGACATCCTGCCGATCGACCGGGCTGCGATCGAATCGCTGAGTTGGGCACTCGGCACGCGCGTGACGGGTGCTGGTGCGACCCGGCTGTTCGAGGCGGCCAATCCGTCGACCAGGAGTACGCTTTCGGTCTTCGAAGCCACTGAATACACCTGTATCGTCCGATTCCGGACGCCTGTCGGCCGCGAGAAGTTCTTCGGTGTCGCCGCTTCGGATCTTCGGCCAATGCTTGAAGAACTACTCGAGCATGAAGACTGGCAATCGCGGGACGGACAGATCGAGAACGTGTAGGGTTCGGTTGCAATCAGAGTGATATTCCCGGGTGGTCGGAAACGCCATTCCGTCACAGTGCTGGTGTTGGAGGTATTCGCCCCACGAAAGTCCGCCCTGAACTTGTGGACTGCGCCGATGTTTCTCCCTCGTCTGGTTCCAACCCAACAAAGGGTCCTGCTGAAACACGATCACGGCGACGACCACGACCACAGTCACGCCGAGTTTCAACCCCACAAGGGTCCGTCTGAAACCAGTCGAGCAGGCGCTCGGCCCGGTCCTGAATCTGGAGCTTCAACCCCACGAGGGTCCGTCTGAAACGAGTACAGTAACGACGTCTCAGGGTTGAATACTGTCCGCTTCAACCCCACGAGGGTCCGTCTGAAACGCCCCGACCCCTGGGGGAGCAATCACAATTGCCAGCTTCAACCCCACGAGGGTCCGTCTGAAACCCTTTTCGCCAACCGGACGCCGGCCCTGAAAATCGGGCTTCAACCCCACGAGGGTCCGTCTGAAACGCGACCATGCCGCCGAACATCACCGTCGACAGGAGCTTCAACCCCACGAGGGTCCGTCTGAAACGCGCTCGACGCGATCAAGAACGGCGCGACTGAGAGCGCTTCAACCCCACGAGGGTCCGTCTGAAACGAATACTCAAACGACGTTTCAGGGCTGAATACCATCCGCTTCAACCCCACGAGGGTCCGTCTGAAACTGTCGTCGGTCCGGGATCGACCCTCGATGACTGCAAGCTTCAACCCCACGAGGGTCCGTCTGAAACAATACTCAAACGACGTTTCAGGGCTGAATACCATCCGCTTCAACCCCACGAGGGTCCGTCTGAAACGGTGATGACGCTATTACTCATCTCCCTAAACGCGATGCTTCAACCCCACGAGGGTCCGTCTGAAACTGGTCGCGCTGTCGGCCCCGTCGATCGCCGTGATCGTGCTTCAACCCCACGAGGGTCCGTCTGAAACTGGGCATGATCCAGGCTTTCGACTTCCACGTCCGGGCTTCAACCCCACGAGGGTCCGTCTGAAACCTGCCTCACGTTCGCTATCCACGAAACCCCAGTCCTGCTTCAACCCCACGAGGGTCCGTCTGAAACCTGCCTCACGTTCGCTATCCACGAAACCCCAGTCCTGCTTCAACCCCACGAGGGTCCGTCTGAAACCCGAAGCGGGCCTGGGTGATCGCCAGAGCAGCCAGGCTTCAACCCCACGAGGGTCCGTCTGAAACGATCGCATCACCTTCATCGGGGAGCGTGCCCCGCTCGCTTCAACCCCACGAGGGTCCGTCTGAAACCAGTCAGGTCGGTGTGGTGAACGTCGAACTCACCGGCTTCAACCCCACGAGGGTCCGTCTGAAACCCTGTTTTCACAGACGGAGTTCTGGGTTCGAATCCAGCTTCAACCCCACGAGGGTCCGTCTGAAACGCCGAGTTCTATGCTCGATGGCCCGCCGATTCAGCCGCTTCAACCCCACGAGGGTCCGTCTGAAACCGGCTCGGTGACTGTCTTGATGCCGAGATCCTCGTCGCTTCAACCCCACGAGGGTCCGTCTGAAACTCGGTCTCGACGCCGACGAGTACCGCGAGCAACTCGCTTCAACCCCACGAGGGTCCGTCTGAAACCGGAATCGGCTCTGGCACCGTCGAGAAGCTCCGCGAGCTTCAACCCCACGAGGGTCCGTCTGAAACCCGACGTCGGCTTTGCCGAAGCCCTCTCCGCTGGCTTCAACCCCACGAGGGTCCGTCTGAAACCCGGGTGGAGGTCCTTGCCGGTGTGCCCGACGACCGCTTCAACCCCACGAGGGTCCGTCTGAAACCCAGCATGGAGGCCGGCCCGTCGAACTACCCGACGCTTCAACCCCACGAGGGTCCGTCTGAAACCAGCCAGTCACGTCGCGCTTACAGGTATCGCAATAGCTTCAACCCCACGAGGGTCCGTCTGAAACTGGAACGTCAACGTCTTCGGTCCAGGTCACAGAGTCGGCTTCAACCCCACGAGGGTCCGTCTGAAACCGGGCAAGAAGACTCGGTAGCCGTCGCCCTCGGCCTCGCTTCAACCCCACGAGGGTCCGTCTGAAACTAGTCCGCAAGTTCCAGCATTCGCGAGTCGAGCATCGCTTCAACCCCACGAGGGTCCGTCTGAAACGATTCGGATGTCTTTATGCCCTCGATCAAAACCAAGCTTCAACCCCACGAGGGTCCGTCTGAAACTCGACGAGCTCGAGGAGAAGGTCGACCAGGTCCGCGAGCTTCAACCCCACGAGGGTCCGTCTGAAACGGCTCGACGACGCATGACGCACGCACTGATCGCCGCGCTTCAACCCCACGAGGGTCCGTCTGAAACGAGACGACTTGCGGACCGTCGTCGGTCGGTGCCTCGCTTCAACCCCACGAGGGTCCGTCTGAAACATACCGGGATCGGGATCGACCCAGATCCGCCGCTTGCTTCAACCCCACGAGGGTCCGTCTGAAACCCGTCGACGCGATCGTCGCCCAGACCGAACCGATCGAGCTTCAACCCCACGAGGGTCCGTCTGAAACAAATCCCACACGATGCCATGGTTGTGATTGTCTTGGGCTTCAACCCCACGAGGGTCCGTCTGAAACGACCTCCACGCCGAGGAGGGGCCGATCCCCGTGAGGCTTCAACCCCACGAGGGTCCGTCTGAAACATCGCCAGGTCGAGCTGGTCCTGCTGCAGCTCCCAGCTTCAACCCCACGAGGGTCCGTCTGAAACATGCACTCGCCACCGTCGACGATCCCGGACGTCGCGCTTCAACCCCACGAGGGTCCGTCTGAAACCGACGACGGCGCATATGACGAGTTCGCCCGAATCCTCGCTTCAACCCCACGAGGGTCCGTCTGAAACTGCTGGAGATCCTCGCCCCTGGCGACGTCGAGACGCAGCTTCAACCCCACGAGGGTCCGTCTGAAACGCCCGAGGACGTCTACCGCGAGCACATCCTCGCGACGCTTCAACCCCACGAGGGTCCGTCTGAAACCATCGCCCGCCTTCTGGTCGACCGCGCGGAGAATCTCGCTTCAACCCCACGAGGGTCCGTCTGAAACCCGCGACCGCCCCGATCGCCGTCGACGACCCGACGCTTCAACCCCACGAGGGTCCGTCTGAAACGGCCGGCGTCTGGGCGAGCGTGTCCTGGAGTGCAGGCTTCAACCCCACGAGGGTCCGTCTGAAACTCCGACGCACGGGACCTGTACGTGGTCGGAACTCCTGGCTTCAACCCCACGAGGGTCCGTCTGAAACTTAGAAATCACCCCCGAGATTCATGACAGTCTGCTTGCTTCAACCCCACGAGGGTCCGTCTGAAACGATGTCGGAGATGTTCGAGAGGGTCCGGCTCATTAGCTTCAACCCCACGAGGGTCCGTCTGAAACCCGCAGTGAACGCACTCCGACATCGTTAGGCCTCCAGCTTCAACCCCACGAGGGTCCGTCTGAAACCCACTGAAATCAAAGTCCGACTCCTCTCCGGATCGGCTTCAACCCCACGAGGGTCCGTCTGAAACCGCGATATATAATATATATGCTCGCGTCCTGAACGTGCTTCAACCCCACGAGGGTCCGTCTGAAACCATGGCCGAAACCGGCCATATAGCACGTGATACCACTGCCTGGGAGTTAGTGTTTTCGTCGACCGTCAATAGCCCACGAAACCCGGGGGGTCGATGACGACACTATAGAAATTGGCTGTCCTCGGTCGGATCCTCGCCGTAGACAGTACGCGAGACATACTGTTCGGAACTCATCCGGTAGACGATCACCGACTCGCCGGGCTCTAGCATCGAATCAAGTTTTCCCTTGACCTCTTCGAGATCGCCCTCTGTGATTTCACCCTCAAACACCGAGTTCTGTACGTGTGTGAGATACCGACGCAAGAAGTTCAGAAAGAGGTAGGTTCGGTCCGCTTCGACGTCGTAGACGGCGACAACATACACCATGTTACCACCACCGCTCGAAGGACTCGTAGGACTCGCCAGTCAACAAGTGCTTCTTGAGTTTGTACGCCTCGACCCGAAGGAGATACTGATAACTGACCTTCCGGTTGAGATTTGGGTGTTCGATCGTCCGATCGAGCGTCTGCTCGAACTCCTTCGAGAACGTCTCCCGGCCACTCTCGGTGAGCAGACACGCGTTCATCTCCGAATCGAAATCATCGTCGGACAACTGCCCTCGATTCACGAGTCGGAAGACGACGCGATCAGTCAGGACGGGTTTGAAGAGATCGGCAAGATCCAGCGCCAGTGAGTACCGTCGCTCGCCAGGCTCGTGGAGATAACTGATCGTCGGATCGAGTGCCGTGGCCCGGATTGCCGAGACGATATTCGCGTAGACCAGGCTGTTCCCGAACGAGATCAGGCTGTTCACCTTGTTGTTTGGCGGATTGTACTTTCGACCCCCGAAGACGAAGGCGTCGGGAAGAATCTGATCGAAGATCGCGTAGTAGGCACGTCGCGCACTCGCTTCGACGCCCATTGCTTCCTCGACTGACGCCACGGACTTGATCTCGTCACGTCGACGATCGAGTGACTCGAGTGTCGCGCTGAGGTCGTAGTCCCGGTTGTCGTAATAGGTGACGTTCGCCCGCATGTTGTGGATGCTTCCCGCCACGATCTCACGGGCGATGTTGCCACGATGGGCTTCGTCGTCGTAGGCCCGGACCTGTTCGACGACCGTTTGACCCGACGTCTGGCCACGCTCAGGCATGATCGAGCCCGAATAGTAGTCGTTCCAGCCGAAGACGTGCATCGCGACACCGTGATCGTCGAGAAACGAGATCACTCGCGTATTGAAGTCGATCTGCCCGTGGAGGTACAGCGCCTCGGCGTTCTCGATCGGGAGGTACTTCTTCTCGTCGTCCTCGGTGACGAGCCGTACCGTGTCGTTGTGGCGCTCGACCCGTCCGTCCGAGAAGATGTGGTAGTTGTCGTTCATGGATCAACAGCTCCAGCAGAAGTCGTAGTACGCACACGACTCACAGAACGGCTTTTCCGTCGCGGGCGGTGGCGTCTCGCTTCGAACGACGTCGTAAATCCCGCGAATCGCGTCCTCGACTTGCTGTACAGTTTCGTCTGTCAGCTCGACCGATTCGCGCTTGCGTTCGGTCGGATGAGCCAGAACACCCTCTTTCTCGACGCCGACGACCCGATCGAGATACCAGAGGTAGTACAGCAACTGGAGGCGTGCCGGCTCGACCAGCGTCGAGGACGGCTTTACCTCGACGACGCGCCCGTCGTCCAGCAGATCGGGCGCGATCCGACCGTCGATACTCAGGTTCCGTCGTTTCTCGTCGTAGGCCGTCTCGTCGACGTGCGTTCCCCGGACGACGTTCGGGTTCTCCCGGTCGATCTCGATGTTGCGGCTCTCGAACCAGAGTTCGCGCTCACACACTTCATAATATTGCATCATCACACCAGTGACGTGAAACGACGACTCGACGGCCTCGTCGCGTGCTGATTCGAGGAGGAGATCGACGGGATCGGTTTCGCCGGTCCGCTCGTCAGTGTGTCCACTCATAGGAACTGGTGATCGACGCTCGCCTCGGGAACGACGAAGCCCGTCGTTCGGTCGAAGTGTGACGGATTCTGCTGCACGTCGAGTTCATATATGCCTTCGTCTTCGACGAGTGGCGGAAGATCCGTGATGGCATCGGCGGTTTCGCTATCCTCGGAGTAATACGGGACAGAAATACGCAGCGGCTTCGTCTCGTCGACCAACTGGCCAAGCGTCTCGAATTCGAAGTTGCGTTGAGCGTTCCGTATCGCTTCCGCCCGCTCCCGTTCAGCAGGCGTTCGGGTAACGACGATCTCTGCCGAAAGCTGTTCGTCGATGAGCGAAATGGTCCCGAGTTCTTTCGCTTTCGCGTCGTCAACCCAGTCGGCATACGTTTGCTTCCCGACATCCTTGTCTTCTCGCAGCCGTTCGAAATACCACTCTACGCCCCTTCGAGCTACGTCAGTCTCGGAAAGCGATCCGGATTCGTCCCGGATCTGTCGGAGCGTGTCTGCGACAGTAGGAAGCAGCGTCGTCCCGCGATTGTACACGGCTTCTGCCGGCGTCTTCGACTGCTCGTCGGGCACGTCGAGCCACCAGACAGTGACGACTCCCTGTTCGCGCTCGAAGGAACGGTTACACCGCCCGGCTGCCTGAACGATACTGTCGATCGGAGCGAGGTCGCGAAACACACGATCGAAGCTGATGTCGACGCCGGCCTCGACGAGTTGCGTCGAGATCGCGAGCGTCGGATGGCCCCGTTCGGTGAGCGCTTTCGCCGTCTCGATCAACGTGAGCCGATCCGCAGGCCGAAGTCGAGTCGACAGGTGAAGGAGTGCATTGTCGTCGGTCGCTGCAACGCGCTTCGCGAGTTCGACAGGATCAACGTCGTCAGCTGACCCTGCTTCCTGTAGTTCGTCGTCGTAAAGACGACCAACGTCGACAAAACTACCGTCGCCGACTTGCTCTGTGAGTTCTCTCGCACTGTCGATAGTGTTGCAGACAGCGAGCGTTGTCTGTCCCGATTCAACAGCCGCACGGAGTTCGTTGGCGGCCGCCGCGTAAGATTTTGGCTCGCTCTGAGACTCGATGTAGCGCTCGGTCGAATCGTCGAGTTCGTAGGAAACGCGACGGACGACTTCGAAATATCGGTCCGGGTCGTCCACGAGTTCGAATTCGTCCTCGAACAGTCGTGGCTGGGTGGCAGTCATCGCGATAACCGTCGCGTTGTATTGCTCGGTAAGCACGTCCACAAGTCGAGGGACGAGTTTCCACCAGTCCAGCGGGAGGCTCTGTGGTTCATCGAGAACCACGACGGCGTCACGGAGGGCAGGGAGTTTCATCGACTGCCTGTTTTGCGGTCCGGCCAGGCTCTCGAACAACTGGACGAACGTCGTGACTGTCACGCCCGCCCGCCAGCTTTCACCCAGCATCCCTGCGACGTCGTCGTTCCGATCAGCATCGTCGGCAGACTGGTCGTCCGTATCACGAATTGTCGTTTCGGAGAGGTGATGGTGCGCAGTAAGGAGCCGGCCTGCAGTATCTGTCTCGTAGATTTCCTGGATTTCGTCGACGACCTGATCGATGATGCTCGTGAACGGAAGGCCATACACCACGCGATTGCCACCGAGGGCGTCTCTGAGTGCGAAAGCGGCCGACAATCCGGTCAGCGTCTTGCCCATCCCCGTCGGGAGCGTGAGCGTCGCGACGCCGCCACCACTCTCGGCGAACGACGCCACGTTGTCGAGCACATTTTTCCGGGCGTCCGATCGATGGTAGTTCAGGCGCTCGGTTTTCGTCCCGGCCTTGTCGGCATCGACACCTGCCTCCAGATCCTCGATATAATCGGAAATCGTCTCGAATCCCGGTTGACTGGGTGCGTACGTCTCCGATTCGTTTGCCGCACCGGCGGCACTGGTTTTGTCCGCGAGCACGAGTGCACTCCAGCACTGCAAGACGAGCCCGTAGCACGACGAGGAGAGTGCATCCGGATCGACGCCGCGACCGGCCGTCTGCGTTCCCACCGTCTCCTCGATCTCACTCAGCAGCGACCCCGACTGATAGCTTCGCACGAACGATTCCCAGCCCCCGGAACCACCAGTCGCGTTCTCGAACACCGTCTCCGCGAGGTCCGGGACAGTGTCGTGGATGTCCCCGATCTGTTTGAGGACCACCGTCTGACGCTTTTCGACGCTATTCTGTCTCGAATCACCGTCTCGTCGGTGTGTTCGATCGACGACGTACTCCGCGACGTTCGGGAGTCTGCCGTGATGTTTCGCCACGGCGACGAAGCCTGCCAGACACGTTTCGGTATCGAACCCCTGCGTATCGAGGGCATGGTATGCCGCGAACGACCCGATCGGAGCGTGATGCCGTAACATAGGCGGGTCAGCCTCACTGTCTTCGAGGAGGTACTCCTGGAAGTAGGTCGTCGCTTTCCCGAAGTCGTGAACCCAGGCCAGCGTTTCGACGACAGACCGCAGTGATCCGTCCGTCGGAGTCGTCGCATCGTCAGGGACGACGTGTGCCACCCGGTCGGCGACGTCGGCGAGGTGGACTTCGAGTGCGACCCCCTCCCGCCCGCCCTCGGGCGGATGGGAATACCGTTCCGCCATTCAGACGAACACCACGGTCCGGTCGTCGACGCGCGAGGTTGGTACGTCCCTGACCTGCAACGGCTCTGCGTCGGGATTGTATGTATACGTGGTGTACTCCGTGGTCGTCCGTCCGCTACCGTCGGACGCCATGAACGCCGGCGACTGTTCGATCTGGCAGCGCGTTTCGGGATCGAGGACGACATCGTCCATCGCGTCGGGCACCGCCGAGTCGACGGCGATGGTCCCAGAAGCCGGGCCAGGTTTGACGTCGAACTCCCCGAGGTAGTCGATCTCGGCGAGGTACTCGGAGAGACCGAGACTCGGGACGTAATGAGATTTCCCGGCAGCCAGCGTTTCTCGAAGCTGTTCGTACCGCTCGTCGTCAGCGAGCGCAACGTCGATCCTGTAGGCAGGGTCGACGAGGACCTCGTAGTTGTGTTGTTGGCGGAGCTTCGTGGGGTTGGGGAGTTTGATGCTGATCTTCCCGCGTGGATTGAGCGAAGTGAGGTCTCCCGCTGCCGTCGAGAGGGTATTCATCGGCATGTTGACCGTCCGCAGTTCCTCGACGGGCTGGATGGCAATCGCGGATACTTCCGGCCCGAACAGATCGTAATACCCGTCCCGGTCGATGCCCAGCACCGCCGCGATCAACCCGGCGACGGTCGTTCGTGGAACGATCCGGTAGGTCTGTTTGACAACGTTCCCCTCGACGCGCCGGAAGTGTCCCCACGGACCCCGGATCTCGAAGGACAGACAACGATCCAGATCGCTGCCGTCCGTCCCAGTCCTCCCATTCGACGATTCCTGGTCCATGGTCACTCGCCGGTGCTCTGTGGCAGCGTTTCAGGATACTCGTCGTAGACATCGACGACATCGACTCGGTCCGGTCCGATTGCCGTTCGAAGCGCGTCGTACAGGAGGTCCGGCCCACCGCTGTCGGTCCCGTGAGAGAGTTCCAGGACGTCGCTCGCGACCACCCGGATGCGTTCGATCTGGTCGCTGGCGTTCGAGATCCGATCCACGAAATCATCGATCTCCAGCGTAAGATCGCGGATGTTTCGGAGTTCGTCGTGGTCCTTCGAGGCCTCGTCGTCAAGGGTGAGATCCTTGTCCAGGCCGCCGAGATGGTAGCTTTCCTCGCCGTATTCGACGCGACAGTAGAGACGTGGCTCCTGGCCGACTTTGCTCCGACTGATGGTCTGGTTCTTGATCGCCCGCCAACAGAGTGTATCGAGACGCTCTACGTCCGCTCGCGTGAGATTCGTGTCGGCGGCCCCGTGTTCGTCGACGAGTCCGTGGAACCGAATGAGCCCGTACTGGATGCGGTGGTCGTCGAGGTCGAACCCACCCTGTTCTTTCCCCTCCTGGGTGGCGATCACGCTGGTGAGACTGTCATATTCCTCGTTTTCGTTGACAGCGTGGATCGACTTGCCTGGCGAGAACTGAACTGGGCCAGTGAAGTGGTCCGGGAGATGTTTCGCGTACGCATTGTCAGTATCGACAGACATCGTCGCGCCGAAGTAGCGTACGTCGGCACTCTCTTCGAGGTATTCCCCGAAGACGTCGTCCCGGAACTGCGCCGCTGCCTCGTCGTCATCGAGGTCGTAATCGTCGGGATCGACGGCCTTCAGCCTGTCTTCGAGGAGTTCGGCGCGTGTGTACTGCGTGCCCTCTTCCTGAACGTTCCGGATGTAGACGCCGTGGCCGTCGTCGTCCAGCTGGTCGCGGAGGTACCGCTTCAGCCGAACGTCCGTGACGATCGCCTGCTGGGTCTGGGGATCGATCCGCGGCCTGTTCGATCCGCTCAGCGGATTGCCGTTCGGGTTCGCGTCGACGGCATCGTACAGGAACACGATCTCGGAACGGTTCTCGACGGTCTGTGTGGGTTCGCTCATGTTAGATGTCCTCCTCGGTGTCTTCAGTCGTGGAATCCCATTCGGGATGGTCGTTCAATCCGTACGTCACGCCGAGGGCGTAGTAGAACCGGAGGTCCTCGGTGTCGATGTCCCAGTCGTCGGGGTCCGGGTTGACGATCGTCTTTCGAAGTTCCTCGACGACGTGTTCGAATTTCGTTCCCGGGAAACTGCCGCCGCTTTTCTTCTCTTGACGGGTGTAGGTGAGCGTCTTGCCGATCGCTTCGCGTGTGACTTTCTTCACCCGGGATTGCGTGATCGACTTCACCGGGAACTGATCGACAAGTGTCGTAGATCGGTCTTCGCTGTACTCCTGATAGCTCCCGACCTCACCGACGAGAGCGCCGAGCATGAACGCACCTCGACGCTGGTTTCTGACCGACTGGCGTCGCTCGGCGTCCGCCTCGTCGAGCGCGTCGTCTGCGTCTGACTGTCGCGCGATCGCAGGCGTCTCTTCGATGAACGATTCGAGTTTCGGTGCGGCGGGATGGCCGCCGTCTGGGATGATCTGAATGTCTTCGAGTGATTCCATCGTGTCTACCTCGTAGTCTGGTTCGATCGTAATCGGTCGCTTCCCTGGGTCGTCGGTCGTCAGGAGATCGAGTGTCTCGGTCGCCAGAGCACACAGTTGGGCGAACTGTGAGGCGACACGGAACGACGGGAACCCCTCGACCTCATCGTCGTCTTCGTCTGCGATGATCCGGTCGACGTACTCCGAGAGGAGCGTCTCAACGGCGATCGCGTCCCCGCCGAGAACGCTGACGAGTGCCTCGATCCGGGGGTCGTCGGCGTCGGCTTCGTCGTCGTCACGCTCGCCAAACGTCTGGTAGAAGTACCACCCCGACGAGACGGAGTGGAGTGCTTCGTCGTCTGCTGTCAGCAGCCCCCAGTTCTCGTTGGTCGGCAGCGGCGCGCTCCAGTCAGTGTCGGTGTTGAACGCCGAAGTGTCGCTGACGATCCGATTGTGATGCCTCGCGAGGTCCCGAGGATAGAGCAGTCGGCCGTTCAGTGTCTCACCGAAGACGTCGTAGCGAGACATCTGGTGTGGCATGACTGCCGAGACGTAGAACCTGAGCGACGTGTCATCGTTCCCCTGAAAGTCCTCGTAGGCCTTCTCGACAGGTGTGAGATCGTCATCGTCTGTCGCTGCCTGGTACAGTAGGTTGTACAATTCGTAGATTTCCTCGGTCGAAGCCCGACCGAAGAAGTACGGCAGATAGTACACCTTCGCCCCGAAGGTTCGATACGTACAGGCCTCGACGAACGTCTCGGCGTTCATCACCGTCACGGCCGCATCTTCGGAGATGGAATGGGTTCGCCAGGCTTCCTCGATGTCAAGGCCCGGGAACTTCTCCAGTTGCTTGCCCAGGAAGTAGTTCTGTGGGTCTTCGGACGTGCCAACGGTCCGTGTTCGCTGCCCGGTGACGAGATCCGTGGCCTCGCCAGAGGAATCATCGGCCTTGTTCTTGGTGACGAGTTTCGAGAGCTTGCGCTGACGCATCGCCTCGTTGAACACGTCGAGATCGCCGGGCCACTGGTATCCACCGTCGGGCTCGGTTTTGACCTGGACAGTGAGCAACGCGGTCGTGGACTCACCGCCGAGTTTGGTGGTAAGGTCGTCCTCGATACGATCGAGTGCGTCGTCGTCTTCGCCCAGCGTTGCCAGTGCCTCGACGATCCAACCGTCCTCGTGATCGGCTGCCGCTTCCTGAACGACAGAATCGGTCGCCCACTTCGTGAGACGCTCTTTCGCGTAGCGGGCGAGTTTCTCGGGATCGCTGTTCCGACCCGCCTGGTGAGTGACACTGTGGTCGATGCCCCGCGCTGCCGGATACTTGCAGTGGCCGACGCGTTCGACCAAGTCGGCGCTGTAGCGGCTGACCTCGACGGGACCGCTGCCGTTCTTGGCGAGCGCCGGCTCCTCGCCGCTTAGATCCACTCGGACGACGATCAGGCTGTCGTCGGTATCGATGAGATCACCCGCTTCGTCCGGCGTGAGATAGGGGCCGTACGTCCCACCGCCCGCCGTCGCGAGCGTGTAGAGCTTTCCGTAGAGGTACTGGATCGTCCGGAGCGACGTGATCGGTATTTCGGGAAGTTCGTCGTCCAGTCGCTCCGGTGGGTACTCCTCGCGAAATTCATCGGGCGAAAGCATTCTTACCCTCCATCGCGGATTCACCTGGGCCGGTTTTGTCGACGATGTTCACGAACCCAAACCCGAGCGAATTCCGTTCGCCGATACCCACGTCCAACAGCAGGTTCAGGTGTCGCCGATGGTCATCATTCCGAACAGTGTACTCGAAACGCCACTTGCTCAACACCCACGTCTCAGTCTCGCCGGTGGTCGGCGTGACCGGAATCGCGAACGTCTTGAGCAACTCGTAGCCGTCGAACAACTCGCCGTCGACCTCGCTCGGTCCGGGCAGGTACTCCGGACAGAACAGATCATGTTTCTTGTCCAGGTTCGCCTCGATCTGGTTGCGGAACGGCTCCATCGTGTGTTCCGGTCGCCAGAACTCCGCCTCGTCGTGTTCCGTCTCGATCCCATACTCCTCGAAGCGCCAAGGAGGAATTCGAACCAACACGCCGGTTCCAGTCGAAATGGTCCCGCTCGTTCCGGGTTCGCCGACATCGGGCGCGAGCGGCGTGATCTCCTCGACGGTGAAGGGCATCTCGCCGATGTTCAGCTCGGGGTCGTCCTTCAGGTCGGCGGCGACGTGGGCCAGCAGATCCTCGTACGGCGAGGCGACGAGGAGCGTTCGCTCGTCACCTTCGTCCATGTCGCCCGGCGGGAAGGGGTTCGAGTAGGTAAACGCCTTCGGACGGTTCTCGTCGTGGCTGGCCTCGTACTCGGTCCCGTCCAGCGCTTTCCAGAGTCGCCCGCGGAGCTTGTGATGATACGCGTTGTCGTATGCCGCGTCGGCTCGTGCCCGCAACCGGGCGAGTACACGCATCCAGCGTCACCCCACCTCTCGTCGTTTAGTTGTTAACATTCCGCCATTGAAATCATACGGCTCTTTAATAAGGTTCATCATACCAATGTGAAAGTGAAGCCCACAGGGGGCCATCTGAAACGATACCTCGGTCTGACCAACAGCCAAGAATGGCTGACTTCAACTGCGCAGCGCTCCATCCGAAACAGCCGCGATTGCCGAGGCATATAACTCAATATTCGGCTAGATTATGACTATTTCGTGTCCTCCTCCAAATCGTTCGGTGAGGCACCAACGTGACCGTTCCTAAGCCAGTTGAATGTCGGTTCTTCGTCGAGGGTGGTAGGCGGTCGGAGCATGGATCTTGAGCGACCACCCGAAACGCCTAATTCCAAGGAGACACCATTATGTAATGGCGCTCCCGCATCGTTTCGGGGGTTTTGCCTAAACTGACGCGCTTCACCTTGGAGGGGGATCGCGTCGGTGCCGTCTTATGCGGCATATACGACTAGTGTGCTTTATCGTATTAAATCTAGGGGACCAACAGATAAGAAAGGCTGGAAAGTACTACCGGACCTCCGTTGAAATGCAATACACACTTCTGTTGAATCGGTCACGACGAGATCGAGATCGACGAAGTCGTACAGCGGTGGCTTGTCGAAATCCGTGGCGTTGTGGGTAACGAACGTGCCACCTGCGGCGTAAGCAGTAGCAGGGTTGAGCAGATCAGCGGAGGCCAATCGAATATCCTGTGAGCGAAGTTGTGCGTCCAGATGCACGGCTTCGAGGGCACACTCGTCGGTCCAGCAGATCGTTGAACGACGCATCATCCCATTTCAGATCGCCTAACCGCTCTGTGACGTCCTCGGAGACATCGCGACCTTTAGGACCGCCCACCACTCACTGGTAGTATCGTGCGCGTCGAGCAGAGTTTCATTCCGGTCAGGGGCGTCGGCGAGCAGACCGAGCGCAAGCTGTGGCGGCAGGGAATTACCCACTGGGACGACTTTTACCCCGACGCCGTCGGCTCGACGACCGCCGAGCGAATCGAGACGTTCATCGACGATGCTCGCGAGCGGTTGGCTCACGGTGACAGCCACTACTTCGGCCGGCAGTTCCCCAGCCAGGCCCAGTGGCGACTCTACGAATCCTTCCAGGACGGCGCAGCCTTCTTCGACATCGAGACGACCGGCTTGGATCAGCGCCACGACACGGTGACGACCGTCAGCGTCCGGCAGGGCGGCGAAACGAAGACCTTCGTCCGTGATCGCGACCTCACCGCCGACCGCCTCCGGGAGGTCTTCGCCGACGCCGACCTGCTGGTCTCGTTCAACGGCAAACGCTTCGACGTGCCCTTTCTCCAGCAATCGTTCGACCTCGACGGCGTCCTCGACCGGCCGCACCTCGATCTCATGTACCCCTGCCGGCAAATCGATCTGACCGGCGGGCTCAAACAGATCGAGAAAGACGTCGGCATCCAGCGCGACCGGCCGGACCTCTCGGGAAAGGACGCCGTTCGGCTGTGGTACGAGGCCGAGCGCGGCGACGATGCCGCTTTGGAGACGCTGATCTCCTACAACCGCGAGGACGTCGACCACCTGGAGACTGTCGCCGATCGGGTCGCCACGCGTCTCCACGAATCGACCGTCCCCGACGACTGTACGTTCTGATCAGAACTGGCCCCGTCGACCGCCGCGGGGCGGCGATCGAGTGGATTGCTCGGCTCGTAATACGTGTGCCCGCCCGGCGAGCAGCCCGAGCACGAGGCCGGTGAAGTGGGCGACCAGTGCGACCTGACGGCCCCGCGTCAGCCACGTGATCGCGAGGGCGACGCCGATCATGACGAGGATCGCCACCCGCGGATCGACACTGATCCGGTCGGCGACGGCATCGGTGATCGGATTACCCGACAGGATGTACCCGAGCAGGCCGAAAACCGCGCCGCTGGCACCGAGAACCGCCACCGGTCCACCCAGCACCTGGCCGACCGTCACCTCCAGCACCCCGGCGATGACCCCGACGACGACGAAAAACGCATAAAAGCGCCAGGGTTCCGTCCGGCGTTCGAGAATGATCCCGATCACGAACAGGAAGAGGGCATTCGGGACCAGATGCATGATCCGACGGTGGACGAACACGCTCGTCACCAGCGTCCAGGGGTTCTCCGAGAGCGGCCAGGCGAGGGCGAACGCGAATGACACGCCGAAAACACCAAGCAGTTCCTGAAAGAGGAACACGACGACCAGCACGCCGATCAGTACCGTGGTTGGACTGCTCGCCTGCGCCGTACTCCCGGCCCGGTCCATACCACGACGTGGGGCCACAGGGAAAAGAAACGGTCGGTCGAGCGAGGTGTGGCCGGTGAGCGGGGAGCCTACTCCGTGCCGCCGTCGGCACGCAGCCGATCGGTGGCGGTCCGGCGGAGTTGTTCGAAGACGCCCTCACAGGCGTCACAGTCGCCACAGGTGACCGTCGAGCAGGACAGCGACGCGCCACAGCGGGGGCACTGCAGGTCCTCGGTCGGCTCGAAGTCGAGGCCGCAGGTCGGGCAGTTCATACCCCGAGCACCCCCAGCGTGGCGGCCGCGACCGCGCCGACGCTGAAGGCCGCGACCCACGAGCCGAGCCACATCAGGAGCGCGCTCTTCTTGCCGCGCTCCTTGAGGATCATCGTCATCGTCAGAATACAGGGGACAAACAGCGTGATGACGATCAGGCCGACGAATATCTGGGCGTTGCTCAGCGCCATGTCGGTCATGCCGGCGGCGGCGAAGTCACGCCGGATCAGCCCGAGGACGAGGATCTGCCCGAAGTCCGCGGGCATGCCGATCAGCGTCGTCAGCGGTCGCAGGCCGTCCATGATCGCGTCCAGTCCGCCGACGTAATCCAGAGCGGAGACGACCAGGGCCGTCGCGGCGAACAGCGGCGCGGCCTCCCGCAGGAACATCTTGGTGCGGTTGTAGGTCTTCCGGAGGAGGTTGCCCGGCCGGGGGACGCGCAGCCGTGGGAGTTCCGTCACGAGCGCCTGACCCTCCCCGGGCAGCGTCCGGTCGAGGACGAGTCCGGCGATGCCGAGCACGGCCAGCAGGACGCCGAGGTAGCCGAACCACCAGACCAGCCCGAGTCCCGCGAGCAGCCCCATGATGACGCCGATCTGGGCCGAACACGGCACGGCCAGGCCGAGCAGCGCGGTCGAGATGAGGCGCTCGCGTTTCGAGCCGACCATCCGGGTGGTGATGACCGCCATCGTCACGCAGCCGACGCCGACGATCATCGGGACGACCGCCCGGCCGTTGAGGCCGATCCGGTTGAGACCGCGATCGGTCAATACCGCGAGCCGGGGCAGGATACCCGAGTCCTCGAGCAGCCCGATAGCGAGGTAGAAGGCCAGCACCAGCGGCAGCAGGACGCCGACGACGTACTGGACGGTGATCGTCAGCAGGCCGAGTTCGGGGTTGATCAGCAGGAACTCGATCGGGTCGACCCAGGCCGCCTCTGGCAGGAGGTCACTCACGAACGCCTCGACGGCGGGGTTGTAGTGCTGGGCGAAAATGTCGCCCTCCGTGATGCCGACGATCCGCTGGGCGACCACCCCGCCGATGAGGTAGAAGATGAGTCCGAGCATCGCCAGCGCGATCGGCGTGCCCGTCAGGGGGTGGATCATGAGGTCGGAGAGCCACTCCCTGATCCCGCCCTCGACCTCGGTGACGGTCTGGACCTCGTCGGCGATCGACTGGACGCGCGAGCGACGGCCCCCGTAGATCTCCTCGCGCAGTCCGGGCTCGACCAGGGCGGCCGATCCGCCGTCGGCCATCACGCCGCCGACGTCGACCTCGCGGGCCAGCGGCTCGTCACCCTCGACCAGCAGCGTCTTCTCGGCACGTGTCGCCGTAAGTTCGTCGGGGAGTTCGTCGTAGTAGTCCTCGACGGCGGTCGTTTCGGGCGCGGTCGCCTCGGGGATCCGCTCGCGAAGGTCGTCGGTCCCCTCGCCGTCGACGGCGACGGTCGGGACGACCGGGACGCCCAGGGCATCCTCCAGCGCGTCGACGTCGATATCGATCCCGCCGGCCTCGGCCTCGTCCATCATATTGAGGGCGACGACGGTCGGGATACCCATATCGAGCAGTTGCAGCGTCAGGAACAGATCCCGGTCGAGGTGGGTCGCGTCGACGACGTTGACCACGGCGTCTGCCTCCAGGACGATCTCGCGGGTGACCCGCTCCTCCTCGTTGAACGCGGAGATGCCGTAGACGCCGGGCGTGTCCGTCAGCTGGTAGTCGCCGAACTCGGCGAGCGTGGTGTCGACGGTGGTGCCGGGGTAATTCGAAACGTCGACGTACTGCTCGGCGAGTTCGGCGAAGACGACACTCTTGCCGACGTTCGGACAGCCAACCAGCGCCAGGGTGGAATCGGCGTCGATCTCGCTCGCGTCACACCCAGTGTCGTGACAGCCCTCCATGGTCACTCACCCGCCCCCGCAGTCGGCCGTTCGACCTCGATCTCGCCGGCGAGGTCCGAGCCGAGGGCGAGATCCGTCCCGTTGCGCCGCACGATCACCGGCCCCTTCCGGATGTGGTGCCGACACTCGACGGCCCCGTCCAGGAATCCCAGGCGTAACAGCCGTGCTCGTGTGTCCCCGTCCGGTACCTCGGTCAACCGGACGGACTCCCCTGAACCCACGTCGGCCAGTACCTCACTCATTTAGTCTCACCTAACTACGGATTCGCTAGGTTAACCAAAAAGGACCCATGGGTGTTCCCGGTCGATGAAAACAGAGGTGGACAAACGTGATGGTTTAGGCCGACCAAGAACGCGATCGGGTCGCTCGACTCCGGCAGATCTTTCGGCGCCAGTGGCATACGGAGCGACGATGACTGCCAAGGGGACCTACACCCTCGTGATCGAACTCACAGAGAGGGCGACGATCACCTTCGGCGCGGCGGGCGAGCGCGAGCTGGCGGCTGGCGGGTACGCCTACACCGGCAGCGCCTTCGGGACGGGCGGGTTCGGCCGGATCGACCGCCACCGCGAACTCGCGGCGGGCGAGCGGGACGTTCGCCACTGGCACGTCGATTACCTGCTGGGGCACCCCGGGACGGAATTGACGGACGTGGTGAAGACGGTCGGCGAAGACGTCGAATGTCAGGTCGCGCGGGCGATCACGGCCGCGGCGACACCGATCAGCGGGATCGGGGCCTCGGACTGCGGCTGTGAAACGCATCTCGCGTACGCGCCCGATCACGAGGGCCTCCAGCGACGGGTCGAGGGTGCCCACCGGGCAAGCGACGCCGAGAACTGAACCGCAACGCACTCAGTGGCACCGGTCCGATCCACAGTCATGACTGACTGGCGTGTCTACCTCGTCACGCAGGCGTCGCTGTCGGGCGATCGAACGACACCCGAGATCGTCGAGGCGGCCATCGAGGGCGGCGTCGACGTCGTCCAACTCCGCGAGAAGGACGTGAACGCCCGCGAGCGCTACGAGATGGGACGGGAAGTGCGCGAGCACACGCGGGAGGCGGGCGTACCGCTGATCGTCAACGACCGTGTCGACCTCGCACTCGCACTCGAGGCCGACGGCGTCCACCTCGGCGACGAGGATCTACCCGTGGCTGTCGCCCGCGAACTCCTCGGCGAGGACGCGATCATCGGCCGGTCGGTGTCGTTCGTCGACGACGCCCGCGAAGCCGAAACAGCCGGCGCGGACTACCTCGGCGTCGGCGCGATCTTCCCGACGGGCTCGAAGGACGACATCGACGACGCGGAGTACGCGATCGGGATCGACCGTGTGGCTGCAATCGTCGACGCCGTCGACATCCCAGTCGTGGGAATCGGGGGCGTCACCGCCGAGAACGCCGATAGCGTGATCGACGCCGGGGCGGCGGGGGTTGCCGTCATCACCGAGATCACGAACGCCGACGATCCGGAGGCGGCGACCGGAAGGCTGATCGACGCCGTCTCGAAGGGGCAGTGACGGCCGTCCGAGGCGGTGACCCAGTCATACCGCCGGGTTCTGGCAGGGACCGATCAAGGCCCAATCACGGATTGCCCTCGCCGGGCGAATTAAGACCATGCCGAGTGTCAGTATAGCACATGCAGACTACGCGGCGAATCCTGACACTCGCCGTTGGACTCGGAATGTCCGTCTGGGTTCTCGATGCGGCACTGGACACCCTGTTCTTCTACGAGGAGACACCGTTCGTCGCGCTGCTCGTGACAGACATCCCGGCCCACGAACTGTACATTCGACTGGTGATCATGGCCGTCTTCGTGGCCGCGGGAGCCGTCGCGGCGAGACAGGCCACACAGATGCGAGAACACGAGCGGGACGTGACGCTGTTTCGTCAACTGGTCGATGACGCCTCCGACAGCGTGTTCGTCATCGATCCCGAGACCGGTCGCATCACGGACGTCAACGAGACCGCCTGTGAGGTGCTGGGGTACGATCGGTCGACGCTGTTGGAGATGACACCCGCCGACCTCAACACCGAGTTCGATGATGCGACGGCATTCCGCGAGTTTCTCACGGCACCCGAACACGAGACCCTGGAGTACTACGAGACGGTCCACGAGCGGGCCGACGGGACGACGTTCCCGGTCGAGATATCGGCCTCGATGGTGACGATCGACGACCAGCAGTTTCGAATCGCGATCGCCAGGGACATCTCCAGCCGGAGAGAACGCGAACGCCGGATTACCCACTACAAACAGGCCGTCGAGAGTTCGCGAGACCTGCTGACTGCAGTCGATTCGGAGTTGCAGTTCCTGTTTGCCAACGAGGCGTTTCGGCGATTTCACGGCATCGGGGCGGAGACGGTTCAGGGAGAACCACTCGAAAGCGTTCTCGACGACCAGGAGTTTGAGATAGTCGAGCCCCGCCTCCGGGACGCGCTGGCGGGCGATCGAGTCTCCTTCGAAATGGTTCGGACCCATGCTTCGGAGGGCGAGCGTGTACTCGACATCCGCTACTGGCCACTTCGGGACACCGACGGGGCGATCCAAGGGGTGGGAGCGTCACTGCGGGACGTCACAGAGCAAAAGGAGATGGTCGAGGACCTCCGGCGGGCCCGACAGCGCTACGAGTCGCTGTTCGACAGCATCAGAGACGCCATTCTGGTCGCCGATACCGACCGCCGGATCGTCGACTGCAACCCGGCGTTTACGGAGCTGTTCGGCTACGACTTGGCGGAAATCGAGGGCAAGCCGACGGGGTACGTCTACGAGAATGCCGACGAATTCGAGGCGATGGGCGAATCCCTGGGTCAGCACATGGACGATCCGACCTTCGTGCAGACAGTCCACTACGAGAAGAAGTCCGGACAGGTGTTTCCCGGCGAGACGAACGTCTTCTACCTCCGGGATCGGGACGGTGAGATAACCGGATTCATCGGACTCATCAGAGACGTCTCGGATCGGCGCGCCCGGATTACCCAGATCCGGACGATCGACCGCGTTCTCCGGCACAACCTCAACAACGCCCTGACGGTCATCCTGGGCAATGCCGACTCGATCGTCGACGCCACAACGGGCGATCCCCGACGGAGTGCCGAACGGATCATCCGGACGGGAGAACAGCTCCGGGCCACGGCAGAAAAAGAGCGAAAGATCACGAGTTTCCTGGCAGAGTCCCGACCCACCACCGGGCGTGACGCGTCCGCAATCATCGAGAGCGTTGTCGCCGACCTGCGCGAACAGTACCCCGAGGCCGATCTGACAGTCGATCTGCCGGCCGAACAGCCCGTTCTCTCGGTGGACCAGCTCGACCGGGCGATCAAAGAGCTCGTCGAGAACGCCGTCACCCACTCGGATCGAAGCAGTCCATCGGTCACGGTGTCGGTGGACACCAACGGCGACATCGTCGAGATCAGCGTCGCCGACGACGGACCCGGGATCCCCGAGATGGAGCGCCAGGTGTTGATCGGCAACCAGGAGATCGAACCGCTGTTTCACGGACAGGGGATCGGGCTGTGGCTGGTCCATCTGATCGTCCAGTATTCCGACGGCCAGCTTTCGGTCACCCAGAACGACCCCCGCGGGAGCATCGTCACCGTTCGGCTGCACTCTCCTGGCGAGAAGGGGCAGTAGTCCCGTGGCTGTCGTTGTCAGGCGCGATCCGGGACAGGCGCATCGCGTTGCCGGTGACACCCAGGCTCATGCCCATGTCACCGACGACGACGGCGACCGCGACGCTGACGTACCCCAGCGGGACGCCGACCGCGAGCAGGGCCTTCACGCCGAGGCTGGCCCAGATGTTCTGTCTGATCACGCCGTTGGCCCGGTTCGACAGCGAGTACAGATAGGGCAACTTGCCGATATCGTCACCCAAAAGCGCGATATCGGCGGTTTCCAGCGCCGTGTCGGTTCCGGCGGCACCCATCGCGACAGCCACGTCGGCCGTTGCCAGCGCGGGCGCGTCGTTGATGCCGTCCCCGACCATCGCCACGTCGCCGTACTCGGCCTGTAACGTCTCGACGGCGCTGACCTTGTCCTCGGGCAGCAGTTCGGCACGGTAGTCATCGACGCCGGCTTCCGCAGCGATCGCCCGGGCGGTGCCCTCGTTGTCGCCAGTCAGCATGATGACGTGCTCGACGCCGAGGTCGTGAAGCCGCTCGACCGCACGCCTGGCCGTCGGCCGGACTTCGTCGGCGACCGCGACGACGCCCCAGACCTCGCTCGCGGTGCCGACGACCACGATGGTCTTGCCCTCGCGCTCGAGGGCGGCGATCCGCTCGGCGACGGTCTCTCCGGACGCCGCCCGGCCCTCGAGACTGCCGCCGTCGGTCCGGGCGTCCCCGCCCGTCTCGAACCCCAGCGCCCCCAGATCGAGTCCAAGCTCGTCGAACAGCGCCGGCGTGCCGGCGTAGGCTGTCTCGCCCCCCACCTCGGCCCGGACGCCCTTGCCGGTGAGGCTCTCGAAGTCGTCGGGGTCGGGCGGGTCGATCTCCGCGCGATCGGCACGCTCGCGGATCGCGGCCGCGATCGGGTGTTCGCTCCGGCGCTCTAAGGCCGCCGCCCGCCGGAGTACGTCGCCTTCCTCGCGCTCGCCCACGGGAACGACGTCCGTCACCGCGAGTTCGCCCTTCGTGAGCGTGCCGGTCTTGTCAAGCGCGATAGCGTCGACTTCACCCATCGCTTCGAGGTGATTGCCGCCCTTGATCAGGACGCCGTTCTTCGCGGCGCTCGTGATGCCCGAAACGACCGAGACGGGCGTCGAGATGACGAACGCACACGGGCAGGCGATGACCAGCAGCGTCAGCCCGCGGACGAACCAGGGCCGCCAGCCACCCGGCAGGACGAGTTCAAAACCTGCGAGCGCGAGCGTCGCGCTCCCCGTGATCAACAGCGGTGGGACAGCAGCGGTCAGAATCGCCAGCACGACGACCACGGGCGTGTAGTAGCCGGCAAAGCGGTCGACGAACTGCTCGCTCTCGGTCCGGTTTTCCTCGGCGCTCTGGACCATCTCGATGATGCGTGCGAGCGTCGAGTCTCCCGAAGTCGAGGTGACCTCGACCTCCAGATATCCTTCGGCAGTGATCGAACCCGCGAAGACCTCCTCGCCCGGCCCCTTCTCGACGGGCATGCTCTCGCCGGTGATCGGCGACTCGTCGACCGCGCTCTCGCCCTCGATCACGGTACCGTCCAGCGGAATCTTCTCCCCGGGCCGGACGAGCACGGTCTCGCCGATCTCGACGTCCTCAGCGGGGACGGTCACCTCCTCACCACCTCTGCTCGCGGTTTCACCGCTCGCTCGTTCGGAGGCCTCACTCCCGTCGGTCGCTGCGGCCTCCCGCCGAACTGTTGCCTCGTCGGGCGACAGCTCCATCAACTCCCGCAGGGAATCGCGCGCCCGGTCCATCGCGTAGTCCTCCAGCAGTTCGGCGATGGAGAACAGCACTGCAAGCGTCGCGGCCTCGACGACGTACCCGATCGCCGTCGCCGCGAGAATGGCCACACCCATCAGCAGGTCGATGTCGAGGCTCCGGTTGCGTGCCGAGTGGATTCCGCTGCGGACGACCGGCGCACCGCTGACGATGATCGCGACGAGGAACAGGGCGTCGGCGACCGCGATGGGATAGTCGAGGACAGTGGCGACCTCGACGTTCCCGCCGGTGAGGAGGAACTCGATGGCCAGGCCGAGCGTCAGAAAGACCGCCCCGACCCAGGTCTTGATCGCCCGGGAACTGGTCCAGATCTCCGTCGGCGGGGCGATCTCGGGGTCACCGCTGCCCGTCTCGTCGTCTCCGTCGCGACTACCGGGGACCTCGTAGCCCGCGCCCTCGATGGCCGCGATCACGTCGCGTTCGGTCGTGCGATCGGGATCGTATGTGACTGACGCCGTTCCTTTCGTCGGCGACAGCGAAACCTCCCTGATCCCGTCGACGCGCTCCAAGCTCCCGTCGACCTTCTTCGCGCAGGACGGACAGTCCATCTCGGGGACGGCGAGCTGGATTTTCCGGCCGTCACTGGCTCGCTCCCCCGTCTGCGCTCCCTCCTCGGCGTCCCGTCCCGGCTCGTCACTCATTGCGTCGACGTAGGGACGGCAGTTCGATAAGCCTTGGTTGGAATATTCCAAGAGGGCTGCTCATAGCGGACACAGCGCGGAAACCGACCCGTCAAAGCCCCTCGGAACCGGTCAGTATCGGAAATATCCGATGCAGAGAGTGAGTCCATTACTCGCCCCGTAATGCGTTTCGTATACGTGTTCAGGACAGCGGTCGGAGCGGCTGACCAATAATTATACTATTGAAAACATAATAAACGATATTCCCTGACAGGGTTCCCCTAGCTTTTTGTCAGTCCAGTATTGAATGCCACGATGTACCATGGGATTGTTCGGATCTGACACGTACTACTGTACTGTTTGCGGAACCGAAGCGGATGACTCGAACGCTGAACAGTGTACACAGTGTGGGTCGGTTACCCACCATGAATGTTTCAAAAGGACCAGTAACGCCAAAAAGGAGGACAATCTGATAACCAGCGACGACGTGGTGCTCCGCTGTCCCGATTGTGGACACGTCGGCGAAGTATGACATCCTCCTCTGTCGGAGAACACATGGATTTGTGACAGCACCTCGAAGAGAGTGATCACGGGGAGATCTCGATGGAGAGCGTCGATTCGACGGTCGGGCCCCCCAGAATACTCGGCCGTGGGATACGTTGGGAGACGTTGAATTGATACGTACTGTTGGACGGTTCGAGTAAGAAACCCTCATACTGAACGACGTGGGCAGCCACACTGTCGCAATTCCACCGGTAGCCTCTTTCGGACTCCGCATCTGGGTGGCCGTCGTAGTCAGTCGTTTGGTCCCTATGGAGCGCATAGAGGAGTCCAGTCCGTGTCAATCGATCGGATCGCTCGGGTGAATAGTGGTTCAAGAAGGCGTCGATCAGTTCGAAATCTCGTTCCACATGTTCGTTCTCTCTCAAGCCAGTCGTCCCGGTGAACGTCCCGCTCGTGATGAGATCCCTGATCACGGACGGATCGTCCAGCTGGCCACGTTCGACCGGAAGGTTCTCGGTGAGAACGGCCGGCGAGACGAGAGCGCCTCCCTGAATCGAATCGTAATCAAGTGGATTGACCGGCGTTAACAGACGGGTTTCGGACGATCCGATATCCAGCCAGTGTCGGTCGAACGATGGCCTGTCCGCACCCGAGTTGCCGTGTGTGATCGTGACCCCGATGACGTCAAACAAACGGTGATCGTGAGAGTTCCGCCCATTGTATTGCACACCGATGAGTTGTGTGAGATCCATCTCCGGCAGCCGCTCCCCGAACTGAAAATTCGCTACCGAGACCTCACCCACTTCAGGAGCCCGCGATACCTGCCGTGTTTCGGTCCGGTCGATCGACGACCGATGTACTGGGTTGTCGGTCGAATAGCCCAGAAAACCGAGCCCGGAAGCCCCGACTGCACCTGCTCCCGCGAGTAGCTGTCGACGAGTGGGGCCGCTTGATCTCATTGGTGTCAAATCATCGTTTCAGGTATAACTATTTTCTGTGTTAGTGACTTCTCCGTCTTGCTGTGGAAAGCGAAAGCACAGTCGACCTTGCTCACCCTGTCGGCGGCGCTTCCGGACGGGGCTCTCCCGCCACGTACTGCTTGGCGAGGTGTTCCTCCGCACGCCGCAAGCGATAGGTCAGCGTCGACCGGGGCACGTCTAAGTGCTCGGCGAGATCGGCGACGTCGACGTCCCGCGGATTCTCGTAGTAGCCGTGCTCGACGGCCGCCCGCAGGGCAGCCTCTTGTTCAGGGGCGAGAAGCGTCGCCTCGCCGTCCTCATCCGATCCGGGATCGGCCGTCGCGCCCGTCCGAAGCATCTCCATCTCGGCGCAGTCCCCGACGGCGGCCGCGAGCGCGTCGAAGAAGGCCCCGACATCGCCGGTCCCCGAGTGGATGATCCGCCAGGTGTAATGGCGGCCTTCGTGGCGGGTGTCAAAGAGCAGTCCGTCGCCGAGGTGATCCAGCGCCAGGTGAGGAACCGAGACACAGACGGGCGAGCGTTCCCAGTACGAGTAGAGGACGAGCGTCTCTTCCGAGCGGTCCAGGACATCTGTCGACTGCGTCGCACCGCAGTCATCGGTCGCGAGGCAATCGGCGTAGTAGTCCGTCGATTTGAAGGCCGACTCGATAGCATCGAGCGCGTCGGGCGACCCGCTCGCGTGATCAACCCGCCAGAGGCGTTCGTCGGTGGCGTGTAACGACAGCGACCGAATGTGCGCATCCGGGAACTCCGCGAGCGTGTCCGCGACGCGATTACAGCCCGGGGCGTACTCCAGGGCGAAAGCCAACTCGCGCATGCCCCCGATACGCACTCACGAGGGAAAACGAACCCGTCGCGTCGAGACGTCGATGGAGCAATCCCGTTCGCCAACGTAGCTGATAGCGAGGCAAGGGAATGGTCATGGAGATGAAAGACACATGCCTGCCACACCCGGCCATGTCGTTCCGTGAGGAGAAACCAATCGACCTGACAAAAATATCTTATTGGTGATATTATCCTCATAGATCGTAATAAATTCGAAGCCGAAACCAAAAGACGGGAGGATATTCAATGATTGTTTAGCGCGGATATGACATTCTTCCAATTCCGCTAGTGTTATACCCTTCCAATGTTCATAGGGTGGTATGACTTTACACGGCAGAGAGCTCACCCAGGACGTGCGCGAGCTGGGGGAACTGCTGGGGACCATCATCGAGGCACAGGACTCGACGGATGCCTACGAGACCGTCGAGACGATCCGGAACAGCGCGATCGCGTACCGTCGTGGGGACGGCGAGTCCCGTGAGCCGATCCACGACGAACTCGATCGACTCTCCCCGGAGATGCAGGACGTCGTCGCCAGGGCCTTTACTACCTACTTCGAACTCATCAACCTCGCCGAGGAGCGCGAACGGGTCCGCGAGATCAGGGAAGGCGTCCAGAGCGGCGACCTCTCGGACACCGTCGAGGAAGCCGTCGAGACGCTCGATGCCGAGGACGTCGATCCGGACACCGTCGAGGAGATTCTCGAGGACGTCATGATCGAGCCGACGTTCACGGCCCATCCGACTGAAGCGCGACGCAAGACGATCAAAGCCAAGCTCTGGTCGGTCGGGAAGATCATCCAGGATCTCGATCAGATCCGGCTCACCGATCGGGAGAAGCGACGGATGAAGCGCGAACTCCAGGCAGAAGTGACGAGCCTCTGGCAGACGCCCCAGGTTCGTGATCGCCGCCCCGACGTGACCGACGAGACGCTGAACATCCAGTGGTATCTCGAGAACAGTCTCTTCGACATCATCAGTGAGGTCTACGACGAACTCGAACACGCCCTGTCGGAGACCTACGATGGCGAGGTCGACGTCCCGAAACTCTACGAGTTCCGGTCGTGGGCCGGCAGTGACCGTGACGGCAATCCCTACGTCACTCCCGAAGTCACGGAGGAAACCCTCGAGCGCCAGCGCAGCGTCGCGCTCGAACTGTATCGGGACGATCTCAAGAGCCTCTCCGGCGTGTTGAGCCAGGACGTCGAGAACCTGGAGATGAGCGACGCGTTCGAGGAAAGCCACGAGGCACACAAACAACGCCTCCCGGGCGTTGCCGACGGAATAGAGGAGCGATATCCCGACGAGCCCTATCGACAGAAGCTGAAGTTGATGCGTGAGAGTGTCCTCCGGGTTGATGACGTCCGATCCGGTGCGTACGACAACGACGATGAACTCCTTGCCGATTTGGAGATCATCGCCGAGAGCCTCCGGGAGAACGACGCGGACGAGATCGTTGATGCGCACGTCAAGCCGCTGATCAGGAAGGTCGACACCTTCGGGTTCTCGCTGGCGAACCTCGACCTGCGGGATCACCGCGAGAAACACACGAACGCACTGGTCGAGACCCTCAAACGGGAGGGGATCGACTACGAGTCGATGTCCGAGGACGAGCGCGTCGAGTTCCTGACGGAAGCGATCCTCCAGGACGACCCGGTCATCGACATCGAAGACGACGAAGGGCTCTCCGAGGAGTCAGCCAAGGTCCTGACGCTGTTCTCCGATGCCGCCGGGTGGCAACGGGAGTACGGCGTCGACGCCATCGACACCTACGCGATCAGCTGGTTCGAGGAGTCCTCACACGCCCTGGAGGTCCTCTTCCTGGGCGATCAAGCCGGGATCGTCGATCTCCCCGGCTACTGCGGGTTCGACATCGTCCCGCTGTTCGAGAGCGAGTACGCCCTCACGCGCGTCCGGGAGATGCTGGGGACGCTCTTCGAGAACGAGGCCTACAGCCAGGCCCTGGAAGCCCGGAACAACACCCAGGAGATCCTGCTGGGATATTCGGACTCCTCGAAGGAGAACGGCTATCTGGCCGCCAACTGGGAACTCTACCGCAACCAGAAGCGGATGGCCAACATCTGTGACGACTTCGGCGTCACCCTCCGGCTGTTCCACGGGCGGGGTGGTTCGATCTCCCGGGGCGGCGTCCCGATGCACGAGGCGATGCTCGCCTTGCCGAACCAGACCGTCAACGGCCAGATCAAGTTCACCGAGCAGGGCGAGGCGATCGCCGAGAAGTACGGCAACCCCGACATCGCCGAGCGCAACCTCGAACAGATGCTCAACGCGCAGGTCCTGGCGCGGTACAACGCCATGGAAAACCCCGTCGAGGACATCCCCGAGGAGTGGATCGAGGCCTTCGAGACGGCGGCCGAGCACGCCAGCGCGGAGTACCGGGACCTCCTGGAGACCGACGGGTTCGTCGAGTACTTCGAGCAGGCGACCCCGATCACGGTCATCGAGAACCTCAACATGGGCTCGCGGCCGGCCTCCCGGACGGAGGATCGGAGTCTCGAAGACCTCCGGTCGATCCCGTGGGTGTTCTCCTGGACGCAGGCCCGCTGTATCGTCCCCGGCTGGTTCTCCGTCGCCACGGGTATCCAGGGCTACCTGGACGAGGGCGGCGACATGGAGACGCTCAAGGAGATGTACGAGGAGTGGCCGTACTTCGGGACGATCCTCGATCACGCCGGGATGGCGCTGGCCAAATCCGACATGGAGATCGCCACCGAGTACGCCGACCTGGCCGACGACGAGCTTCGAGAGCGGTTCTTCCCCTGGATCCGGAGCGAGTACGAGAACTCCGTCGAACTCATCCAGGAAATCTCCGGGCGCGAAACGTTGCTCAACCGATCGTGGATGGAGGAAAACCTCCAGCGCCGGAATCCGTACGTCGATCCGCTCAACCTGCTGCAAACCCGGTTGCTCGCCCAGTCACACCTCACAGAGACCGAACGCCGGGCGCTCCGGCTGACGGTCCACGGCATCGCCGCTGGCATGAAGAACACGGGATGATCGCACTCGGCCGCTGAATCGCAGGCCGTTTTTCGACTCAGTCGTTTGGTCTCTCGTGGGTGCCTGTCCTCTTTGCTCAGGTGAGTACTGTTTCGAGTAGCTGCATCGGGTGGGAAATCTCATAGCCCGTCCCATGTTCCATCTGCATCGAGCAGGTTGGACACTCCGTCATCCCGTGTTCGGCGTCGGTTTCTTCCATGTGCTCGAACATCTCCTCGCCGATCTCCATCGAGGTCTCGTACTTCTCGGATTTCCAGCCGTAGGTGCCCGAGATCCCCGAACAGGAGTCGCCGACGTCGGTCACGGTGACGCCCTCGACGTCTTCGAACAGTTCGACGGCCTGTCGCCCGAGGCCCTGATTGCGGGAGTGACACGGCGCGTGGTAAGCGACGTCCGGGAACTCCTCGGCGTTTGCACCGGCGAGTTCGGCTTCGAGATCCTCGTGGATCCGGAGGTATTCCATGGCGTCGTAGGTGTGAGCGGCGAGTTCGTCGATGCCCTCCAGATCGAAGAGGTCGGGGTACTCCTGGCGAAGCGCAAGCGAGCAGGAGGAGCAGGTACAGATCACGTCGTAGCCATCCTCGATGGCGTTGCCCAGATGCTCGACGTTGACTTTGGCGTGTCGCCGGGCGTCGTCGACGCGGCCGTTGGCGAACATCGGCGTCCCCGAGCACTTCTGTTTCGGGACCGTGATCTCGTAGCCCAGCGACTCGTAGACCCGGACCATCGCCTTGGCGACCTGGGTCGTGTTGTAGTTCGAGTAACAGCCGTGGAAGTACGCGATGCGCTTCTCGTCGCTTTGCACGTGGGCACCTCCACGCTCTGCTCGCGCCTCCCGCGCTCGCTCTTTCGAGGTGGCTTCGCCACCTCGCTCTGCCCACCATTCCCGAAACGTCTGCGTGGCGAACTCGGGGAACTCACGTTCGCTGGGGATCTTCATCGTCTTCTCCATGAGCCACCGGACCGCCCCGTTGTTCATGAAGAAGTTCGCCGTCCGGGGGAGTTTCGATGCCAGCCAGGCCGACGTCCGGTAGTTGGCGAGGATCCGGTTGCGGATCTTCTTGATCGAGAGGGGCTGGTCCTCTAAGACGTACTTCGCCCGCGCCGTGTTGTGCATCTCGCTGAAGGGGACGCCGGAGGGACACCCGCTATCGCATTGCAGGCAGTTCGAACACTCGGTGATCGAGTCGTCGATCTCGACCTCGCCCTTCTGGGAGAGTCGCCACTGTTCCGGGCCCTGGAACTGCGGGCCGGGGAAGTCGTCGTTGACCTCGGCGACGGGACACTCGGCGTCGCAGGTCCCGACTTTCGTGCAGTTGTCGGCCCCGGCCCGGAGATCCATCTCCGTGGTCGAGTCGAAGACGTCGCGTGGTTCGTAGCCCTCCTCGTCGCTCTCGACGTCGGCGTCTGTCTCCGTACGGTCTGTCGCGGTATCACCGCGCTGTGTGTCACTCATTGGATTAGACCTCCTTCGCTGCACGCCAACCGGCAGCGTAGCCAGTCGCGATGGAAACGCCACTCGCTGATTTCTCTGCCGGGTAGTCGTAGCCGCCGATCACGGCCCCCGCCGCCCGGAGGTTCGAGAATTCCGGGGTGCCCCCCTCACCCATCGGCCGGAGCGCGTCGTCGACGACGACCCCGAACTCGGCGAAGGCGTGCTCACCGAACGCCTCGCCCTCGAACCACTCGTAGCGATCGTCCGGGTGGGGCACGTGACAGCCGAAGATCGGCTCGGTGACGCCGTCACGGTCCGAGTCGATCCCGCCGCCCGCGACGTCACCCGTCGCGAGGACGTACTGTTCGGCCGCGTAGGGTATCTGACTGCCCGATCGGTCCATGTATACCGCCGAAATCATCCCGCCCTCGGCGTCAAAGTCCACGATCGGCCCGCCGCCGGACTCGATCTGTCCGCCCGCATCATCGAGCGCGGCATAGAGCCGGTCTTCGAGCCGACCACCGAGAACGCTGGGCGGCCCCATCGGGACCTCGAAGACTGCCGCACCGAGACGATCTTCGAGTTCGTTCCGGATCTCCGCCGGGTGGTCGACGCCCAACACCGCAGGGAATCCGATCCGTTCGGCCTCGCCGACGTGCGGTTCGATCGCGTCGGCGAGGGCGGCCCGGACGCGCCGATCGCTGCCAGCACCGTCGACCGTCGGGTTCTCGTCGAGCAGGTGAGCGTACCGCGTCACTTTCGCGTCGTCGCGCACGACGATCGGGAACTCGACAGTGGCGGCGCTCGTCTCGGCCGGAATCTCCGCGGCTTCGAGGTGGTCCGCGGCCACACCGGCGTCGAAGCCGGTGAGCCGCTCGAAGCCGACCAGCAGCAACTCCCGGTCGTCGCTCGCCAGACCCGCCGCGACGCTCGCTGGATACCGCGCCGTCGGCTTGACCGTCCCGCCGTGGGTCGGGACGAGGGCGTTCGCGTCGGTGTGGCTGCCGTGATACGTCTCGCCCAGTACGTCGTCGATCATCGCCAGGCCATCGCGGACGGCTTCCTCGCCGACAGTCGCGTACGGGTGGGAGTCGGGCAGGTCCCCGATGGCGTCGAACGGGTCGACCACCGGCCCGTCACCGTCGGCGTTCGGCGGGTAGCCCAGGACGTCGAGCAGGCCGCTTGCGTGATGGAGCGTCGTCTCGGCCTCGCTGACGAGTCGCACGTCGGCTCCCGCTCGCCGGGCGGCGAGGGCGGTCGAGAGGCCGGCGATCCCGCCGCCGATCACGAGGACATCCGAGTCAATCGCCACGGCCATCCCCCCTGCCACCGTCGGTGGCGACGCCTGGTGGCCCGTCCGCCGGTTGTCCGTCGTCGGTCGCGGGAGTGTTCGACGGCCCGGAATCGAACGCGCCGAAGTCAAGCGATCCGCCGCCGGCGGGATCGCGATCGCGGTTCATCGTCAGCGCGTGCATCGTGTAGGTGATCATCGCCTGGGAGAGCTGTCTCCCCCAGAGCGCGTGGCGTTGGCCCTTCCAGCGCTCCTGGTAGAGTTCGTCGAGCGCCGCCCGTGCGCGCCCCTCGTCGAAATCGGGGTGGAGTTCGTTCGCCAGCCGATGGCTGCAAAAGCCGCCCTGGCAGTTGCCCATCCCGGCCCGGGTGCGGATCCGGACGGCGTTGAGGTCAGTGCCGGACTGCTCGATGGCGTCGTTGACTTCCGCACGCGTCACGGCCTCACACCCACAGACGACCGGGTTGGGCTCGTTGGTGTCGAGAACCTCCTGCGTTCGTGACCCCAGGCGCTCGGCGCTCCGTTTGGCGATCGGCGAGCGCAGGCCGAAATCGTCCATGGCGTCGTCGATGACGCCTTCGTCTTCACTGCCGGGAAGCGGTTCCTCGGCGGTGCGGCAGGTGGTGTCTACGTCAAATTTCTCGGCGAGGTGATCGACGAGTTGCTCGGCCATGAGTCGGTAGGTCGTCAGCTTCCCGCCGACGATCGTCGTCATGCCGGGGAGAGCGTCGCGCTCGTCGTGATCGAGCAGGAAGAACTCCCGCGTGATGTCCGTCGGATCGTCGGTCCCGGTGTCGGGTGGTTCATAGAGTGGACGGACACCCCAGAACGAGCGGATCGTCCGCGCGTCGTCGAGAATCGGGACGAGCTTTGCGAGTTCCTCGATCATGAGATCGACCTCCCACTCTTCCTCCGGGTAGTCCTCCGGGTCGCCGACCTCCTCGTCGGTCGTCCCGAGGATCGCGGTCGTCTCGTGGGGCACGACGATGTCGGCGTCGCCCTTGGGCTGGCAGCGGTTGATCACGGTGTCGACCTGCCGGACGTTCATGATGGTCATCACTCCCTTCGAGGGCCGGACCTCCACGTCGATGTCGGCCATCGCCGCAATCTCGCCCGTCCAGGCCCCCGCGGCGTTGACGATATGATCGACGCGGATCTCCTCGACAGACCCCTCGACCCCATGGACGCGGTTGCCCTCGCCGCTCTCGTGGGTGACCTCCGCGCCGACGATCTCGCCGTCCTCGACTAGCAAGTCAGTCACTTCCGAGAACGTCTCGATGCGAGCGCCGTGGTTTGCAGCACTGATGGCGTTGGCCACGCACAGCCGGAAGGGGTCGATCGCCGCGTCGGGCACCTCGATTGCCTTGTCGATGTCCCGGGCGAGAAACGGCTCTTTCCGGCGTGCTTCTTCGGCGGTGAGTTCCGTCGCGGGGATCGAACACTCCCTGAGCCCGTCCAATTTTTCCTGGTAGTACTCCTCGGTGTCCTCCGGTCGCTTGACGAAGAGTCCGCCCGTGTCCTCGACGCAGTGGGTGGCGATGTCCCGGAGGATCATGTTCTCGTCGATACACTCACGCGCGCTCGCCTGATCGGAGACGGCGTAGCGACCGCCGCTGTGGAGCAGCCCGTGCATCCGGCCGGTCGTCCCGTGGGTGAGGTTGCCCTTCTCGACCAGCGTCACGTCGAACCCACGCATCGCAGCATCCCGGGCGATCCCGACACCCGTCGAGCCACCGCCGATCACGAGCACCGAGGGGGAAGATGTCATATGGTATCGTATTCCATGGGCTACGGCCACTTTATTGTTCCCACCCGCAATCATTTCAAAATTTTTAATATCCTATATTAACACCGGCATGAAATAGTACTACGGTGGCGGATAGCGGAAAGCTATTCTGGTTGCTTCGATTTTATAACTATTTATAACCATACTATTTAACCGGTAGCACATCCAGTGCCCGACCGAGAGCCCACTCATGACAGACACCTACGTCGGCGCGATCGATCAGGGAACGACCGGGACGCGCTTTATGGTGTTCGACCGCGACGGCCAGGTCGCGGGCAACGCCTACGAGAAACACGAACAGTTCTATCCGGAGCCAGGATGGGTCGAGCACGACCCGCTAGAGATCTGGGCGAACACAAAAGCGGTCGTCACTGCGGGACTGGCCGATGCCGGACTCGAGGCCGAGCAGGTAGCTGCACTGGGAATTACGAACCAGCGAGAGACCACGCTCGTCTGGGACAAAGACACGGGCAAGCCCGTACACAACGCCCTCGTCTGGCAGGACCGCCGGACCACCGACCGGGTCGAAGAGCTCCAGGACGAAGACAAAGTCGAGTGGATCCGTGGGAAGACCGGCCTCGAACCCGACGCGTACTTTTCGGCGACGAAAACGGAGTGGATTCTGGACAACGCCGAACCACTGAAACTCCAGAGTCACCGGGCCAGTGACCTCCACGACCGCGCCGAAAGCGGCGAGTTGTTGATGGGGACGATCGACGCGTGGCTGATCTACAATCTCACGGGCAATCACATCACGGACGTCACCAACGCCTCCCGGACGATGCTGTACAACGTCCACGAGATGGCGTGGGACGGGGATCTCCTCGCCGAGTTCGGGGTCCCCGAGGCGATGCTTCCGGAAGTGCGGCCCTCCTCGGACGAAAACCTCTATGGCCACACCGATCCCGACGGGTTCCTCGGCGCGGAGATCCCCGTCGCCGGCGCACTGGGCGACCAGCAGGCAGCCCTGTTCGGCCAGACCTGTTTCGAGGAGGGAGACGCGAAGAACACCTACGGCACCGGCTCCTTTTACCTGATGAACACGGGGACGGAAGCCGTTGAATCCGACCACGGCCTGCTGACGACGATCGCGTTCCAGCGGTCGGGCGAGCCTGTCAGGTACGCCCTGGAGGGGTCGATCTTCGCCACCGGGGCGGCGATCGAATGGCTCGAGGACGTCGATCTCATCAACAACGCCGCCCAGACCGCGGACCTCGCCAGTGCGGTCGACTCGACCGACGGCGTCTATCTCGTCCCGGCCTTCACCGGCCTCGGCGCACCCCACTGGGACGGGCGCGCTCGCGGGACGATCGTCGGGATGACCCGCGGCACCCGGAAGGAACACATCGTCCGGGCGACGCTGGAGGCCATCGCCTACCAGACGCGGGACGTCGCCGAGGCGATGGAAGCCGACTCGGGGATCGAGACGACCACACTCCGGGTCGACGGCGGGGCCGTCAAGAACGACTTCCTGTGTCAACTCCAGGCCGACGTCATCCGGACGGACATCGCTCGCCCCGAAGTCGACGAGACGACGGCCCTCGGTTCGGCGTATGCGGCTGGCCTCGCCGTCGGCTACTGGGCTGATCTCGACGAACTCCGCGAGAACTGGCGCGTCGACCGGGAGTTCACCCCGGAGATCCCGGTCGAGGACGCCGATCGGATGTACAGTCGCTGGGACGACGCCGTCGAGCGCGCCAGAGACTGGGCTAGGGAGGAGTGAGCCGTGTTGCAAGCAGTCCTGGCGCTGCCGGTCGTCGGCCTGGGCGTCGAGGAGTTTCTCGTCCTGCTGATCGCCGCGCTGGCCGGCGGGGCTTTCGGCGCGGCCCTCGGGGCACTGCCCGCGTTCGTCTTCACCGGCTTCGTCGTCTTTCTCGGCGAGGGGCTGGCGATCCTCGAGGGGAACCTCGGCGACCTCTCGGCCATCGAAGGCGACATCGCGACCGGCGTGACGGGGACGATCGGCTTCGGCATGGTGACCGGCCCCCACGTCGCCTTCGCCGGCGGCGTCGCCGCGACGGCCTACGCCGGCAAGAAGTATCCCGACATGGAACCCGACGACTGGGGGTATCACTTCGGGAAGGACATCCTCTATGCCTTCGGGACCAAACCCGATATCCTCGCCGTCGGGGCGATCTTCGGCGCGCTCGGGATGGTCATCACGCAGGTCGGCGGCGGTCTCGGTATCCCGACGGACAACATCGCACTGTCGGTCGTGGCGACGGCCGTCCTGGCGCGGGTGGCCTTTGGCTATCCGCTGATCGGTCGCGTCGCCGGAACCAGCGTCTTGGACATGTCGCCGTTCGAACGCGGCGAGGACCGGCCGGCCGCCGAGGGCGAATCCACCCGCCCGGCGACCGAACCCTGGCTGCCCCACCAGTACGAGTGGGCCGGCGTCACCGCGATCGGCCTCGTCGGCGGGATCGTGGGTGGATACATCTGGCTCGAAACGGGAAGTGTGTTCATGGGGTATGCCATCTCGGCGATGAGCCTGCTCTTTCTCAACCTCGGCGTCGAGAAGATCCCCGTCACCCACCACATCACGCTCATCGGGTCGGTGGGGGCAGTGCTCGCGATGGCGACACTCGACAGCGAGCCGCTGGTCCTGCTCGTCGCCGGTGGCTTCGGGATCCTCGCGGGCCTGCTCGGCGAGATCACCCAACGGCTCTTCTACGCCCACTCGGGGACCCACGTCGACCCGCCGGCGATGGCCATCGCGATCGTCATGACACTCGTCGGGATCCTCTATCTGGCCGGGTTCCTCCCGAACGCGGGGTACCTCGGGCTCTGATCGGCGGTCCGGCGGCGAACGGGACCACGGCCGATCACTCGCGAAGTTTCTCGCGGTCGCCGGTCCCTTCGGTCAGGGCACTCGCCAGGGCACCTTTGACCACCACGTCGTCGCCAAGGGTCGTGATGTTGATCTCCGGGATGTTGCCAAAGACCATCTCCGGGAGGCGCTCGCGGATCTTCCCGACGACGAGTTCCGGATTGTTCTCGGCAACGGCTCCGCCGATGTGGATCACCAGCGGCGCGTACGCCTGGACGATGTTGGCGACGCCCATCGCGTTGAACGTGGCGAGGCGGTCGATGAACGCGTCGGCAAAGTCGTCCTCACCGGCATATTCGAAGAGGTCCGGGGCCCTGAAGTCGGCGTCCATGACGGGCATATCCGTCTCCCAGTCGCCGGCCTGGTAGAACTCGCGGGCGTACCGGGGGATGTTCTGTCCGGAAGCGTAGGCCTCCCAGTGGCCGTCCTGGCCACACCCACACGTCATCATCCCGTCCGAATCGAGCGTCATGTGGCCGACTTCACCGACGTTGCCGTCCCAGCCACTCAGAACGTGGCCGTCGACCGCGACGCCCGCGCCGATCCCCGTCGAGATGGTCAGATAGGCCATGTTGTCGGGGTTGCGGTCGCTGTGAAAGCGCTCGCCGATCACACCGGCGACCGCATCGTTGTGGAGGTAGACCTCGTCGGTCCCGGTGAGGTTCCCGAGCGGCCCAGTCAGCGGGATCGTCTCGATCGTGTCCGGGAGGTTCGCCGGGTTTTCGACAACACCTTCGGCGAGATCCAGCGGGCCGACGGACGCGACCCCGACCGCTTCGACGTCGGTGGGGTCGACCCCCGCATCCGTACAGGCTGCACGCAGCGTCTCAAGCACCGTCTCGGTCACGGCGATGCCAGTCGGGCCCGGTGGCGTTTCCCGCTTGTCCTGCCCGAGTTCCTTGCCAGTCCCATCACCGACGACGGCGCGGACGTACGTCGCACCGAGGTCGACACCAGCGTATACGGCCATATACGTTCAGAAATGGCATTGCCCCACTTAACTACACGCGTTTCGGGGGCGGATATCTCAGGCGAGTGAAAGCACGCACGGTTCCATCAAAACCCGCGACGAACGGTCGAAAACAGGTGAGTCAGTGTTCAGTCGTCGAGCGTTCCGAGTTGTCCCCTGTACAGGACGCCGCGTTCGGCATCGAGAGTCACGGTCGCACCGTCTTCGAGCTCGTCGGGAACCGTCACGTGGCTCACCGTCGGAATGTCGAGCCGGCGGCCGACGGTGACGGCGTGCCCGCGCCGGTTGGTGTGGCCGTCGATGATGCCACCGAGCTTCGACGGGTCGCCGAGGAATTCGTCGTCGAAATCGGCGGGAACGGACAGGATCGCGCCCTCAGGCACTGATTCGAGATCACCGTCAGTGGTTCGGACGAGCGGCCCCGTCACGAGTCCGTCGACGACGGATTGACCCGTCGTGACGGTCTCGGCCGCCAGGTGAACCTTGAGCATGTTCGAGGTGCTGGTGCCCTCGAGTTCGGTCATCATGCCGGAGATGACGACGACGGTGTCGCCGCTCTCGGCGATGCCGGTCTTCAGCGCCGATTGGACGGCGTTCTGGACGATCGCGTCGGCCCCCTCCGTCGTGAAGGGAGCGGTCGTCGGGAAGATGCCACGCGCGAGGGCGAGCTGTCTGCGGACCCGCTCGCTGGGCGTCGAGGCGATGATCGGCACCTCGGGGCGGAACTTGGCCGTCCGCAAGGCGGTGTAGCCCGACTCGCTGGCGGCGACGATCGCGGTCGCGTCGATGTCATCGACCAGGGTCCGGGCCGCATGGGCGAGGGCGTCGGTACGCGTCTTATCCGAAGGCGGGAGTCGCTGTTCGCGAAGTTCGGCGAACTCCGCGCTCTGTTCGACCTCGTTGACGATGTCCGCCATCGTGGAGACCACCCGCGCCGGGTGGTCGCCGATGGCCGTCTCGCCTGACAGCATGACCGCGTCGGTCCCGTCGAAGACGGCGTTGGCAACGTCCGAGGCTTCCGCGCGGGTGGGCCGCCGGGACTCCTCCATGGAGTCGAGCATCTCCGTCGCTGTGATAACCGGCACGCCGGCCTCGTTGCACTGCCGGATGATCCGTTTCTGATACAGCGGCACCTCTTCGAGGGGTAACTCGACACCGAGGTCGCCACGGGCGACCATCACGCCGTATGACGCCTCGATGATGCTGTCCAGGTTTTCGACTGCACCCTTGCGTTCGACCTTCGAGACGACCGGCACTTCCGTCCCTTCGTTCTCCAGGAAATCGCCGATCTTGCGGACGTCGTCACCGTCGCGGACGAAACTCGCCGCCACCAGATCGACTTCCTTCTCGGCAGCGACTTCGAGTTCCGTCCGGTCCTGCTCGGTCGGGAACGGGAGCCCGAGTTCGACGCCAGGGACGTTGACGCCCTTGCGCGCGCCGAGTTTCCCGCCGTTCTCGACGTGGGCGTAGACGTCGCCGTCCTCGACTTTTTCGACCGTCGTCTCGATGCGACCGTCGTCGAGCAGGACGCTGTCGCCCGGTTCCACGACGGAGATGTCCACCGAGAGCCCGACATCTTCGGGCGTCGCGTCGTCGCCCTTGTAGAACCTGATTGTGGTCCCACCGTCGAGTTCGATCGGTTCGCGGATCGGTGCGGTCCGGACTTCCGGGCCGGGGATGTCGTGCATGACCGCGAGAGACTTCTCCATCTCCGCGTCGACCTCGCGGATGCGGTCGATCATCGTGCGCCGGTGTTCCGGCGAACCGTGACTGGCGTTGAGCCGCGCGACCGACATGCCGGCCTCAGCCAACTCCTTGATGTCCGCTTTCGATTCCGATGCAGGTCCGAGCGTACAGACGATTTTGGCGTTGCGCATTTGTTAGTGCCTCCGTCCGGAGGGTGACGGCCACCGTCGGCTGGCGGGGCCCGCCATGTCTAGAGGGCTCTGTCCCCCAGGGATATGAAACTTATCAGAGCGATCTGATACGGCAATAATTACCACAAAGGCCCGTGGCATGTGACATCGCACCGTGATTGAATACGCAAACATGACAGAAGTTGAAGGAGATTATTACCTACGTGTGAAATCGGTTTCGTCTGTATCATGGCATGGATCGTCCCCCCACCAGCAAGAACTGACAACGGGAACGCCAGTGGACGGATAATTTTGCGAGGTGGGTGAGAATATCCAGACGGATGGGTCCAGCCGCAGACCCATGAGAGCGACCGATGTCATCGTTTACGCTCACCAGTCCCGCCTTCGAGGACGGGACACCGATCCCAAGAGAGTACGGCTACACTGAACGCAACGTCAATCCCCCGCTGTCGGTTTCGGGTGTGCCTGGGGCGGCGGTGTCGCTGGCCATCGTGATGGATGATCCCGACGCGCTCGAACCTACACGAGCCGGCAATCACCGCCAAGCAGTAGAGCTAATGTGCCAACACGCAAACCGTCGCGGCATGGAACCGCGATTGACAGTGCTGACCCTCGGCGTCGAAGACATCGACCGATCGGTCGCGTTTTATCGGGACGGCCTCGGATTCGACGTCCTCGAACGGATGGGCGAGTTCGTCGCCTTCGAGTTGAACGGGTTCGCACTCGCGCTCTTTCCGCGTGATGACCACGCGCATGGGGCGAACCTCGACCCTGCGGAGACCGGCACCGGTGATGTCTCACTGGCACACAACGTCGAGACGCAAGCGGACGTCGACGAACTCATCGCGGAAGCCGAGGCGGCCGGCGCAACGATTACGAAACCGCCGGCCGAGACAGCCTGGGGCGGCTACTCGGCGTACTTCAGGGACCCGGACGGGCACCTTTGGGAAGTCGCCACGGGTGCCGAGGCGTTCGAACAGTTCATCTAAATCCCACGGTCGCTTCGGACCGGTTCGTCCATGCTCCCGAATGGATGTCCAGTCCGGTATTGCTCATCGAAGTACCGCTCGCGTGCCCCGACCATGGCACCAACACTTATCCCCGGAGATACCGATGATGCTGGCATGTCGGATACCCTGCGAGATGTGGCAGACGACAACGACATCAAAATCGGCGCAGCGGCCGCAGCCGATCCGATCCGAGGGGACTTCCAGTATCGGGACGCCCTGCGGGAGTTCAACGCCGTCACGGCCGAGAATGCCATGAAGATGGGGCCGCTACGACCCGACGAGCATACGTATGACTTCACGGACGGCGACCTGATCGCCGAGTTCGCCCGCGAACACGACATGTACTTCCGCGGTCACGTGCTGGTCTGGCACAACCAGCTGCCGGAGTGGCTACTCCCCTTCCAGTACACCGACCGGGAACTCCGCCGCTTGCTCGAAGACCACGTCCGCACGGTCGCCGCGCGGTACGCCGGCGACGTCGACACCTGGGACGTCGTCAACGAGGCCGTCGCCGACGACGGCGGGTTGCGCGAGACGCCCTGGCTGCGAGCCTTTGGCGAGGAGTACCTCGACAAAGCCTTCGAGTGGGCCCACCAGTCGGCACCCGAGGCCGACCTCTTCTACAACGACTACGGCGCGGACGGCATCAACGACAAGTCCGACGAGATCTACGAGATGGTCTCCGGAATGCTCGATCGAGGAGTCCCGATCGACGGCGTCGGCCTCCAGCTGCACGCACTGCACGACCCCGTCGATCCCGACTCGGTCGCCGAGAACATCGAACGCTTCAAAGATCTCGGCCTGGCGGTCGAGATCACCGAGATGGATGTCGCCTACACGGCCGAGGATCCGCCCGAGGACCATCAGGAAGTCCAGGCCGACTACTACCGCGAGGTCGTCGAGAAAGCCATGGCTGCCGGCTGTGACACCTTCGTCATCTGGGGTGTCGCCGACCACCACTCCTGGATCCCCCACTTCGACGACACCCTGACCGATGACCCGCTCCTGCTGGACGACGGCTACGACCGCAAACCCGCCTACGACGCGATCGTCGACCTGCTGTCCTGAGCGGAGAGCGGGACGTACTTGCCCGGAAACGGCGGTTTCCGATACCGTCGACGGGGCCACGTCGCCCCGGATGCTGTCGGAATTCCGTCGTATACAAAAACAATAAGTGACTGGTGGCAGAAACTTAACGAATGTCTATGTCAGAGAAGGGGATCATAGACACGGTCAAATCGGCGCTCGGGCTCGACAGCGACGACGACGATTCCGAACCGTCGTCGGGCTGATCGGACCCGTCGAGTCGTCGTCACACGACAATGTCGTCGAGGCATCGTTCACACGTTCTGGTCCCCGCCGTGTCGAACCGCCGGGGGAAGCGGATCCGGCTTTCCGTTCGCTAGTAGTTGTACGTGTCACATGTACCTCAATGATCGCGATACCGCAGACTTACAATCACAACATCTACCTGCGAGTTGCCCGAAAGAACGGTATCCGTGTCCTACGACGCCATCGTCTTCGACCTGGACGGCGTGTTGCTGACGGGCTATCACACGGCCCCAGCCGTCTACCGCGAAGCCGCCCGGGAGACATTCGCTGACTTCGACGTGACCGTCGGGGCGGTTCCCGACGGCCTGGTCAACCCTGACGACACTGGCGAAGTCCGGGCGTTCTGTGCCCACCACGACCTCCCGCCCGAGGCGTTCTGGGGCTATCGCGAACACGCCTCGACCGTGCTCGAAAACGACCGAATCATCGCCGGCGAACGCGAACCGTTCGACGACGTCGACGTCCTGCCGTCGCTGGCCGAGGAGACGACGCTGGGGATCGTGAGCAACAACCGCCACGGTACCGTCCGGTTCGTCCGTGAGTATTTCGACTGGGGCGATGCCTTCGGGGCCGTCCGCGGCCGAGCGCCGACGCTCGATGGCTACGATCGAATGAAGCCCGACCCCCACTATCTGGGGCATACCATCGACGCGCTCGAGGTGGAACCGACCGAGACGCTGTTCGTCGGCGATCGGCTCTCGGACGTCGAGACGGCCGATCGGGCTGGCACTGACTCGGCGCTGCTGGTCCGGGACGACGACCGGCCGACCGGCGATCCGGATCCGACGCACGTCATCGATTCTCTCCGGGACCTGGAACCGCTTGCGAGCGACGGATACTGACCGCCGACACACTTCGTTGCCCCCCTGAATTGCCCCCCACAGCTGTCGGCTAAGTATAACAAAAGATAATTTAGAATGATCGGCTACCTTACATACGTTCGGGGTAAATCGTGAAAAACTGGACGTACTACCCTTAAACACCCCGAATTTTGGGGGTATACTTTAGTTATAATGTATTACATACATTGAAGTAGGTGGACTCTCCGATGACCGACGACGTGCGACGACACGGAGGGGGTCAGCCAGGAGCCCACCATCGCACGTTCGATGTCACTCTATCACGGTGATCACAATGGAAGAAATACGCATTCACGGTCGTGGCGGCCAGGGTTCGGTTACACTGGCACAGTTATTGGCACAAGCAGCACACGAAGAAGGAACCTGGGCACAGGCGTTCCCGGCGTTCGGCGTCGAGCGACGTGGCGCGCCCGTCGAGGCGTTCGCGCGCTTCGACGAGACGAAGATCACGGATCGCAGCCAGGTTGACGAGCCCGACTACGTCATCGTTCAGGACACGAGCCTGCTCGAGTACGTCGACGTCACCGATGGACTCAACGAGGACGGCCTCGTGTTGGTCAACACTGACGCCGACCCCGAAGAGTTGGATATCGAGACCGACGCCGAGGTCGTCACGGTCGACGCGACCGAGATCGCCCTCCAGCACCTCGGTCGCCCGATCATGAACACCGCGCTGCTCGGGGCCTTCGCCGGCGCGACCGGCCTGCTCGGTCAGGACAGCATGGAAGCCGTCATCACCCGGAAGTTCGGCGGCGAGATCGGCGAGCAGAACGTCGCCGCAACCAACGAAGCCTTCTCGGAGGTATCAGCATGAGCCAATCAGAAGACCCATACGAAGACCTGAAAATCACGACCGGTGCCGTCGTGGAACCGAACACCTCCCGCGTGAACAAGACGGGATCCTGGCGGCAGTTCAAGCCCGTCATCGATGCCGAGACCTGTATCGCCTGCGGGCAGTGTGACACGTTCTGTCCCGACCAGGCGGCCAAGCCGGTCGAGGGAGAGGACTTCTACGCGTTCGACCTGGACTACTGCAAGGGCTGTGGCATCTGTGAAGAGGTCTGCCCGGTCGACGCCATCGACATGATCCGGGAGGTGAAGTGACATGGCCAAAGCTGAGCAAGAGCCAAATCCGTCCGGCGAGCAGGAAGTGATGAAAGGGACGTCGGCCGTCGCCAAGGGCGTCATGGCCGCCGACCCCGACGTCATCTCGGCGTACCCGATCACCCCCCAGACCGGCGTCGTCGAGAAGCTCTCGGAACTCGTCGCCGACGGCGAACTCGACAGCGAGTTCATCAAGGTCGACAGCGAGTTCAACGCCGCTTCGACGTGTATCGGCGCGTCGGCGGCCGGCGCTCGCGCGTTCTCCGCGACGTCGAGCCAGGGCCTGAAGCTGATGAGCGAACCGCTGTTCACGGCGGCGGGCATGCGCCTTCCGATCGTGATGGCGGTCGCCAACCGGTCGCTGTCGGCCCCCCTCTCGATCTGGGCCGACCACACCGACGCCTTCGCCGAGCGCGACGGCGGCATGTTGCAGTTCCACGCCGAGGACGTCCAGGAAGCCATCGACCACGTCCTGATGGGCTTCCGTGTCGCCGAACAGGTCAATCTCCCTGTCCTCTCGAACTTTGACGGCTTTATTCTGACCCACGTCCAGGAACCCGCCGACATCCCGAGCGAGGAGGAGGTCAACGAGTTCCTGCCGCCGCGTGACCCCGCGTTCACGCTCGATCCCAGCGATCCGAAGACGATGGGTGCCTACGCCCGGCCCGAACACTGGACGGAGGCGCGCTACGAGATCCAGGCCGCGATGATGGAGTCCAAAGAGGTCTGGGCCGAAACCGTCGAGGAGTTCAAGGAGGTCTTCGGCCGGGACTACACCGAGTACAACGGCATGATCGACACCTACCACGGCGACGCCGACTACCGCCTCGTCGCCCTGGGGTCGATGTGCGGGACGATCCGCGGCGTCATCGACCAGTACCGCGAGCAGGGCGTCGACGTCGGGCTCGTCCGCCCGCGCGTCCACCGGCCGTTCCCGACCGAGGAGATCCGGAAAGCGCTCGGCGACGCCGAGGCCGTCGGCGTCCTGACCAAGGAGATGTCGCCCGGCTACGAGTCCGCACTCGCCGGCGAGATCAAGGGGACGCTGTACCACGCCGAGAACCAGCCGCCGATCAAGAGCTTCGTCATCGGGATGGCCGGCCGGGACATCACCGCCGCCGAGATCGGCGCGATGATCGAGGAGACCATGGAGGCCTCCGGGCCGATGACTTTCGACGAGCAGGAATCGTGGCCACAGCTGCGTGAGGAACTCCTCCAAACTGGAGGCGATCAATAATGAGTTCAGACTTACAGGACCAGGACTACACCGACGAGGTCGAACACGGCGAGGAACTCTGGAACCCCGGCCACCGCGCGTGTGCCGGGTGTGGCCCCGCACTGGCGATGAAATACATCACCGAGGCCGCCGGCGAGAACACCATCATCAGCCAGCCCACTGGCTGTATGGAGGTCGTCTCGACGCCCTACCCCGAGAGTTCCTGGGGTACCAGTTACATCCACAATATCTTCGAGAACGCGGCGAGCGTCGCCTCGGGCATCGAGGCCGCCTACAAGTCCTTCGACCGCCGTGACCCCGATCACCTGGATGTCGAGAAGGAAGACGACGTCAACATCATCGCGGTCGGTGGCGACGGCGCGACCGCTGACATCGGCATCCGCGCACTCAGTGGTATGATGGAGCGCGGTCACGACGTCACCTACATCATGTACGACAACGAGGCGTACATGAACACGGGCGTCCAGCGCTCCAGTCAGACCCCGCTCGGGGCCTCGACGACGACGTCGCCGGCCGGCGAGGTCAGCATCGGCAACGACACCAACAAGAAGGACATGGCCTCGATCGCGGCCGACCACGGCGTCGGCTACGTCGCGACGGCCTCGATCTCGAACCCCAACGACTTCAAGCAGAAAGTCGAGGAGGCCCTCTCGCGTGACGGACCGAAGTTCCTGCACGTCTACTCGCCGTGTCCGGTCGGCTGGAGCTACGAGTCCTCGAAGACGGTGGAACTCGCCGAACTCGCCGTCGAGACCGGGCTGTTCCCGGTCTTCGAGATGGAGGACGGCGAGATCACGAGCGTGAACAAGATCCGCGACCGCAAGCCGGTTCGCGAATGGCTCGAAACCCAGGGCCGGTTCAAGCACCTCTTCAAGGACGAGAAGGGCGAGCAAGCCATCGAGGAGCTTCAAGAGTGGATCGACGACCGCGCCGAGGATCTCGGTCTCGACGCCTAACACAGCGACACGACTACATTCTCACCCGATATTTCTGAAGTGGGGTTCGCCGATTCTGACAGGTAGCCGGCCTCTTTTCCGCACAATCCACCAATCTTGAGGGGGCGTGGTAGAAGAATATATATGCATCATCTGACTAGGTTAGCCCATGGCACGCCCCCTCACGCGAGAGACGCGCGCCGCTCTTGCATTCCAACTGATACATGCTGTGATACAGGCCGCGTTGCCGTTCGTGGCCCCCCCGACAGCGTATCCGTTCCTGGCAGGTGGCGGTTTCGTTCTCGCGATCGCAGCACTCGCCGGTGCTTTCAGTACGATCCGCGGTCGGATCGAGTCGCTCGAATCGACGCGGACGGACCTCGAGCGCCGGATCGATGATCTACAAGCCGATCGATCCGCGCTCGAAGCGGACCGGTCGACACTCCAGCGAGAACTCGCGGACGCGCGCGAAACGATCGAGTCGCTCCGTGCGCAGTCCGATCGACCAGTCGCCGCAGGGACCGCGTTGACACCGGACGGCGGGACGCGGGTCGGCAACGACGAGGCCGGCGAGTTCGACACGACAGTGACCCAGTACGCACAGACGATCGGCGCGGCCGGCGAGGGCAACCTGACGGTCCGGTTGCCCGCCGATGCCGATTCCGGGTCGCTGTCGGAACTCGCCGACCGCTTCAACGAAACCGTCGTCGCCTTCGAGCGGACGATCCGGGCGGCCGACGAGTTCAGCGACGACGTCGCGGATTCCAGTGGACAGGTTTCGACAGCAACCGAAGCCGTCCGGGAGGCCAGCGAGACGATGGCCGACAGCATCCAGGACATCGCCGATGCCTTCCACGAACAACACGAGCAGGTGACGGGGATCTCCGAGGAGATGGGCCAGATGTCGGCGACGATCGAGGAAGTCGCCGCCTCCTCGGACGAGGTCGCCGAGAAGGCCGACCAGACCGAACGCCGGACGGTCGAGGGGATCGAGTCCGCGCGTGACGTCAGCGACGCGATGAACGAGGTCGACGACCAGACAGAACACGTCGTCGAAACCGTCGAGACCCTCGACAACCGGATGGACGAGGTCGGACAGATCGTCGACCTCATCGACGACATCGCCGAGCAGACCAACATCCTCGCGTTGAACGCCTCCATCGAGGCTGCCCACGCGAGCAACGGCAACAACAACGGCTTTACCGTCGTCGCAGACGAGGTCAAGAGCCTCGCCGAGGAGACCAAGGAGGCCACCGGCGAGATCGAGAGCCTGATCACCGACATCCAGGATCAGACGACCCAGACCGTCGAGGAGATGCAGACGATGCGGGAAACCGTCAGTGAGGGCCAGGAGACGATGGACGAGGGTCTGTCAGCCCTTGAGTCGGTCCTGGATCACGTCCAGGACACGACCAGCGGCATCAAGGAGATCAGCGAGGCGACCGACGACCAGGCTGCCTCCAGCGAGGAAGTCGCGAGCATCGCCGACAGCGCCGCCGAGATCAGCCGCGAAAACATGGAGGAAGCCGAGAGCGTCGCCGCCATCGCCGAGGAGCAAACGCTGGCCCTCGGCGAGATGTACGTCAACGCCAAGACGCTCAGCATGCGCGCAAAGCAACTCTCGACGCTGTTCGATCGCTACGAGACGGAATAACGCAGACCGGCAAAGGGGTGGCCAAGAGAGTGCGGGTGGTTTCCTGACGGAAAATGTGTCTACAGGGCAGTGAGTGTCCAGCATGTCGTCAATTGCAAATCTCACCAGATACGCCGGTCTCGACAACGACTCTGTCAATCTGGAGTCTCTGACGCATCTCCGCCGGACCCCTGCGCATCGTCATCGTCGGCAGCGTCTGTCTCAGCTGTGGGCGTCGTGGCTTCCTGCTGTTCGGATGCCTCGTCTGCACCGGCCCCCACAGCGCCGTCCTCGTCAGCAGCATCCGTCTCGGATCCGGACTCCGTAGCCGTCGGTTGTTCGAGGGGATCAACCTCGTCTGCGTTTGGTTCTGTCGCCGCCTGTTGTTCGTGTTCGGAGGCATCCGTTTCGCCGGTCTCGACGGCGTCGAGGTTATCGGCGACGGCGGCCATGGCTTCGGCCGCCTCGTCGACGTCTTCGAGGACGCTGTTGGTGTGCATCCGCATCTCGTTGGACGCCCGTATCGTCCCGTCGACCGTCGCGTTTTCGTGGAGCGCGACGTTTTCGGCGGAGATGTCACCCCAGACGTGGACGCCAGGGCCGATCGAGACAGTGCCGTTTCGTGTCGTCACGTCACCCTTGATCTCGCTGGCACGTCCCACCGTGAGGTCGTTTTTCGCCCGGAGGCTGCCGAAGACAGTGGTGTCCCGGCCGACGGTGAGTGACTCGGCACGGAGGTTGCCGTGAAGTCGACAGTCATCACCGATCCGGGCCGGCGCGGAAACCCGCCAGGCGTCGTCGCTGACGTGTGTCCCGCGGGGGACGAGCAGCGGCTGGGCCTCCCGGTCGGCGTCCAGTGCCGCCGCGAGGACGTCCTCGGCGGTGTCCTCTTCACCGATCCGCAGCAAGTGACTGAGATAGACGAACAGGAAGACGATCGTCGGCATCGGGTTTCGGATGACAATCCAGCCGTTGGCCTCGAACCCCTCGTCGATATCGACGTCGTCACCGATGTCGAGATCCCCCGCGACTTTCAGTTCCCCGCCGATGTGGACGCGTTCGCCGAGATACGCGTCCTCGCCGACGAGGACGTCCTCGGCGACGTCACACCACATGTCGAGCCGACAGTCACCCTCGGCCTCGATGTGGCCCTCGAAACGGGTCCGTTCGCCCGCGATGACGTTGTTCCCCCGGACGCCGAACTCGACAGTGCTCTGGCCCCCGACGATCACGTCACTGTCAGTGACGAGGTCGTGCTCCTCGACGGTCGTCCCGTCGGGGATTACCAGTTCTTCGAGCGGCGTCGATCGCAGCACGTCCCTATCTGTGAAATCCACTGTATTAAACCCCGACCATGTTCCGAGCCTGCATTACCGCTCGATCGGCCGCTAGTTGCCGGCTAACGGGGGCTGTAGAATGACGGCTCCAAGAGGCTTTTATCCGGGTGCGTGCAATCTCTTCGTATGACCGCCCTGTCATTCGACGAAGACGGCGTCGATGTCGTCTACGAGGGAACCGACTTCCGCCTCGACAAGCAGATGATCGAGGACGCAGTAGGGAAGTCCTACCCCGACGTGACGGACCACGAGGTGCTCCAGCTGGTCGACCCCGAGCCGTCGCTGTCCGGCGAGCCACAGCGGATCGCGGAGATCATTCCGTAGCGGTCCACAAAATCCGCTTGGCGAGTCTACCCCTCGTACTCGCTGCCGACAACTTCCCGAATTCGCTCGGCAGTTACCTCGCCGACGCCATCGACGTCCAGGAGGTCGTCCTCGTTTGCGGTCATCACCGCTTGCACACTGCCGAAGTGTTCGAGCAGCGTCCGCGCGATGACCGGCCCCACGTCGGCGATCGACGCGACGACGTACGCCTGCTGTTCGGGCAGCGTCTTCGAGCCCTTCTCGCCGTGAACACTGATTTCGCGGTCGTCGGTCTCCTGCTCGCGAGTGGCGATGGTCGCCAGGAGGTCGGCCGTCTCGCCCTCGTCTTCGGTCCGGAGGACGCTCGCGCCGAAGTCGACCGCGAGCGACGCCAACGCGCCCCGAATCGCGTTCGGATGGACGTTGCGCTCCTCGTAGAGTCCGTCACCCTCCAGAATCACGACCGGCCGGTCGTAATAGCGGGCGTCGTCTTTGACCTGCTCGAACATCGAGCGATCGCCGCCGGTCAGCGTATCGAGGAAGTCCGAAATCGTCTTGCGTTCGACGACGACGCGATCCGAGAGGACGTAGTCGCCCACGTCCAGGGTCTCCAGGCGGGTCTCGAAGCCGTCGCGACGCGAGAGATCACGCCCGATCGAAGCGTCGAGTTCGCGCTGGTCGATGACGACCTCGACTGCCTCCTCGCCGCCGGCCGTCGCGACCGTCCCCTCCTCGTCCGGCTCGGGGTCGGTTTGCTCCGTGGGTGACTCGGTGGCGTCATCGTCTCCCGGTGCGAACGCGTCCAGGCCGGTCTGGCCGTCGTCCTCGGCGTCATCGGCTGCTCCCTGGACGGCTTGCTCGTCATCATCGTCGGCGTCTGCCGGGTCGTCAGTCGTCTCTCCGGCACTGTCGGCCGTGTCGTTTCCGGCGGCCGTGTCATCCGAATCCGCGGACGCCTCCCCGTATCCCTCCAGCCCCATCTGTTCGCGGAGGTGGCTCTCGATGTCGCCGGCCATGTCCTTCAGCGTCCGGAGTTCGTCCTCCATGCGCTTCTCGTCCTGGCGGGCCTTCCAGAAGTAGGCCTCGTCGCGGGTGTCCTCGGCGATCAGGACCACGACCGCGCCCTCGGTCTGGCGGCCGGTCCGGCCCTTGCGCTGGATCGACCGGATCGCTGTCGGGACGGGTTCGTAGAAAAGAACCAGATCGACTTCCGGGACGTCCAGGCCCTCTTCAGCGACGCTGGTCGAGACAAGGACCTCGAATTCGCCGGCCCTGAAGGCTTCTAAGGTCTCCTGCTGTTCGGTCTGGGTCATGCCGTCGCTGCCGTCGGTGTCACTCTGGCCGACGAACTTCTCGACACTGAAATGCTCGCCTAAGAAGTCCGTCAGCGTCTCGGCGGTGTCCCGGGACTCGGTGAAGACGATCACGCGCTCGCCGTCGTGGATGCCCAGCGTCTCGGCGATCTGCATCCGCGTCCGGCGGAACTTCGGATGGAGGTCCTCGAAGTCCTCGGCCTTCCGGCGGGCCTCCCGGACTTTCGGCGCGCTGATGAGGCGCTGATCGGCCTTCGAAGCGCCCGACGACCGGGCAGCCTCCCGGAGACGTTCGAGATACCGGCGCAGGCTCTCGACGCTCTGGGTTTCGGCGTAGGTCACGGCCGTCCGGAGTTTCCGGACCTCGGCGAGCAGGCTCATCCCCTGATACCCCTCCGATTGGTCGTTGTCCATCAACTCCCGGAGCTTGGCCTGGATCTTCCGGATCTCCCGCTCGGAGACGTCGGCCTGGGTCGAGGACGTCACCCCGAGTTCCTTCAACTGCGTCATCCGGTCGTGGATGACGTCCTGGAGGGCGTCGCGGATCTCGATGACCGGTTCGGGCAGCTCGACGCGTTCCCAGTTGACGCTCGTGTTGTGGGTGTAGGCCTCGACGTCGGCGTCCTCGCTGGTCATCACCTCGACCTCGCGGATGCCGAGGTTGTCACACACCCCGAGGATCGCCTCCTCGTCGTCGCCGGGCGAGGCGCTCATGCCCGTCACAAGGGGGTCGTCGCTGTCCTCGTGGTAGCGCTCGGCGATGTAGGTGTAGGGGTACTCCCCGCTCGCACGGTGGCACTCGTCGAACGTACAGTGGGTAACCGGCGAGAGATCGATCCGCGAACCGAGGAGGTCGTTCTCGACGACCTGCGGGGTGGCGATCACGACAGTCGCGTCGTCCCACAGCGCGGCGCGGTCGTCGGGCCGGACTTCGCCCGTGAAGACGACGATCTCCTCGTCGTCGATCGTGAGGGCTTCGCGGTAGAAATCGGCGTGTTGCTGGACCAGCGGTTTGGTCGGCGCGAGCAGCAGCGACTTCCCGCCGACCGCGTGGAGTCGCTCGGCGGTCACCAGCAGGCTGACGGTCGTCTTGCCCAACCCGGTCGGGAGGCAGACCAGCGTGTGATCGGCCGCGGCAGCGTCGGCCAATTGGATCTGGTAGCCCCGGTTCTCCAAGACGCCGGGCTCGAGCAGCGGGCGATCGATAGATTCCTCGGACGCGTCAGTAGCCGCCATCTGTCCGCTGATTCGTGTCGTTCGCGGTTAAGGGTTCTTGTAGCGCGGTGAAAGTGAAGCGGCCGTCTCCTCGAGTTCCAGCAGTGTCGGTCAAACCCCCAGCGCCGGCAGGTACTCGATGGCAACGAACATCGCGACGGCGGCCGACGGCGCGATCGTGAGGTTGTCGTCGACGACGTACCCACGGATCACCGGCTTGGCTCCGTCCGCTACGGTCGCCGCCAGGCCACCGAGGATCGCGGGAAGTGGCGGGACGAACGCGCTTGCGATGAGCGTCGTGAGGCCGAACATCGCCAACAGCACCCACGTCTGTTTGACGGCCTGGAGTTCGCCCGCACCGAGCAGGCCACTGAATGGATCACCGATCGTCAGCATGAGCATCGCCGGGACTGCCACGGGCGATGGGTCGAACGGACTGCCAATCAGCGGGTCGGCTCCCGCCGGCGGAAACGCAAATGCAACGACCGTGAGCCCGACGCCGCCCAGGAAGTACGCCGCAAGGTTCTCCTGTTCATATTCACGGGTGAGCCGATCGAAGATCCACCAGTCGAGACCGACATACAGCCGGACGATCTCGAGACCGAGCGCGCCGACCATCGCGAGGACCAGCAACGCCTGGACGTGTCGCCAGGTCAGCTCCGCGACGAACACGTAGGCAAGCGGAAGCACGCTCGTACTCGCGTGGACGAGTCGGCGAGTGACTTCGTCGTCGATGCGATCGAGGAAAGAGGCGAACACGGTTTCAGAGATTCTGGAAGGTACTGTCGCCCTCGACGAGGGCCTCGATAGTCGAAGCGAGATCGTCGGCAGCGACGCGGGTCTGGTCGGTGCTGTCTCGATCTCGGATCGTCACGGTCCCGTCTTCGAGGGTGTCGTAGTCGACGGTCACGCAATAGGGTGTGCCGACCTCGTCCTGGCGGCGGTAGCGACGGCCGATGGCCCCGGAGTCGTCGTAGGCCACCGCAAGGCCGTCCGCCCGAAGTTCGGCGGCAATCTCGCGGGCACGCTCGCCGAGGCCGTCCTTGTCCATCAGCGGAAAGACACCGACCGTGGTCGGTGCGACCGCGGGCGGCAGTTCGAGGTAGGTTCGCTCCTCGCCATCGACTTCGTCCTCCCGGTAGGAATGATCGAGTGCCGTATACAGCGCCCGGTCGATCCCCAGCGAGGGCTCGACGACGTGGGGCATGATGTGCTCGCCGGACTCGGTGACCTCCTCGATCGCGAAGCCGGTCTGCTCGACCGGGACGGTGTACGCCTCGCCGTCGACCTCGACCGTGACGTCCTCGCCCGCGAAGGCGTCGGGATCGTCCTCGGCCAGTGCTTCGAGTGCGTCGGCGACATCGCCCGCCGCCCCGCCGAACTCGGGGCCGAGATAGCCCATCTCCGGATCGACGGTCGGCTGCTCGACAGTTACCGGGTCGTCGTACTGCTTGAAGATCGTGAACTCCGCCTCGGAGTGAGCGTCGTGTTTCGAGAGATCGTAATCCGCGCGATAGGCGAACCCGCCGAGTTCGATCCAGTCGGGATCCTCATCCGGGTCGCTCACGTCACCCTCGGCGTCCCAGCAGTCCTCGGAATAGTGGGCGAGTTCGCCCGGCCGGTGCTGGCGAAAGCGAAAGCGATCCATGTCGAGGCCGATGGCCGCGTACCACTCCGCGGCGACGCCCAGATAGTAGGCGATCCACGGGTCGGCGACGATCCCATCCTCGACCGCCTCGCCGATCGTCATCTCGACTGGCTCGCCGTCCGCGCGGTCCTGCGCTTCGGCGGGGTAGAACTGCGCGGTCACGTCGGCCACGGCGGAGAGATCCGGCTCGTCTTCCTCAGGATCGACGAACAGTTCGAGTTCGGCCTGGGTGAACTCCCGGACGCGAAGCAGGGACTTGCGGGGACTGATCTCGTTGCGGTAGGCCCGGCCGATCTGGGTGACGCCGAAGGGCAACTGGTTGCGGGCGTATTCGGCGAACTGTGGGAACTCGATGAAGATCCCCTGGGCAGTTTCGGGCCGAAGGTACCCCGGCGAGGAGCTGCCGGGGCCGATGTTCGTCTCGAACATGAGGTTGAACTGCTCGATTGCCTGGCCAGCCAGCCCCGTCCCACAGGTCGGACACGCGAGCTCGTACTCGGCGACGACCTCCTCGATGCGTTCCGGGGCCAGGGACTCGGCCTCCTCGATCCCGGTCTCGCCGTCCTCGACGATGTGGTCGGCGCGGTGGGATTGCCCGCACTCGGGACACTCGACGAGCATGTCGTCGAACCCGTCGAGATGGCCCGACGCCTCGAAGACCGGTTCCGGTAGGACCGTGGGGGCGTCGATCTCCATGTGGCCCTCTTGGATCGCGAATCGGTCGCGCCAGGTCTCCTCGACGTTGCGTTTCATCGCAGCCCCCTGCGGGCCGAACGTGTAGAAGCCGGAGACGCCGCCGTAGGCATCCGCAGACTGGAGGAAGAAGCCGCGGCGCTTGGCGAGTTCGACCAGGGCCTCGGCGCTGACCGACGTCATTGTACGGCCTTGATCACGTCGATGTCGCGGACGATGCCCGCGAGGTCGTCACCCGAGACGAGCGGGATCTGCTCGATCTCGTGGCGGATCAACAGCTGGGCCGCCTCCTTGGCGGTCCGACGGCTGCCGACGGTCACGAGATCGGCCGTCATGTACTCGCTGACCGGCTCATCGGGGAACTCCACGTTCCGCGTCGGCATGTAGCGGTTCCCGACAGCCTTGATCCCCTCCCACATCCACTCGTCGTCCTGGTTGGCGATGGACTCGCCGGTGCCGGTCTCGCCCTCGACGACCTCGGCGACCTCGATCACGTCGACCTCGGTCAGAATGCCGGCGACTTCGGCGTCATCGTCGAGAACGACGCCGTAAGGGACATCCGCGTGTGAGAGTTCGCGTTCGGCGACACCCAGCGGCGCACCGGCGTAGACACAGTTGACGTCCGGTCGGGCCAGCTCCCCGACCGGCGTGTCGCCGTCGTCGACGCCGCCCTCGGCGAGCGCGCGGATGACGTCGGTTATCGTGACGATCCCCTCGAGCTGTCCGTCGACGACGGGGATCCGGCGCTCGCCGGTCTCGACCATCGTCCGCGCGACGCTCGCGAGGGACGTCTCGCCAGTCGTCGTCGGGACATCCTCGACGAGCATCGCGAGCTGATCCTCGTCCGGGTTTTTGATGAGCGCGTCTCGCGTGACGAGCCCGCGACACTCCTCACCTGCGTCAGTCTCTTTGATCACTGGAACGGACGAGAACTGTCGTTCCTGTAAGTACTCGAGGACATCGTCCCGGGTGCCCGGTAACTCGGCCGTGACGACGTCAACTCGTGGCGTCATGACGTCAGCGACGTTCATACTGGAGAATACTCTTCGGCCCTCCTACTAAGTCCTTACACATCCGTGCTATCGTTCGACGTGTTCGCGCGGCGCGTCGGTCGCGCGTCAGACACGGTTTCGGTATTCCCTATGGTCTTTCGGCACGTTTATGTATGGGTGTTACCAACTAACATAGTATGTCGCAAGAGCCCGACGCGCTCGCGGCAGACGTCGCAGTGGACCGTGAAGTCATGGCAGCCGTCGAGCGAGACGAGCAAGCCGTATTCGTCATCGCCGACGTCACCCGCGACAACGCGTATCTCTCGATGGACCTCGAGGACGCGGCGACACTGTCCGCGTGGCGGTAGGGCTCACTGCGGTGAGGAACGGTCTCCGATCAGCGAGTGTCGTTCATCGGACCAGTCTCTCCAAGGACCGACACTGCCCAGTCGGTCTGGGGCCACCCAGTCGGTGACTTCCCGGTTCGCCGAGAGAAAACAAGCGTTATGCCGACCGGCAGTGTCACCCCCAATATGGAGATCGTAGTTACGAGTTCCGTCGAGGACGCGGGACTGGCGGCACTCACCGACGCGGGCCACGACGTCCGGACCGTCTCGGTCGACGGGGCTGAGGAACTGGCTGTGGCCGCCGAGGGAGCGGCTGCGTTGATCGTCGACGAGGAGACACCGGTACCTGCCGCGGTGTTCGAGCGTGCAACGGACGTACAGATCGTCGGCCGAACCGGGATCGACGTCGACGGGATCGACGTGGCCACGGCGACCGAACACGGCGTGATCGTCGCCAACGGCCCGGAGGCAGACGTCCAGGCGGTGGCCGAATACATCATCGGGCTGCTGTTCGCCACGGCGCGAGGGATTCCCCAGGGCCACGTTCGACTGAAAGACGGCGAGTGGGCCAAAGGCGACATCATCGGCTCGGAACTCGACGGCAAGACCGCCGGACTTGTCGGCTTCGACAGCGTCGGCCAGGAGGTCGCCAAACGACTCGACAACTTGGGGCTCGACGTCGTCGTCTACGCACCCGACGGGGATGGCGAGCGGGCCGCACAGATCGGTGCCGAACGCGTCGATCTCGACACCTGCCTCGACCGCGCGGACTTCCTCTCGATGCACGCGGGAGCCGATGCGATCCAGTTGGGCGAACGCGAACTCGACGCACTCGGGGAAGCCTACCTCGTCAACGGAACGGACGGAAATGTCGTCGACGAGTCGGCACTCGCGAACGCTGCCGAAGACGGTGATCTTCAGGGAGCAGCCCTCGACGCCGTGTCGGTCTCGCCGCTGCCGGACGACAGCCCACTCCGGGACGTCGAAAACATCCTCGTTACGCCCGAGATCGCCAGCCACACCGCAACGAACGGCGAGTCGGCGTCCGCGAGCGTCGCGGCTCAGGTACTCGCCGCATTCGACGGCCAGCCGGTCAGCAACGCCGTCAACGTGCCGTCGATTCCACCCGACGCGTATCCGGTCGTCAAACCATATGCTGACCTGACGGAAACAGTCGCCCGGATCGCGATCCAGCTGTTCGACGGTGACCTCGAATCGGTATCCATCGAATACGCCGGCGACATCGTCACCGAAACGATCGAGCCCATCACGGCCGCCGGGCTCACTGGCGTGTTCGATCCGCTCGGCTGGGACGCAAACCAGGTCAACGCGCGGCACGTCGCCGACGAGCACGGCATCGACGTCGACGTCTCGACGATCCGAGAAGCGCCCGACTTCCAGAACCTGGTGACCGTCACCGTCAGCGGTGGCGGTGACGAACTCAGCGTCGAAGGAACGCAGTTCGCCGACGGCGAGCCCCGCATCGTCAGTATCGACCGCTACTGGGTCGAGGCGATCCCCCACGGCCACATGCTGATCGTCCGCAACGCCGACGAGCCGGGCGTGATCGGGTTCATCGGAACCGTGCTTGGCGAATACGACGTCAACATCGCCGGCATGTTCAACGCCCGGGAAGCCATCGGCGGCGAGGCGCTGTCGGTGTACAATCTCGACGACGAACCCGGCGAGGACGTCCTGGCTGCGCTTAACGACGACGACCGCATCCTCGAGACCACCGTCGTCGAACTCAACGGACAGAACGCCCGCGAGTGAGGACTCCCACGGCCACTGCTCCGGCGTCAGTCCCTCCCACACTCCGGATCACCGGTTGGCGCGGTCCACACGAAACACCCGTCCGTGGCCTCACCACCGTAGGTTCCCCAGAGTCGATCCCTGGCGGCGACGGCCCGGTGGACCGGCGAGGGGTTCTCGATCGGCGGCCCGCCGCGGTCGGTCGTCGCTATCCGGACTGATTCGGAAGCTGAGCGGTGGGTTACACTGTCTCCCCGGCTCACCCCACACGCCAGCCGCAGTTTCCCGTCGAGACGTGGTTCCGGCGGCTGCAACCGATTTCGTTCTGTCGACGACGAATCGTGATCAGCTGACATAGCAACACACGATGGACGTCACGCATCAAAAAGCGCCGGCAGACGCGCGTCCGCTCCGTGCATGACGGGCGCGCGATCCACGGCGGAATCGTCCCCCAACTCAGGACCGCAGATGTTCGAGCACGTCGTCGGTGTCGGCGGGAACCGGTTCGGGGTCGGTTCCCGCCTCCGCGGCCGCGTCGGGATCTTTCAGGAGGTGCCCGGTCGTCAGGCAGACCACCTGCTCGTCAGCGGTGACGACGCCCTCCTCACGGAGTTTTCGAAGGCCAGCGATCGAAGCGGCCGAAGCGGGTTCGACCCCGACCCCTTCCTCGGCGAGGGATCGCTGGGCGTCGGTGATCTCCTCGTCGCTAACAGCGATGGCCGTCCCGCCAGTCTCGCGGATGCCCGGCAGTGCCTTTGGTGCGTTGACCGGGTTGCCGATCCGGATCGCCGTCGCTCTGGTCTCGACATCGTCCCAGCGCTCGATGTGATCCCAATCGTGCTCGATAGCCTCGACCATCGGTGCCGCGCCCGCGGCCTGGACGCCCGTGATCTTCGGGATCTGGTCCTCGTCGATTGCCCCGGTCGCTTCGAGTTCCCGGAAGGCCTTGTACAGCGCGGCCGTGTTGCCCGCGTTGCCGACCGGCAGCACGATCCGGTCAGGGAAAGCCCCCTCCTCGTCGCGGAACTGCTCCATGATCTCGAGGCCGATGGTCTTCTGGCCCTCCAGTCGGAACGGGTTCAGCGAGTTGAGCAGGTAGGCCTCGCCGCGGTCGGCCAGGTCCTTGACGATATCCAGACACCGATCGAAGTTGCCATCGACCTCCAGAATCCGCGCGCCATGGAGACTCGCCTGGGCGATCTTTCCGGCGGCGACTTTCCCTGCCGGCAGGAGCACGAGCACTTGCAATCCCGCCCGGGAGCCGTAGGCCGACAGCGCCGCGGAGGTGTTGCCCGTCGAGGCGCAGGCCAGCCGACCCACGCCCACTTCCTGGGCGACCCGAACACCCACCGTCATCCCGCGGTCCTTGAAGCTGCCCGTCGGGTTCATCCCCTCGTGTTTGACTCGCAGGCGCTCGACGCCGATCTCGTCTTCGAGTCGCGGGACATTGTGGAGTGGCGTGTCGCCCTCCGGGAGGGAGACCCCTTCGTCGAAGGGAAGTGCGTCGCTGTAGCGCCAGACGCCGCCGTGAAACGCCGACTCGTCGTCCCCGAAGTCCGCGAACGTCGGCAGGTCAGCGTACCGGACCTCGAGCAGCCCCTCACACTCGTCGCACGTGTAGCGAATCCCCGCAAAGGGCGGGAAGTGCTCGCCACACTCGATGCAGGTCAGCCAGACGCCGTCGGTCGCCTCGGTTGGCTCCTCCTGGGTGATCTCTAGATAGCTCATTGTGTCACCCGACGTGGGCCACCAGAAAAAAGCCGCGGATCCACCTTTTTACTTCGGAGGGTTCGCTCGCGAACCCTCCTCGCAAAAAGCTGGGCCAAAAACACCTGCTGGCTCAGCCTTCGGCTTCGCCAGCAGCGAAACGCTGTCTTCGACAGCGTATGCTTACGACGACCGATCGGCCAGCCACACCAGCCCCCTCTTCTGGGCATGCAGGCGGTTCTTCGCTTGCTCCCACACGATAGCGTTGTCGCTCTCGATGGCCGCGTCGGTGACCTCCTCGCCCCGATGGGCCGACCGTCGACGGACCACATGTGAAGAAACATGTATAGGACAGGAGACAGTATACTCACGTATGGCAACCGAGTCAGGACCCGAAGAAACCAAAGTCAGCGACCGCGGGATGGTCACCATCCCGGCGGCGCTTCGGCGACGCCTCGACATCGAGGCGGGGGACAAGCTCCGGTGGACGGTCGACGACGACGGGGACCTCTCCGTCGAAGTGCTCCACCAGCGAGAGGGTGTCTTCGACGATTTCGAGCCGGTCGACGCCGGCGAGACCGACGCTGTGGCACTCGAATCGGAGTTCGGAGCCGAGTGATGGCACGCATCGTCCTCGATACGAACGTTCTGTTCGCTGCTGCGAGCGCCCGTGACCGCTATCACGACCGCGCACGGGAGATCGTTCGCGGGATCGACCACGGCGACCTCCCGGAGGCCGTCGTCTCGAACTACGTCCTCGCGGAGACGCTGAACCTCACGCGCGAGAAACTCGGCCCCGAGGCCGCGAACGCGCTGCTCGATCGCCTCCTCGAGGGTGCCCACTTCGAAGTCAACCACGCACCGAGAGCCGATTTCAACGCTGCCCAGGCGCTGTTCCGCCGGTACGACGCCCTCTCCTTCGTTGATGCGACGATCGTCGCGTATCTCGAGCGCGAAGGAAGCGAGTACCTGTATTCCTTCGACGACGATTTCGACGCGGTCGAGGAGCTGACACGACTCGATACTGCCGTGAACCCGTTCGAGTGACCACCGGTTTCTTCGTCGGGCATCCTCGGCTCGCTACGCAAGCCTGCGTACCCACTGCCTCGAAAAGCCGGGCCCAAAAATGCTCACTCCGTTCGCGAACCACTCTCACGGCGTCGCCGTTCGAGCGCTCGGCGGCCTCGTCCCACTCGGCCGCCCACTTCTCGAAAATCTGGATCAGAAATCCGGTCGCTCGTCTCTCGCGACCGGTTATGCCCGCTCGGCCAGCCACACCAACAACCCGTTCTGGGCGTGCAGTCGGTTCTCCGCCTGCTCCCACACGATCGCGTTCTCACTCTCGATGACCTCGTCGGTGACCTCCTCGCCGCGGTGGGCCGGCAGACAGTGCATCAGCGTGCGATCGCCGAGCAACTCGGTCGTGACCTGAAAGCCCTCGAAGGCCGCGAGTTTCTCCTCGCGCTCGTCCTCCTGGCCCATGCTGACAAAGACGTCCGTGTAGACCACGTCGGCGTCTTCGACGGCCGCTTCGGGATCGTGTGTCGTCTCGGGAGCGGTCCCCAACTCGGCCGCACGATCGAGAACCTCCTCGTCGATTTCGTAGCCCTCCGGGGTCGCGACGGTCAGATCGAGGCCGACCATCGCCGCGCCGAGGACCAAGGACTGGGCGACGTTGTTGCCGTCGCCGACCCAGGCGACTCTGACGGTGTCGAAGCCACCGAACTCCTGGCGGATCGTCAGTAGGTCCGCCAGCGTCTGGCAGGGATGGGCATCGTCGGTCAGGCCGTTGATCACCGGCACGGTGGCGTACTCGGCCAGTTCCTCGGCGTCAGCGTGGTCGAACAGCCGCGCCATGATCGCGTCGGCGTACCGCGAGACCGCCCGCGCGGTGTCCTTGACCGGTTCGCTATCCCCCAGGTGGATATCGTCCGGCCCGAGGAAGATGGCGTGGCCGCCGAGCTGGGTCATCCCGGTCTCGAAGGAGACCCGGGTCCGGGTCGAGGGCTTCTCGAAGATCATCGCGAGCGTCTCGTCTTCGAGGGGGTTGCCCGCCTCCTCGCCGGCCTTGATGGTGGCGGCGCGATCGAGGACGGTCGTCAGTTCCTCGCTCGTCAGGTCGTCGATGTCGAGTACGTTGCGTGTCATGGCTCCTCCAGAAGTCTCGTGGTCACGTCGTCCAGTACCGCGACCGAGCGGTCGAATTCGGGCAGCGGGAGGTGCTCGTCCGGGGCGTGATCGAGGTCCGAGTCGCCGGGGCCATACGAAACGATCTCGACGTCCCAGGCGTCGGCGTAAATGTTCATGTCCGCGGTGCCGGTCTTGCGCAGGAGGCGCGGATCGCCACCCTCCTCGCGGATCGCCGCGCGAAAGGCGCGCGCGACCCCCGTACGGGGACTGGTCATCACCGGTTCGACCCAGTCGTCCCAGTTGACGGTCCCGCGATCGAGATGACCGTCGGCCAACTCGCGGATCTCGTCAGTGGTGTACTCCGGGGGCACCCGAAGCTGGACGCGCATTGTCGTCTCGACCGAGAGCCCATCCGAACTGACCCCGCCGTCGATGTCGACCGGCTTGCAGGTCACCCGTTCGAAGACCGGGTGCCACTCGTCCTTGGCGAACTCCGCCTCGACGCGGTTCCACCAGTCGATGGCGTCCTCGATGGCGTTGTTGTCCGGCCGCGAGGAGTGGCCGGATTCGCTCGTAGCGACGTAGGTGCCACCGAGCAAGCCACGATACCCCAGCGTGATCCCGTCCCAGCCCGACGGCTCGCCGTTGATGACGGCGTCGGGTTCGATCTCCCGATCCTCGACCAGATAGCGGCCGCCGGTCGAGTCGACTTCCTCGCCGACGACGCCGGCGAAGCTCGCACCGGTCCGGACCGCCACGGCCGCCATCGCCGCCAGCGAGCCCTTCGCATCGACGCTCCCCCGGCCCCAGAGGACCGTCTCGCCGTCCTCGTTCTCTTCGAGCCGGACCGGAATATCGCCCGGGACGGTGTCGATGTGGGACGTGAGGAGCACACCGTCATCTGCGGGGGCACGGACGTTGCCCACATCGTCGATCCAGACCTCGCGGCCGTGAGATTCGAAGAACGCCGCCAGCTCCGCGGCGGCGTCCTCGACATCGCCCGAGACCGAGGGGATCTCGACGAGGTCGATCAGCAACTCGCGGGCATCCTCGGTCGAGACGTCGGCCGTCGGAACACGCGTCGCGCTCATCAGTCGATCGCCTCCGCGAGCGCGGCGACGACCGCGTCAGCCTGTGCCTCCTCGACGATCAGCGGCGGGAGCAGGCGGACGACTGTTCGGCCGGCCGGGAGCGCCAGCACCTGGTGGTTCAGCGCGAGGTCCTTGAGCACCCGGTTGGCCCCGCGCTTGATCTCGACGCCGATCATCAACCCCTCGCCACGTACCTCACGAGCCGCCTCGCCCAACTCGTCCTCAAGTTGCCCACGAAGGTACTCACCGACGTCGGCGGCGTGCTGGGGGATCTCTTCCTCGACGAGCGTCGAGACCGTCGCCTCCGCAGCGGCCGAGACGACCGGACCGCCGGAGAACGTCGAGGCGTGGCTGCCGTAGTCCTCGGCGATCCAGTCGGCACACAGCGTCGCACCCATCGGGAAGCCGTTGGCGAGACCCTTCGCCGTCGTGAGCATGTCCGGCACGACGCCGGCCTTCTCGCAAGCCCACAGCGTTCCCGTCCGGCCCATGCCGGTCTGGACTTCGTCGAAGATCAGCGCCGCGCCGGCCTCGTCGGTGATCTCGCGGGCCGATTCGAGGTACTCGGTCGACGCGGGATGAATGCCGCCTTCGCCCTGGATGGGCTCCATGATGACCGCCGCCGTCTCGTCGTCGACGGCCTCGGCGAGGGCCTCGCTGTCGTCGTAGGGCACGAACTCCACGTCGCCGATCAGCGGTTCGTAGGGCTTCTTGTACTTGTCCTTCCAGGTGGTCGCCAGCGCGCCCATCGTCCGGCCGTGAAAGCCCTGCATCGTGGCGACGATCTTCGAGTCGCCGGTCGCCGACCGGGCGAACTTCAGCGCCGCCTCGTTGGCCTCCGTCCCGGAGTTACACAGCCAGACGTTGTCGATGTCGCCCGGCGCTGCCACGGCGAGCGTGTCGTACAGTCGCGTCCGCGTCTCGACCGGATAGGACGCCTGGACGTAGGTCAGATCGTCGACCTGGTCTTTGACGGCCGAATCGACGGCCGCGTGGCTGTGCCCCAGCGGGACACAGGCGTAACTCGCGCCCATGTCCAGGTACTCGGTGCCCGCCTCGTCGTAAACAACCGCGCCATCGCCGTTCTCTATCTGTATCGGTTTTTCGGAAAATACGAATCCGCTCATGTGTGTTCCTCCGTTTCTATCGCTGTCTGGTGGACGTGCGTCCCACTACCTTCGAGGGCACCACTGATCGGTTCGTCGACGTTGGCATCGGCGACGACGACCTCGGGTGCCCCACCGCTAAGTGCCTCCTCGGCGGCCATGATCTTGCGCCCCATGAAGCCCTCGGCAGCGTCCTGCAGGTCGTTCCAGTCATCGCCCGTCTCTACAGACTCGATCAACGTTTCCGGATCCTCAGGGTCCGCGTAGACGCCTGAAACGTCCGTAAGCAGGACGAGCGTCGCGTCGAGTGCCCCGGCAATCGCTGCTGCTGAGCGGTCCGCGTCGGTATTGACGGGCAACCATTCGTCATCGTCCTTCCCGATCATGGGTGGTCCAGCCACTGGCGTGTATCCACCGTCTAACAACGTATACAGCAGCTCGTCGTTGACCTCCTTGATGGACCCCGAGTGGTCGCCGCGCTTGATCTTGCGTTTGCCGTCCTCCATGACGCGCACCGCCGACTTGCGGGGTCCCGCGAGCAGTTTCCCGTCGACGCCGCTGAGTCCGACGGCGTCGACGCCCTGGCTCTGTAAGCCCGCGACGAGTTGCGTGTTGAGGTGCCCGAAGGCCATCTCGAAGACCTCCATGGTTTCCTCGTCGGTGAAGCGGCCGACGACGCCCGATGGCGTCTCGACGTACTCCGGTTCGATCCCCATGCGTTCGAGCGTGTCGTCCACTTTCGTCGAGCCGCCGTGGACGACCACGACGTCCTCGCCGTCCGCAACCAGCTGGGCCACGTCCGCCAGCGCCCCTTCGGGATCGACCGCGCGAGCGCCGCCGACCTTGACGACCACCGTCATCCGAGATGCACCCCCGTCATGGCGATCCCACCGGGTGCATCCCCGCGAACTCCAGTCCGGCGGTCTCCTCTAAGCCGAGCGCGATGTTGGCCGCGTGGACGGCCTGGCCGGCCGACCCCTTCATCATGTTGTCGATGGCCGAGAAGACGACCAGGCGCTTGTTTCCAGGGTCCAACTCGAAGCCGACCTCGGCGTAGTTCGAGCCCGCAACGGCCTTCGGTTCGGGGTAGCGATAGACGCCACCGCCGCCGGCGACCATCCGGACGAACGGCTCGTCCTCGTACGAGCCGCGATACGCGCCCCAGAGGTCGCCCTTCGAAACCGGCTCCTCGGGAAACGCGTGGATAGTGGCGCTCGCGCCGCGGATCATCTCGACGGCGTGGACGGTAAACGAGACGTCGACGCCGAGGAACTGCTCGATCTCGGCCTCGTGGCGATGGCCCGTCGGCGCATAGGGGCGGACGACGCCCGAGCGCTCGGGATGGCTCGACGCTTCACCGCCGCCCGCGCCACCTTCCGACGAGCCGACTTTCACGTCGACCACGATCTGCTCGTCCCCGGAGAGGACATCATGCTCGAACAGCGGGAGCAGCCCGAGGATCGTCGCCGTGGCGTTACAGCCGCCGGAGGCGATCAAATCTGCGTCAGCAAGATTCTCGCGGTTGAGTTCCGGCAGCGCGTACTCGGCGTCGGCCAGTAGTTCCGGCCGGCTATGGCCGTCGTACCACTCGTCGTACTGCGCTTCCGAATCCAGGCGGAAGTCCGCCGAGAGGTCGACAACCGTGTCGGCAGCGTCCTGAAACGCGTCGATGTGGTCCATCGAGACGCCGTGGGGCGTCGCCGCGAACAGGACATCCACCGACTTCAGGTCCTCGGGCGAGCTAAAGCGCAGGTCCAGCCCCCGGAGGTTCGGGTGGACGTGGCCGATCGTCTTGTTTTCCTTCGAGCGACTCGTGGCCTGGGCGATCTCGAAGTCGGGGTGCCCGGCGAGCAACCGCAGGAGTTCGCCGCCGGTGAACCCGCTCGCGCCGACGACGGAAGCGGTCAACGACGGTTCGCCCTCGTTGGCGTTCATCACTCGCTCACCCCCGCTTTCGTCTCCAGCCAGTCGACGACCTGGCCGGGGACGTCCGTCTCGACAGCGTCGTTCAGTGCCTTGAACTCGACGGTGTGGTTGACCTCGTGGACGGTGTAGCCCGTCGGATTCCCGTCCCCGTCTTCTCCTGTCTCCATCAAGTCGATACCCAACAGCCCGCCGCCGACGGCTTCGCTGGCCTCGGCAACCAACTCCTTGGCACGGTCGTCGAGTTCGAAGGCATCGGTCTCAGCGCCTTTCGCGGCGTTGGTCAGCCAGTGATCCGACGAGCGAACCATCGCCCCGACCGGCTCGCCGTCGGTCGCCAGCACACGGATGTCTCGCCCCGGTTTCTCGACGAACTCCTGGACGTAGAAGACCTTGTGCTCGTAGTGCCCCAGCGTCGCCTTGTGCTCGAGGATGGCCTCGGCGGCGTCGCGGGTGTCGATCTTGGCCATCAGGCGACCCCAGGAGCCGATGACGGGCTTGAGCACGCACGGATAGCCGAAGTCCTCGATGATTTCGAGGGCGGTGTCCTTGGTGAACGCGACCTCCGTCGTCGGCGTCGGGACGCCGGCCTGCTGCAGCGCGAGGCTGTTGGTCACCTTGTCGGCGCAGGTCTCGGCCGTCTCGTGGGTGTTGACGACCGGAATATCGTAGGCTGAGAGGAACTCCGTCGCGTAGAGGCTCCGGCTGGTCGCCAGACAGCGATCGAGGACGATATCGACGTCCTCGAAGGCCTCGGGCGGTGAGTCGAGGCCGAAGCGCTGCTTGCGCACGTCGATCTTCGTCACCTCGTGGTCGCGCTCGCGAAGCTCCGAGAGGAGGAGTTTTTCGTCCTGACGGATGCGCGAGTAGAGGATCCCGACGTTCACGCGCCCACACCTCCTGATTCGGGGGCCAGCGCGTTCGATGCTGTTGGGAACCCGCCGCCGACAGTGGGCAGGTGGCGCGATTCAGTGCAGTGTGTCGTGGTCATCTCGTGTATGCTCCGTGTTATCCCATTCGCTGTCGCAATCGTCTCAGACATACGTCTCCACCTCCGCCTGTAGCTTCTCGGCCGCGTCGTCGATCGCCGTCCGGCGCTCGGCCAGTGTATCGCTGTCGGCCGCGTGGTCATCCCGTGCGCTCGCGATCTGCTCGGCGACGGCTTCCGGTGCTGGGCCTCCCGCCGAGTCGCGACTCGCGACGCTCTCGGCGGGATCGAGTGCGGCTTCGATCGTCTCACGGTCGACGTACGCTGTCAGCGATTCACCGAGCGTGTCGCGCGCGGCGGCGTCCAGCGCATCAAAATCCGCGTCGTCGCCGGCGACTTCGGCCGCGCTCGCGACGACCTCGTGGGCCGTCCGGAACGGGACGCCGGCCATCGCCAGCGCGTCGGCGACGCCCGTCGCCGTCGAGAAGCCCTCGCCCGCTGCGTCGGCGAGTGCCTCGTCGTTCCACTCTGCCGTGGCGATCGCGCCGGCGGCGACCTCGGTGGCCTCGCTGACGCCGTCGATCGCGCGCCAGGCGTGGCCGCCGGCGCGCTGCAGGTCGCGATTGTAGGCCCGTGGCAGTCCTTTCAAGGTCGTCAGCAGGCCGTTGAGGCCCGCCGCGGCGTCGCCCGCGCGAGCGCGGACGAGTTCGAGCGTGTCGGGGTTCTTCTTCTGTGGCATGATCGAGGACGTCGAGGCGTAGGCGTCGTCCACCTCGACGTAGCCCGACTTCGCGTAGATCACGACATCCTCGGCAAGCCCCGACAGCGTCGTCGCCAGGGTCGCCAGCGCTGCCGTCGATTCGACGAGGAAATCCCGCGCGGAGACGGCGTCCATCGCGTTGGCCATCGTTCCCTCGAAGCCCAGCAGGTCGGCCGTCCGCTCGCGGTCGATGTCGAAGGGTGTGCCCGCGAATGCGGCCGCGCCGAGCGGTGATTGATTCGTGCGATCGTACGCGTCGAGCAGGCGGGCCGTCTCGCGAGCCAGCGCGCGCTCGTAGGACAGCGCCCAGTGAGCGACGGTCGTCGGCTGGGCCGGCTGGAGGTGGGTGAACCCCGGTATCACCGTCTCACGTTCGGCCTCGGCAGTCTCGATGAGCGCGCCGCGAGCCTCCAGGGTCGCCTCGATGGCGTCGAGGAGATCCGCACGCAGGCGGTACCGAATGCAGGTCGCCACCTCGTCGTTGCGCGAACGGGCGGTGTGCATCCGACCGCCGTCGGGACCGGCGCGCTCGATGACGGCCGTCTCGATAGCCTCGTGGACGTCCTCGCCCTCGGACAGCGCGTCGTGGCCGGCATCCTCGATCTCCTCGAGGGCAGCCAGGATCTCGCCGGCAGTGTCGGCCTCGACGATCCCCTGCTCGGCGAGCATCACGACGTGGGCGCGGTCGACCGCGAGGTCGGCGGCGAAGATGCGCTCGTCGGCCGAAAGCGACGAGAGGAACCCCCGGGCGGGGCCGCCGCTGAAACGGTCCCGGCGGACGACGCCCTCGCTGCCGTCCTCACCGCCGTCTTCGTCGCCGTTCGCCGTGGGTTCCTCGCTCATGGCTCACTCCTCGTCAAGCGATTCGGTCACGCGCTTGGCCAGGCGCGACTGGAACCCGTGATACTTTGCGACGCCCGTGGCGTCGTCCTGCGTGATCCCGCCGGTCACGTCCTCCTCGTTGAAGGAGGCCGCCGACTCGCTGTAGACGGCGTAGTCGGATTCACGCGAGACGGCTCTGGTGTGGCCACCTTCGAGTTTGACGGTCACCGTCCCGGTGACACGAGTCTGGGTTTCGTCGATGAATCCTTCGAGGTCCTTCATCAGCGGCGCGTCGATCAGTCCCTCGTAGGCCTTCTCGGACCAGCGCTGGTCGATCGTGGTCTTGAACTGGCGCTCCTCGGCGGTGAGGACGAGTCCTTCCAGGGCTTCGTGGGCCGTGAGCAGGACCGTCGCGGCGGGATGCTCGTAGTTCTCCCGAACCTTCAGGCCGAGCATCCGGTCTTCCATCATGTCTGTGCGGCCGATCCCGTGGGCACCGGCGCGTTCGTTGAGTTCCTCGATGAGTTCGACCGAGCCGAGTTCCTCGCCATCGACGGCGACGGCGGTGCCGTCCTCGAAGGTGATCTCGACGAGTTCGGCCTCCTTGCCGGATGGATTCTCGGTCCAGAGGTAAATGTCGTCCTCGGGGATCGTCGCCGGGTCTTCGAGTTCCGAGCCCTCGATCGAGCGACTCCAGAGGTTCGTGTCGATGGAGTACCGGCCGCCGGCCCCGCCCTCGACGGGCAGGCCCTTCTCCTCGGCGTACTCGTTCTCCCACTCCCGAGTCAGGCCGAGTTCGCGGATCGGTGCGATGACGTCCATGTCAGTGTCGCGCCAGACGGCCTCGAAGCGCAACTGGTCGTTGCCCTTCCCGGTACAGCCGTGAGCGAGCGCGCTACAGCCCTGTTCTCTGGCGACATCGGCGATCCCCTCGGCGATGACCGGCCGCGCGAGGGCGGTCCCGAGCGGATAGCCCTGGTAGTCGGCGTTGGCCTCGACGGCCTGCAGACAGAGGTCGGCGAACGCCTCGCGGGCGTCGACGACGTAGTGGTCAAGCCCGAGGGCCTCGGCGGTCTCCTCGGCCTCGTCGAACTCGTAGTCGGGCTGGCCCACGTCGACCGTGACGCCGATGACGTCGTCGTAGCCGTATTCTTCCTTGAGCAGCGGTACGCAGACTGTGGTGTCGAGCCCGCCGGAGAAGGCGAGCGCGACTGTGCCGTTTCCGTCCTGTTGTGTCATGGGTGTGGTGACTGTCGGGTGAGAGATGACCGCCCCGGAACCCGACGGTGGGCGGCAATGAAATGAGACGAAACCAGTCTGAGGTGAATGTATTCGGGCCTAACGGCCCGGTCGTCGGCGTCGGAGAAGGAAGACGGACCCGCCGGTCGCGGCCACGCTCGCGTCGGACCGGCGGATCGGCGTCATGTACCCCGGAATATCCGGTAAGCGATACTAATATCTTCCGGGTTGGAGCCGGCGTGTGAGTGGGTCACGGGCCATAGAATCCCCGGGACGTCCGATCCAGCGATCCGCCACAACGCCTATTGGGGTTGCGTGTGAAGTGAGCTACATGAGCCTCGACGTCGAAGACCTGCTGAAGATTGTCCTCCTGCTGGTAGTCGTCCTGATCGTCCTCGAAATCGTCGGAATGGTCATCGATGGGATCGCATGGCTCCTCGGTCCGTTCCGACCGCTGCTGGGGCTGATTATCGTCGTCCTGATCGTGCTGTGGTTGCTCGACCGGATCTGATCGATCGAGTCGCTTATTTCCCATCGAACCTGCAGGAGAGACGTGTACAGCCTGAACGTCCCGGTTCCCTCGTCAGTCGCCCGATTGGCGAGTGAACTGGCCCACGACGTGCCACGGGCCCAGGAGCGAACGCGCGGCGAGCACACGCTGGTGCTGAAGCGCCTCGGGCAAGATCGGTCGGTCCCGCGAATCCAGGCCCAGGTGCGCGAATACCTGACCGGGCAACCGCCATTCGAAGCGCAGGTGACCGGGGTCGATTATTTCGCTAATCCGACAAACGGTCCCGCGCCGGTTGTTTACCTTACTGTCGAGAGCCCCGAACTCCGCCGGGTTCACGGACGACTCGTCGACCTGTTCTCCCCGGTCGAGGGGCTGGAAGGCGACGAATACAGCCCACACGTCACGATCGCCCGGGGTGGCGATGACGAGCGGATCAACCGGCTCGTCGAGCGGTCGATCGACCCGATCACCTGGACGGTGACGCGACTTACCGTTCGCGATGCGCGACGCGGTGAGCCGGCCAGTAGCATCTCACTCCCCGTGTGAGCCAGCTCAGGTCCGGGCTTAGGCCGGCTCAGTCCTCGAAACGGCGATCGTCCTGACCCGCCCGTTCGTCATGCGACATTGTCGTCGGGACGCCACCGTTGAGCGCCCGCCCGCTCATCGCGGTGTCGCGACCGCTCTCCTTGATGATCGAGAGTGCCGTCATCAGGTCCGATCGGGTGAGCAACCCGACGAACTCGTCGTCCTCCATGACGATCAGGCGGCCGATGTTGTGCTCCTGCATCCTGGTCAGGGCCGTCATCGCGTTCTCGTCGGGATGGATCGTCCGGAGATCCGTCGTCATCACTTCCTCGGTCCTGAACGCTTCCCGTTCGACTTCCCGGACCGCGCGGGCATCTTCCAGCGTAACCAGACCGAGGACCCGTCCGCTATCGACGACGGGAAACCCGGTGTGGCGCTCGCGGAACATCAACTCCATCAGCTCGGCGACCGAGAGGTCGGGATCGACGGTCTGGACGCGGTCGGCAGGCGTCATCACGTCCCGAACGGACACGCCCTCGAAGGCGGCCTTCATCGTCGTCATCTGGGCCTCGCTGGACGCGCCGATGTAGATGAAGAAGGCGATCGCGACCAGGAACAGTCCGCCCCCGCCGAACAGGCCGAACAGGCCAAGCAGGAGGGCAAAGAGCTTGCCGACCTCGGCGGCGATCTGGGTCGCCTGGGCGAAGGGGCGATTGCGGGCCAGCAGCGCCCGGAGGACCCGGCCCCCGTCCATCGGAAATCCGGGCAGCATGTTGAATATCGCCAGCGCGAAGTTCATCAGCGCGAGGTATCCGAGCAGGAACTTCACGGAGGCGATCCCGACGGCATCCCCCGTCGGCACGAGCAGAAAGCCCGCGTAGGAGAGTCCCGCCAGCGCGACACTGACGATCGGGCCGGCCAGCGCGATGAACAGCTCTTGTTTCCAGTCCTCGGGCATCTCATCGAGCTGGGCGATCCCGCCGAACAGCCACAGCGTGATCGACGAGATGGGGAAGCCATACCGCATCGCCACCACCGAGTGGCCGAGTTCGTGGAGGACGACGCCGGTGAACAGCCCCACCGCCGCCGTGGCGCCGAGCACCCAGGGGAGCTGTCCGGTGGCGAGCGGACCGACCGGAATGCCCGCCCCCCAGATGTCATTCATCAACTCGACCGACTGTCCGACCTGTGAGCCGATGATCCAGGCGAAAAGCGGGAGGACAAGCAGGAAAGTCAGGTCTAGCTGTATCGGGATTCCGAACGCGCTGCCGATCCGGAAACGTCGCATGAGAGGGGATTGGCGAGCCAGTGCCTTAAGAACGGTGTCGAGCGCGACCCGACTCAGCACGCGCCGGGACAAACGTCTTAACGGATCCAGTCGTACGGAAATGTATGTCCGAAAAACCACAGACGGGCGAGATCTTCGGTATCCCGTACAACTTCGAGCGGCCGAGCATGAAGCGACTGCTCTCCGCGTACTGGCAGCCGGGAGAGGGCATGCTCACGAAGAAGCCCTTCGGCGTCGGCTATACGCTCAATCTGGCGAACTGGCGATCGTGGCTCGTCCTCGGCGTCGCCGGCCTCCTGCTCTACCAGCAACAGTCCGGTGAGGAGGGCGACGTCGATACCGACGCCGAGGACGAAGACAGCGAGCCGGTCGAAGTGATGGTGGAGTAACTGACGGGACGCCAGACAGCGGCGTGGCTCACGGGACGCCTGATAACGGCGTGACGGCGTGGGCCACTCCCGGACCGACGCCCCTTTTTGAGCGGGGAGCCTCACCCTGGCTATGCTTCGGTTCGTGACCGGCAACGACGGGAAGCTTCGAGAGGCACGGGCGGCACTCGACGACGACGTGACGCAGTTCTCCTTCGACTACACCGAGATCCAGAGCCACGACCTGGGAGCGATCGCCGCTCACGGGGCACGGGAAGCCTACCGCGAAGTCGGCGAAGCCGTGATGGTCGAGGACTCGGGGCTGTTCGTCGACGCACTCGATGGCTTTCCCGGTCCCTACTCCGCGTACGTCGAGGACACGCTGGGGATCGAACGCATCTGGCGGCTCACGGAACCCGAGGCCGATCACGCCGCCGCCTTCCGGTCGCTGATCGCCTACTGTGACGGCTCCGCGTTCGGTTCCGCCCCGACCATCCGGGACGGCGACCCGCCGGTTGCGATCTTTGAGGGGCGAGTCGACGGCCAGATCGTCGCGCCCCGGGGCGAGGGCGGGTTCGGCTACGATCCGATCTTCGAGTACGACGACCGCACCTTCGCCGAGAGGGATCCCGACGAGAAGAACGAATACTCCCACCGCGGACGTGCCCTGGACGCCTTCGCCGAGTGGTATGACGGAGAGGGCGACGCCGACAGCTAACAGCCCCCTGTTCGACCGACCAGCTAGCACGACTCGACGCCGGTGATCTCGAAGCGTGCGCCGCCGGACTCACTTTCGGTGGCCGTAACCGTCCAGTCGTGGCCCTCGGCGATCTCCGAGACGATCGCCAGTCCGAAGCCCGTTCCGTTCTCTCCAGTGGTGAACCCGAGCCGGAAAATGTCCCCGCACATGTCTTCGGGAATACCCGATCCGTCGTCGGCGACGTAAAATCCCGTCGCATCCGCCAGCGGCCCAACAGTGATCGTCTCCGGGTCGGCGTGTTCACAGGCGTTGAGCATGAGGTTCTCGAGGAGTTCGAGCACGCGCTGGTGGTCGCCATGGAACCGGAGATCGCCAGCGATATCGAGTTCGACGTCGCTCGTTTCGACAGTCTCCCAGGCTTCACGGGCGAGTGCCGCCAGGGACACGGGTTGGGGATCGATCGCCGACTGGCCCTGACGGGCAAGTTCGAGAATGTCCGCGATCAGTGCATCCATGCGGTCGAGTGCAGCCCCGATACGTTCCAGCCGGCTATCGTCGGATTCCTGGCGAAGCAAGTCGACGTTGCCCGCCGCGACAGTCAATGGGTTGCGAAGGTCATGAGAGATGACCGAAGCGAACTTCTCTAAGCGTTCGTTCTTGCGTTCGATCTCCCGCTCGTACTCTTTTTTCTCGGTGATGAACCGGGTAACGCCGATGAGTCCGTTGATCTCGCCGTCCTCGCCGTACCACGGCACTTTGGAGGTGAGCGTCCACTCGCCGTTGTCCTCGTTGTACTCCTCCTTGTTGATGATCGGTTCGCCCGTCTCGATAACCCGACAGTCGTCTCGGGCAGCCTCCTGGGCGAACTCGTCGTCGCCGTAGATCTCCCGGTCAGTCTTTCCCAGGACTGCCCCCGGAGCGACGTCGTAGTCACTCATGTACAGGTGTCGCCCATCCGTATCCTTCACGTAGAGTGAAACGGGGAGTTGCTCGAAGAGCTGGTCGAGGAGGTTCGCCTTGTCTTCGAGGAGATCCGCGGGCTGTTGGGAATCCGTTTCGGCGTTCCGGACTGCTTCTTCGATTCGGTCGGCGAGCCGGTCGTACTGCTCTGGCTGTCGAATGACATAGTCGTCGACACCGGCGGCGATGGCCTCACTGGCGACAGACTCACTCCCCGCATCGGTATACAATACGAACGGAACATCTCCGTGACGCTCGCGGACGAGTGTCAGCAACTCGGTCCCGTCCATCCCCGAGAGGTGGTGGTCACTGAGAACACAGTCGAAACGGCCGGAATCGAGCTGAACTAGCCCCGCCTGTGGCGTCGGAACGGGCAGGACCGTGATCCGATCACTCTCGCGCTCCAGTGCCGTTTTCGTCTCCTCGGCGACCTCGGTATCGGCCTGGACGTAGAGGACGTGGATCGCTCGATCCCCCTGGTCGCTCATGTGACTGTCCGGTCGACCAGCAGGGCCAAGAAGGTAACTCTTGACGGCCAATAGATTCCGTCCTCGCAGAATCCAATATTCGCTGCTTTTCGGGCGTCAGACCGCCAGTTTCACCCTGACGATCCTCGTCGTGAATCGCGTACCGCGTCGCCTGTTGTCCACTCCGTCACTGGAACGCGCCACCCTCGTCGTAGAGGAAGTAAATCGCCATGCCAGACAGCACTATGGACGGCGCCACCCAGAAGTTACCGACGAGGAGGATCGGGATCGGCCCGACCAACGACGGGACGTGTACAGCGTATCCGAGCATGCGGCTTCGAGGGGTTCGTTTCCAGAGACAGTAGGCGACGGCGGCGAAGAGACCGCTGAACAGAAAGGCCATGAGTGCGATCACGATCAACACATTCTGGACGCCGTAGAGGAGATAGCGACCGCCGAACAGCAGGGCAGCGACCACGAACGCCCCACTCAACAACGTCACGATCGCGTAGAAGGCGGTCAGGACGCTGACAAACCCGATCTTACTCGACCGTTGCTCCCGTGTCCTCCCCTGAGCATCTGTCACCGTTGACATGCATTCGAGTGGGAGCAGTCTGATATATAAAGTCGCGGGCAGCGGTGGGCGAACGTTCCCACAGCAGCGCCCGACCGTGGTGGCGGTCTGTCGATGGCGGGGGTTGCTGACGGTCTGGAAGCGTCGGCGGGTACTGTCAGTCTGAAATGTTCCAGGAGCCAATCCGAGACGCAGTCGAGCGCGGATCCAGGGCGAAAACGGGAACCACAGAAGAGCCGGAATACAGAGTTGCGACCGGGCAGCCGTCGTCACTCACGTCCCGTGTTGCCAGGAGTCCATGTACTCGCGCTGTTCGGGCGACAACTCGTCGATCTCGACGCCCTCGGCGTCGAGTTTGATCTCGGCGACTTCCTTGTCCAGTTCGTCGGGGACGTTGTGGACGCCGGCCCCGTACTCCTCACCGTTCTCGACCATTTCACGGGCTGAAACGGCCTGGATCGCGAAGCTCTGGTCCATGACTTCGACGGGGTGACCCTCCGCGACCGGCGACGCCAGATTCACCAGACGTCCCTCGGCGAGGACGTTCAGTTGGCGACCGTCCGGGAGTTCGTACCCGCGAACGCCGTCTCTGGCCTCGAAGGTGTTCTCGGCCATGTCTTCGAGCGTCTCGAGGTCGATCTCGACGTCGAAGTGCCCGGCGTTCGAAAGGACGGCGCCGTCCTGCATGTTCTCGAAGGCGTCACGCGTGATGACGTCGCGGTTGCCCGTCGTCGTCACGAAGATGTCACCCTCGCTTGCGGCCTCGACCATCGGCATGACACGGAACCCTTCCATATGGGCCGCAAGTGCCTGTCGAGGCTCGACCTCGGTAACGATAACGTCGGCGTTCATCCCGCGTGCCTTCATCGCGACGCCCTTTCCACACTGGCCGAACCCGCCGACGACGACCGTCTTGCCGGCGATCGAGAGGTTCGTCGTGAGTTCGATCGAGACCAGGCTGGCCTCGCCCGTCCCGTGGACGTTGTCGAACAGTCGCTTCATCGGCGTATCGTTGACGGCGAACATCGGGTACTCCAGCGCGCCGTCGTCGTCCATCGACCGCAGGCGGTGGACGCCGGTGGTCGTCTCCTCACAGCCGCCGACGATGGAGTCGATGAGTTCGGGGTACTCCTCGTGGACGCGGAACACGAGATCGGCACCGTCGTCGATGGTGATCGTCGGCTCGTGGGAGAGGACGGCGTCGATCGCACCGTAGTAGGCCTCGTCCTCGACGCCGCGCTCGGCGTAGGACGTGATCAAGTCGTTGGCATCGAGAGCGACGCTCACGTCGTCGTGGGTCGACAGCGGGTTACACCCGGTGATGGCGACCTCGGCCCCGCCGGCGGCCAGCGCCTCGGTCAGGACGGCCGTCGTCGCCTCGACGTGCATTGCCATCCCGATCGTCTCGCCCGCCAGGGGTTGTTCGGCCTCGAACTCCTCGCGCAGGGCGGCCACGATCGGCATGTGCTCGCGCGCCCAGTCGATCTTGCGGCGGCCCGACGCTCGCTTTCCATCGGGATCCTCGACCCGCTCGGTAATCGGTTGACTCATGAATGAAGTATCGACACACGGCGGGAAAACGCTACCGAAGCGTCGACCGAACGGACGCTCAAAAGCCAAATCTCAGCGGTCCCGAACTCAATCACAGCCGGAAAATTTCGATCGCAGCGGTTCAGCAGCCAACACGGTAATTCGATGTCAGCGTTATCGTCCGGGACCGGCGTGTGCGGGCGGGCCGCGTCGGTCGTTGTTTTCGTCCGCATCAGTGTCCTCTTCGTCGGCTTCTTTTTCCTCGTCAGCGTCCTCCTCGTCAGCGTCCGCCTCTTCACGTTCCTCGTCTGCGTCATCGTCTGCGTCGGTCGCGTCACGGTCCTGATCACGATCCGGCTCCTGATCGCCAGCCTGGGACGGACCGCGGTCGTCAGTCTCGTTGCCGTCCGGACCGGCGTGTTCGGGCGGACCGCGTCGGTCGTCGTCAGTCTCGTTGCCGTCGTCGCTCATTCCGGGACCGGCGTCAGCGGGGGGACCAGCGTCGCCGGGCGGCCCGGCGTGGTCGGGGCGGTTATCGTTGCCGGGGTTGTTCTCGGTCACGAAGTCGGCGACTGCCTGTCCGAAGCCGGGGCCAGCGCCGCCACCAGCGAGCATCTCCTGGACGAACGCACTCACTTGCTGGCCGAACGCGTCGTCATCGCCGGCGTCGGCCGCTTCGAGCGCGACGGTCGTCGTCGCAGTCCGGTTCCCGACCGTCGCCGTGACCTCGACGGGCATCTCGGTCTCGGGAGCCGGAAGGGCGACGGTACCGTTTTCATCCGTCGTGTACGTCCCAGCGCCCGCGTACGTGTCGTTCTCTTCTTCCTCAGTCTCCTCTTCTTCCGTCTCTTCTTCCTCAGTCTCCTCTTCTTCCGTCTCTTCTTCCTCAGTCTCCTCTTCTTCCGTCTCTTCTTCCTCAGTCTCCTCTTCTTCCGTCTCTTCTTCCTCAGTCTCCTCTTCTTCCGTCTCTTCTTCCTCAGTCTCCTCTTCTTCCTCCGTCTCCTCTTCCTCCGTCTCGTTCAGGTCATCTTCTGTCTCGTTGAGTTCCTCGTCCGTCTCGTTGAGATCCTCGTCGGCGTCGTCCGTCGCGACGCTCACGTCGACGGTGGCGTTCGAGACGGCTGTCCCGTTGTCAGTCACCGAAATCGTCACGTCCGCGTTGTTACCGGCCTGTGTCACCGAGACCGCGAGGCCGCCATCGGCAGCCACCGCAGGAGCGGCCACCGAGACGACCATTAGCGCGGCCAGGGCGACGGCAGTTAGCTTTTGATTCATCACATCTCTCACTCGGGACTACGGGAAGATATACCCCGAGAGCCGTTCACTCCGTTCGGGAGTGTTTGCCGATCGAAATAGCGCCCGCTGAATCGTTTATACTGTTTAGAATAGTTTTACAGCGTTCTATTCTTGCTCGTCACTCAAGTATTCAATGACAGAATGGTCACCCGGGCGACGACGATCAGGTCGCACGGTCGACCAGCGCGTCGGCGTGGTCGACGGCCGTCTCACGGACACTGTCCTCGTCGAAGACAGTTACCTCCCGGTCGCGCATGAGCACCTGGCCGTCGGCGACAGTGTGACGAACGTCCGAGCCGCGGGCGGCGTACGCCAGGTGTGAGACCAGATCGTGGGCCGGTGTGAGATGCGGCGATTCGAGGTCAAGAACTGCCAGATCGGCGTTCGCGCCGACCTCGATCCGGCCGGAATCGAAGCCGAGAAGCTCGGCACCGTTTGCCGTCGCCATCTCGACGACGGTCGCCGCATCGACGGCGCTCGCATCGCTCGCGGCGAGCTTGCCGAGCATGGCCGCGTCGCGCATCTCGTCGAACATGTCGAGATCGTTGTTCGAGGCCGCGCCGTCGGTACCGATGCCGACGGTGACGCCGGCTTCGAGCATGTCCTGAACGGGGGCCATCCCGCTGGCGAGTTTCATGTTCGAGGCCGGGCAGTGGGCGACGCCGGTGTCGGTCTCGACCAGCAGGTCGATCTCGCTGTCGTCGACGTGGACGCCGTGGGCGACGTAGGTATCGCCGGCGAGGAGTCCGAGGTCCTCGGCATAGGCGAGTGGACGCACGCCGTGTTCCTCGACGATTGGGGCGACCTCCTCGGGCGTCTCGTTGGCGTGCAAATGCGTCGCCAGCCCCGCCTCGTTGGCCCGCGGGACGAACTCCCGGAGGTACTCCTCGCCGACGGTCGTCAGCGAATGTGGCTGAAACGTCGTCCGAATCCGACCGTCGGCCGCACCGTCGAGTTCCCGCGCGACTTCGAGGCTCCGTTCGAGGTCCGCCCGGGCGCCCTCGTCGTCCTTGCCGACAGTCACGGCAGTATAGCCGAGCCGTGCCCGAACGCCGGCCTGCTCGACCGCTTCGGCGATCTCTTCGACCTCGAAGTACATGTCCGATAAGGCCGTCGTGCCGGACTTGATCATCTCGATCAGCCCGAGTTCCGCACCGACGCGGATGTCTTCAGGGGTGAGTTCGGCCTCGACCGGCCAGATGTCCTCTTGCAGCCAGGCGTCCAGCGGCTTGTCGTCGGCCAGTCCCCGGAGCAGCGTCATCGCGACGTGGGTGTGGGCGTTGACGAGCCCCGGGATGATCAGTCCGCCTTCGGCGTCGAGTTCGTCGTCGCCACCGCCGGGATCGCCAACGGCCTCGATCGTGCCCGCGTCCTGATCGACGAGCACGTCCGCGCGTTCGACTGTCATGTCCGGACGGAGAACCCGTCCGCCCGTGACGAGGAGGTCACTCATGGCGTGTGGTTTTCGCGGGACGAATAAGACAGTGGCGGGTTCCGAAAGCGACACGACGGAATTACGGAGAATCGAGGAGAAAGACTCGCGCTGCAGCGCGGGGAGGAAGTCAATGTTCGTCAACGAGAGATCGCCAAACGACCGGCCATTCAGTAAAATTTTTAACTATTACCCAATTACTGGTAACCATAAGATGTACGAGGTTATCGGGGAAACTGCGGCGCAGGTCGTCCTCGCGGCCGAGGACGGCGACTCGATTCGCCGAGTCGCTCAACGGATACAGCGGCCATACGAAACGGTCCGACAAGCGGTCAATCGGCTCGAAGACGCGGGGTTTCTCGGCTACGACGATGGCCTGACCCTGCCGGACCACCATGTCCGCGAAGCGGCCCGCGATCTACTCGCTTCGAGCGCCCGCGTCAGTCCGCCATCGATCGAAGAGGCGTACGTCCTCCCGCAGTTCGGCGATTGGCCGTTCGCGTTCACCCGGATCGACGCCGTCTACGTCTGGACACACGGCGGCTACCAGGTCGCCCGCGAGCCCGACGACTACCCGCTGTTCGTCGCCGTCCGTGAACGGGATATCGACAACTGGGAGACCTTTTTCGATTCGTTCGGGTTGCCGACCGCGCTCGAACGCCAGCCCAGCGAGGCAGTGCAGGGACCACTGCAGGTCGTTCTCGAACCGCGTCCGTCCCTCGACAGCGAATACGTTGAAGGGTATCCAGTGATCCCCCGGGCAGAAACGGTCACGTACATGCGTGAGCACTCAGCGCAGTTCCAGTCGGCACTCGCGATGCTCGATCGGCTGTACGAGGATCTCGACCTCGGTGTCGCTTACCGGGAAGGTGAACGGGCCCAGCCATGAGCCTCGGCGATCGTAGTGATGCGCTGGTCTCACTCCTCGCAGACCTCCAGGAGAGCGATCTCTCGTACGTGCTCGTCGGTGGGTATGCAGTGTCGGTATTCAACGCCCGCTTTTCGACGGACCTCGATATCGTCGCTCCGCCGGACGCGGTGGACGAGTTCGTCGAATTTCTTGAGGAGCGAGGGTTCGAACAAACGGACAGTCATTCGAAGCACTGGATCTACGACACCGAAGTCAGGGAGTTCGAGAAACGACTCGCGCCCAGACAGCCGATCGGCTTCGATCTGCTGGTCAACGGCCTCGGTTGTCGGCAAACTGAAGCCCAGTGGTCGTTCGAGTACCTCTCCGAACACAGTCACCGACGCGAGATCAGTGGCGGAACGATGACCACGTCCGCAAACGTCGTCGACGGCACCGTCCTCGTCGCGACGAAGCTCCACAGCGGACGCGAGACGGATCTCCGGGACGTCCTCGCAGTGGCCGAAGAGGTCCGTCTGGAGGCGGTAACGCCCCATCTGCACCGAGGGGACGAACAGGCACGCAAAGAACAACTCGAACGGGGGAAGGAAGTTCTCGCAAGTGACGGACTGCGACACGGGTATCGGAGTGATTTCGGCGAGTCGTCGATCTCAACAGGAACGGTCACGTCTCTTCGGGAGTACCTCACCGAGCAGATCGAACGGCTTGGATGACCACTGGAGAGACCGTTCACGCTATCCAGACCGCCACGATCGGCACTGCACTGAACGAATCGGCCGCCGTACTCGCGGTCACTCCTCGCGCTCTTTCAACCACTGGTCCAACAGCTCCCGAATCGCGGCCTCGCGGTTGTCCCGGTGATCCCGGAAGGCCTTCTCGTCCAGCACCTCGATGGTCTCCTCGTCGAACTCGACGGTCACTTCTTCGAGGTCCGATAGAACGTCGTTCATTATGCAAGATCGGCGGACGGCATCGACAAATAGGTTCGTCAGCCACCCGTCCGACGCCCGTCGATTCACTTAAATACTCGCGCTCACGTCCGGATCTCGAATCGCGTTCCCGTCTCGACGTCCGCGAGGTCGATCGTCCACTCGTGAGCGGCGACGATCTGCTCGACGATCGAGAGCCCGAACCCGGTGCCGTCCTCCGCGGTGCTGTAGCCCGACTCGAAGACCTGGTCACGTTCTTCTTCGGGGACACCGCGTCCGTCGTCGACGACGAAAAAGCCCTCCGTGTCATCGAGTGCGCCGACCGTGACGGTGACGTCCTCGCCGCCGTGTTCGATAGAATTCCGGAAGAGGTTCTCGAACAGCCGCTGGAGGCGGTCCGGATCGGCCTCGACATCGTGATCGGAGTCGACGACCAGTTCCGCCTCGGCCGTCTCGACCATTCCCCAGGCGTCCCGGGCGATCGCCCCGAGGCTGACGCGGTCGGTCTCCTCGACGGGCTGGCCCTGGCGGGCGAGCTGGAGGACGTCCTCGATGAGCGTCTCGATGCGGGTGAGAGCGTCGTTTGCCGCCACGAGGTGTTCGCTATCGTGTTCGTCACGAGCAAGTTCGAGCCGGCCCTGGGCGACGTTCAGCGGGTTCCGCAGGTCATGAGAGAGCATGCTGGCGAAGGAATCCAGCCGGTCGTTTTGTCGTTCGAGCTCCTTGCGGTACTGTTCGCGATGGGTCTCGTCGGTGAAGACGAGGGCCCGTCCCAGCGAGGACTGGGAGGCCGAGAACTGCTGTTCGGTGACGCGGTAGTACCGCGTCTCGCCGTCCCGGTAGACCGTGACGAGCGGGTCATCCGTCGCGATTTTCTCCGCACACCGCGGGGCGACGTCAGCAAAGCGGTCGCCGATCACCGACCGGTCGTCCAGGGCGGGGACCAGTCGCGTGGCCGCGCGGTTGTAATCCTGGATCCGATCGTCTGCGTCGAGGACGATCACGGGATCGTCCCGATCGCCGGCCAGCCTGATCGTCCGGAAGCGCTCGAAGTAGACGAACGAGAGCCCGACGGCGAAGGCCGCGACGCCGACCGGCTCGTAAGTTATCTCCATCAGACCGGGAACGAGCATCCCCAGCACGTCGAAGCCGACCGGCAGGGCCGTCAGCCCGAGGAGGGCGAGCAGCGGCCGCGAGTCGTGGCTGACGTGTCGGAAGCGCTCGTAGAGCATGAAGTATCCGACCGTCGCCAGCGCGTAACTGCCGGCCATGACCGTCCAGTGTAACGTAGTGCTCGCGATCGCGACGTGGGGAAACGGCGTCGATACGACTTCACTCGAGAAGTACAGGCCGTGAAAGTCATTGGTGAGCTTTACGGCGACGATCGCGAGGAAGACGGTGAGCGATATCTGCCGGATCCGTGGGTCGCGGTGGAGCGACCGGCCGGTAAAGGCCGAACAGAAGTACAGCCAGCCACCGATCGTACTCAACCCGACGACGAGGCCGATCTGGTAGAGGAACACGCCCAGTTGCTCGTCGGCTGTCGCCAGGTAGCCGACGTGGGCAAGTGCCCACCCGCCGCTGGTGAGCAAGAGCGCGACCAGACCCCGTCGGGTGTCGCCCTCGGCGATCCGGTTGACTCGGACCGCACTGACGAACGTGGCGACCGCAGAGAAGCCGAAGATCGCCAGGTACCAGAACCGGGCACCGATCAGCAACCCGTCGATCATCGGGGGCTCGACTCACCTCTCCTGCGCATGATAGAACGGTCCGGAGCCACGGTAATGAATGTATCTTCCGACGAGTTACTCGCCGTCTCGAGTCGTACGCCCGACCCGTGCCGAAAGACAATTGCGCCTCTCGCACGGAGAGTGAGTATGCGAATCGCCTTGCCCAATAAGGGCCGGCTTCACGACCCGAGCGTCGAATTGCTCGAACGCGCCGGGCTCCACCTCGTCGACGGCGCTGACCGACAGCTATACGCCCGGACGGTCGACGACGACGTGACCGTCCTCTACGCACGCGCCGCGGACATCCCCGAATACGTCTCCGACGGCGCGGCCGACCTCGGCATCACCGGCTACGACCAGGCCCAGGAGGCCGACCGGGAGAACCTGGTTTCCCTCCTCGATCTGGACTATGGCCAGTGCAGGCTCGTCCTCGCCGCGCCCGAGGACGGCGACATCGAGGAACCCACCGATCTCGAGGGCGGGACGATCGCGACGGAGTTCCCGAACGTCACCGCAAACTACCTCGACGACGCGGGCATCGACGCCGAGATTACGGAGGTTTCCGGGGCGACGGAACTCACGCCGCACGTCGACATCGCCGACGGCATCGTCGACATCACCTCGACGGGCACGACGCTGCGGATGAACCGCCTCGCAGTCATCGACGACGTCCTCGAGAGTTCAGTCCGACTGTTCGCCCGCGAGGACGTCGCCGACGATCCCAAAGTCCAGCAGATCGAGATGGCGCTGTCCTCGGTGCTGTCAGCCGAAGACAAGCGCTACCTCATGATGAACGCGCCCGAGTCCGAACTGGAGGAGGTCAAAGACGTCCTGCCCGGGATGGGCGGGCCGACCGTGATGGACATCGCCGGGACGGAGGATGTTGCGGTCCATGCCGTCGTCGACGAACGCGAGGTCTTCGAGACGATCAACCGACTGAAGCAGATCGGCGCGAGCGATGTCCTCGTGACCGAGATCGAACGCCTCGTCGAGTGACACCGAGGCCCCGGATTGACCGCAATCCGGAGGTCTTTGTCCCCGGCCCAACTATCGCTTTAGCGTGTCAGACCCATCGAACAGTGACGCCAACCTCCCCAGAAGCGGCAAAGCCCAACTCGTCGCGGCCCTTCGCGTTCGCACACACGCAAAACGCGGGATCGCGACGGGCACCGTCTTCGCTATCGCCGCCTACGCCGTGTTCGTCTTCGGTCGCGCATCGGCGCTCGGGCAAGTGCTGTATCTCTCACTGCTGGCCGTGCTCGCGATGACAGCCGGGGCCGTCGTGACGACGATCCTGGTCGGGATCGAGGCCTACCGACTGGCCAAAACGGACGAGTAGCGACAATCAGTGGCCGACGGCGCGACTCACTCGCTGCCAGCCAGTTCGCCCAACCGCTCCGCGCCGCTCCGTGTTCCCTTCGCGATCACCACGTCACCGGCGTCGATCGTCGTTGCCGGTCCCGGCGAGAGTTCCCAATCGGTCGAATGCTTGCCGGTCGGATGGGTCGCCGGCCGGCGGACGGCGATCACGCGCATCCCCGTCCGGGTCTTGACCTCGAGATCGCCCAGTGTCGCGCCGTCGAGGTCGCTGCCATCGGCAACAGTCTCCCGGACGATCACCTCGTCGCTCGCCTCGATGGCCGCCTCGACGACGGGATGGGTGCCGAGGCCCCTGAGCACGCCTTCGCTGATCTCGAGGGCGGCGTCGGAGATGACCTCCGTCGAGCGCGCGAGGTGGACCAGCCCACGGAGGGCGATGGGATCGTCGACCCGGCCGGCAGCCTGGAGCGTCCAGGCCTCGAAACGGGACTGGAGGGCGTCGACCTCGGCCTCGAGTTCGAGGACTTCCTCGGCGACGGCCTCGCTGTCGAACAGCACCGCGCCGTAGGCCAGGTCGACCGCGAGTTCGCTCATGTTCTTCATCAGGACTATCGAGTCGACCGCCCGCTCCAGATCCTCGATGTCGCTCTCGGGCGGCGCGGGGGGCTCGTAGGTCCCGCCGGTGGTCGCCGCGTAGACTTCGGCGATGCCCTCCTCGGGCCCCCTTGCCAGCAGCACGTCACCCGACCGGAGCGTCGTCTCGGCGTCGGGGTTCATCAGCCACTCCCCAGACCGACGGATCGCGATGATGCGGACGCCCGTCGCGGTTTCGAGGTTGAGACCGCCGAGCGTCCGGTCTGCGTACGTCGAGTCGGCCGCCACCGTCGCCCGGACCAGCGTCTCGACTGCCTCCGGCAGAGTCGCCCGCATCGCCGCCGGCAGGCCGATATCTTCCAGGACGACCTTCGCGATATCGCCCGCCGCATCGCTGATCTTCTCCGCCGCACCGACGACACCCAGCACCGGGGCCAGCGCCTCGGCGTCCTCGGGGTTGCGGGCCGCCATGAGGAGGCTCATCCGTGCCCGGAGGTGGAGGACGTCCATACGCTCTTCGAGGGCGAGGACTTCCTCGGCGATTTCGTCGCTGCCGAGCAACACCGCCGAATAGGAGAGGTCGATCAGCAACTCGGCGGTGTCTTTCATCTCGGCCAGCACGTCCTTGACGCTGACCGGTTCGTACGTGACGTCCTCACCCGATGCCATGTGTTGTCGGTTCGACACCGCGGGCCAAAAGTATTGCCGCCCGGGGACCGCGTCCAGTAGTGATCCGCCACGACCCCCCTAATCTGAACAAGCGTCGAAAAGTGCGAGAGGAATGCAAACATACCCGGGGCATACGTGTCAATCTGAAAGGTACGGGAAAACGTAGCCTGAAAACGGTAATGCTTTTCCTTGAAGGTGAGCAGTGTATGGTATGCCCGACGAGCTCAGAAAGGGACTGGAGGGAGTGCTGGTCGCCGAATCGTCGCTGAGCGACATCGACGGCGAGGAGGGGCGACTCGTCTACCGGGGGTACGCGATCGAGGATCTCGCACGCAACACCTCCTTCGAAGAGGTACTGTATCTGCTCTGGGAGGGCCACCTCCCGACTGAATCCGAACTCGAACCGTTCGAAGAGCAGATGGCCGAGGAGCGGGCGGTCCGCGAGGAGGTACTCTCGACGGTCCGGGAACTCGCCGCCGCCGAGGAGAACCCGATGGCCGCCCTGCGGACTGCCGTCTCGATGCTGTCGGCCTACGACCCGGACGACTCGACGGGCGAGGCCGGCGACGGCGAGATCGCCCAGCGGAAGGGTCGCCGGATCACCGCGAAGATGCCGACGATCGTCGCCGCGTACAAACGACTTCGGGACGGCGAAGAGCCCGTCGCACCCCGGACGGACCTGAGCCACGCCGAGAACTTCCTGTACATGCTCAACGGCGAGGAACCGGCCCAGACCCTCGCGGACGTCTTCGACATGGCGCTGGTCGTCCACGCCGACCACGGGATCAACGCCTCGACGTTCGCCGCGATGGTGACAGCCTCGACGCTGTCTGATCTCCACAGTTCGGTCACCAGCGCCATCGGCGCACTGAAGGGAGGACTCCACGGCGGCGCGAACCAGAACGTGATGCAGATGCTGCTTGAACTCGACGAGAGCGACCTGACGGCCGTCGAGTGGGCCCGTGAGGCCGTCGAGTCCGGCGATCGTATCCCCGGATTCGGCCACCGCGTCTACGACGTCAAAGACCCACGGGCGAGGATCCTCAGTGCCAAGTCCAAGGCGCTGGGCAAGGCCGCCGACGAACTCAAATGGTACTCTTACTCTCGCGCCATCGAGGAGTTCATGGCCAAGGAGACCGGCATCGCGCCCAACGTCGACTTCTACTCGGCGTCGATGTACTACGAGATGGGCATCCCGATTGACCTCTATACGCCCATCTTCGCGATGAGTCGCGTCGGTGGCTGGGTCGCCCACGTCCTCGAATACCAGGAAGAGAACCGCCTCATCCGCCCCCGAGCGCGTTACGTCGGTCCGGAAGATCGGGAGTTCGTCCGGATCGAGCAGCGGTAGGCTCGCCAGGGTGACGACGACAGAAGTGGCTTCGAGGGTGCCGTGTTTCTTGTGTCTGGCTTCCCCATCCATACTATGGCACCCACCCACGTCCTCGTCCCCCTGGATGGCTCCCCGCTGGCTGGGCAGGCGTTGCGTCACGCACTGGAGAGCTACGACTGCGGGATCACGGTTTTGAACGTCCTCACGCCGATCGGGAGCACGATGAGCGAAGGCGGGATTCAGGACCGCACGGAGCACCGCGTCGCCGAAGCCGAGGACAGAGCCGAAACGATGGTCGCGAAGGCCCGTGAGCAGGTCGGAGCGCACGACCAGCGTGTCGAGGCAGTGATCGAGGTTGGAGACCCGGCCGAGGTTATCGTCTCATCCATCGACGAGTACGGCGTAGATCACGTTGTCATGGGTGGTCACGGGGGTGACAGCGATGGCCTGGTCTCGCGCTTGCTCGGGACGGTGGCGACGGCAGTCGTTACCGAAGCACCGGTGACGGTGACGGTGGTTCGATAACCGATTCACTCGCTGTATCTCACATGCCGTTCATGACGGATGGCGGGCGACACAGCCGAAAAAGCGAGAAAAGCAGCCGCTCTGCTCCCCCTACTGCGGGTCGATCCCGTCCAGCGCGGCGCGATCCTCGTCGGTCAGGTCGATGTGGGTCGAGGCGACGTTCGCTTCGAGGTGCTCGACGCTCGACGTTCCCGGGATCGGCAGCATCACGTCCGAATGATCCAGCAGCCACGCGAGCGCGATCTGTCGCCGGGTCGCATCGTGCCGGGCGGCGACGTCGTCCAGTACCCCAGCGACGCCCTCGTCGTCGACCGTGTACATCGGTCCCCAGGGGATGAAGCCGACGTCGTGGGATTCACACGCTTCCAGCACCGCCTCGTCCTCGCGATGGCCGACGTTGTACTGGTTCTGGACCGTCGCGATGTCGACGATCTCCATCGCCGTCTCCAGCTGCTCGACGGTGACGTTCGAGAGCCCGACGTGGTCGATCTGGCCGGCGTCCTTCATCTCGGCGAATGCCTGGACCGAATCCTCGAAGTCGCCGTCGGGATCCGGCCGGTGGAACTGATAGAGATCGATCTGATCGGTCCGGAGTCGATCGCGACTGGCGAGTACCTGGTTGTGGAGGTACTCGGGGTCGCCGTGGGGCGTCCACTCGCCGTCGCGATGCCGGAGCAGGCCGGCCTTCGAGGCAACCACGACGTCGTCCTCGGCGGTCAGGGCCTCACCGAGCAGGCGCTCGCTGACGCCCGGGCCGTAGGAGTCGGCGGTGTCGATGAAGTCGACGCCAAGTTCGACGGCCCGGCGGATCACGTCCTTCGCGGCGTCCTCGTCCGCCGGCGGACCGATGATGTCCTCGCCGGTCAATCGCATCGCGCCGAATCCAAGTCGGTGGACCGTCAGCTCCCCGCCGATGTCGAACGTGTCGCTGTCGTTGTGTGGGTTTTCAGCCATCGCTTCGCACGTCGAAGGCCAGCCTCAAAGCGTTGGCGGGGCCGGCGATCGACAGTCCCCGCGCCCGCCACAGTTACCACTGTCCGGACGCAATCTCGGGCATGCTCACTCGCGAGGACGTGCTCGTAGCTCGCGATCGTGTGTCCGAAACGGCCCGACACACGCCCCTGGAGCGATCGTACTCCCTCTCGGCGATGACCGGCGCGGACGTCCACCTCAAGTACGAGACCGTCCAGCGGACGGGGTCGTTCAAGATCCGTGGCGCGACCAACCGGATCGCGACGCTCACCGACGAACAGCAGGCCGCCGGCGTCGTCGCGGCGAGTGCCGGCAACCACGCCCAGGGGGTCGCGCTCGCTGCAACCCGGATGGGCGTCGATTCGACCATCGTCATGCCCGAGCGGGCCCCAGTTGCGAAGGTCAAGGCCACCCGGAGCTACGGGGGCGACGTGGTCCTCCACGGCAGGGATTACGACGCGGCGGCCGAACGTGCCCACGAGATCGCCGAGGCGGAGGGGCGCACCTACGTCCCCGCCTTCGACGACGAACGGGTGATGGCCGGCCAGGGAACCCTCGGCCTGGAGATCGCGACGGACTGCCCCGACGTGGACACGGTCGTCGTCTCGGTGGGTGGCGGCGGCCTCATCGCTGGCGTCGCCACGGCGCTCAAGGCCTGGAACGACGACGTACGGGTGATCGGCGTCCAGGCGGAAGGCGCGGCGAGCCTCCCACAGTCGCTGGAAGCGGGCGAAATCGTCGAGCGCGAAGCTGTCGAAACGATCGCCGACGGCATCGCCACGCGGAAAGTCGGCGAGTTGCCCTTCGAAGTGATCCAAAATCGGGTCGACGAAGTCGTCACCGTCCCTGACTCAGCGATCGCCGTGGCAGTGACAACACTCCTCGAACGGACCAAGACGCTCGTCGAGGGCGGCGGTGCGGTGCCGGTCGCTGCCCTCTTGGAGGGAGCCTTCGAATACGAAGCGGATGAGACGATCGTCCCGGTGCTTTCGGGTGGAAACATCGACCTCAACGTCCTGACGACGGTCATCATGCGCGGGCTGATCGAGACCGGCCGGTATCTCCGGATCAGGACAGTCCTGGAAGATCGCCCCGGGGCGCTGGAGGAACTCGTCGAGGTGATCTCACGGGAGCGTGGGAACATCTACGCGATCGAGCACGACCGCGCCTCGCGGGACATCGCGATGGACGACACCGTCGTGGACCTGGATATCGAGACCCGGGGGCCCGACCACGTCGAATCGTTGCTCGATGCGCTCGAAGACAGTGGCTACGAGGTCGAGGTGCTCGTCTGATCGTGGCGACCACCGCGACGTGCCCGAATCACTCGAGGCGGACGTCGTCGAGGACGCCGACAGCCGTCGTCTCCCAGACGATATTGAGGCCGACCGCGATCAATCCCTCGCCGTCGTGCTCGACGGGATACTCGTAGGTCTTCCAGCCCTCGTGATCGGCCAACTGGTTGGACCGGTCAAAGTCCGCCTCGGCGAGTCCGTCTTCGGGGATCGGCCCCGCATAGGTGGCGACCTGGAGAATCTCGTTGAACGACTCCTGATCGCTGTAGCCGGCGACCGAGAGGGCCTCGACGTCGGTGAGGTCGACTTCCTGTTGGACCCAAACCGTGCCGTCGTCGGCACTGCCGTCGATCTCGATGGCGAGGGCCGTCTCGCCGTCGGCCGATAACTCCGTCGTCGTCCGAACGTCCGAGTCGACTGGCTCCCCGGAGTTGTTCGGGTCCTCCGGCAGGTCTTTCCCGACCGTCCACCCCTCCAGGCCGGACTCGAAGCTGGCGTTCCGGAGGGGCCGGGATGGCGTGTCCGTGGGTGTGTCCGTTGGACGCTCCGTCGGGGTGTCGGTGGGCGAATCCGTGGGTGTATCGGTCGGAGAGTCAGTTGGCGATCCAGTGTCCGGGTCAGTCGTCGAGTCGTCAGCAGTCTCATCGCCGTCGAGACAGCCAGCCACGGCGAGCGTCGCGAGCGATCCGGTCGTTGCGAGGAAGGTACGTCGCTTCATGTCAGCCACAACGACCGGGAGGGAAAAGTGCCTTCCCGAGCGTCAAACGCGGGTTTGATCGACCAACGATCCGGACCGCGTCCCGGACCGGCGATCACAGGAAGTCCCGGACCTCGCTGTAGAACATGTCGTGGTGGTCGACCGCGTCGATCTCGCGGGCGATCAGGACGGCGAGGACGTGCCAGCACAGGTCGGTCGGATCGTCGGGATCGAGGTTGTACGAGGCGTCCTCGCAGGTACAGGCCTCACCCTCGATGACGTACTCGTCGCTGTGGCCGACCACCACCGTGAAGTCCTCGTACTCCTTGACGCGGTCCTCGGCGACGGCCTCGATGGCGCGAACGCCACGGGAACCGTGGACGGTGGTGATGCGGTCGACGATGTCGGGCGAGAGTTCTCCCGCCTCACTCAGCGCGGCTCGCCACTCGTCGACTGCCGTCACGGGGCAGGGATTGGACGCGGCGGGTCAAAACAGGTTCGATGCCCACACCGTGGCGTTTCGTGGCGAGATGTCCACCGGAGTCCGTGCCAGGAACGAGGCGCTTTTCCTCACGGCCGGCCCAGCGGAGGTATGCGCGAACGCGAAGGACGGGTCACCGTCACGGTCCCCGAGCAGGCAGAGGAGGGGGTCGGCGAGTCAGTGTTTTTCAATCCCGTCCAGGAACTCAACCGCGATCTGACGGTGGCCGCGATCCGGGCCGTCCGCGAGCGCGTGGCCGAGCGGGACGGCCACCCGGTCGAGACGTACCTCGACGCGACCGCGGCGACTGGAGTCCGCGGCGTCCGGGCGGCCGAAAACGGCTTCGACGCGACGCTGTGTGACGTCGACGAGGCTGCGGTCGAGCGCTGCCGTGAGAACCTCGCGGGTAACGACCTCGACGGCGAAGTGCTCCACCGGGACGCCAACGCTGTCATGCACGAACGCCAGTTCGACATCGTGGATCTGGACCCCTTCGGCACGCCGATCCCGTTCGTCGACGCCGCTCTCCAGAGCGCCGGGCGGATGCTCGCGGTGACGGCGACCGACCTCGCGCCGCTGTGTGGAGCCCACTTCGAGAGCGGCGTCCGCTCCTACAGCGCCGTCCCGCGAAACACCGAGTACCACTCGGAGATGGGTGCCCGAATCCTGCTGGGGTCCCTCGTTCGGACCGCCGCGCGCTACGACATCGCCGCCCGTCCCGCGCTCACCCACGCCACGGACCACTACGTCCGGACGTACCTCGATCTCGAGCGCGGCGCGCGGGCGGCAGACGACGCGATCGGGGAACTCGGGTACGTCCATCACTGCCAGCAGTGTCTCTACCGCGAAGCTGAGAATGGACTGATCGCCCATCCCCCCGAAGCGTGTCCGAAGTGTGGCCAGCACCTCCAGACCGCCGGCCCGCTGTGGCTCGGCGCGGCTCACAAAACGGACTTCCTCGAGCGCGTCCGCGGACAGATCGACGACGGGATGGGAACCGCCGAGGAAGGTCGGGAGTTACTGGAGACGCTCGCCGACGAACTCGACGTGGCCACCCACTACGACCAGCATCGACTCACGAAGCGGTGGGGTGAAAGTGCCGTGGCGATGGCGGACTTTCTCGACGCGCTCCGGGAGGCAGGTCACGAGGCGTCCCGGACCCACTACGGCGGGACGACGTTCAAGACGACCGCCGACGTGAGCGAGATCCGGGCGGCGACCGCCGGGGACGAGTAGCGGACGCCAGAAATGGCGACTGGAAACGGGGGCGGCAGGTTATCGAAGTGAGATGACCGTCAGGAATGACACGGCGACGAACTGCAGTCCCCGCATCGCGAGGACGGCCAGCTGGGCCGATTCCGAGCCCGCGTAGAGCATACCCATGCTGAAGAAAAACGACAGTGCCACCAGGTTCTCGATGATGAGCACGGCCGCGAACCCGAGCAATCCGAGCGTGAGCGGCGTCCGAAATTCCCGGTAGTTCTGTGCCCAGATGCCCCCCAGGACCAGCAGCAACAGGATGTTCAGCCCCGAGAGAACGCTCGCCGCGGTCAGCAGTGTGTTCATGCTAGCCATCGTTAGTTTGGTGTCTCCGTTTCGGTGTCCGTCGGGTCCCCGTCTCGGCTTGACTTCGCGCCGGCCACCGCGAGGTCGGCCTGGTTGATGATGCGTTCGAAGGCGTCACGGTTGGCTTCGAACCGGTCGGAGAGGAAATACAGTTCGCCGTAATCCTCCCCGCCGGCCTCGACGACGTCGTGATCAACCAGCATATCGAGGTGGTGGCGGACGGTGTTGTAGTCGACATCGAGTGCCTCCGCGAGTCGGTTGGCGTTCCGTGGTCGCTCGTCGAGCAGGCTGATGATGCGGGCCCGGTTGGCGCCGCCACGCGTTCCCGACAGGAGGTACCACAGTGCCTTTTCCATCGCGACGTGTGTATGCGTTTAGTGGATCGGATATAGTATTCCCGATGGCGGTAGCAATAGTGAGACAGAGCCTCATGCGCTGATCTCTTTCGACACCCAGCCGGTCGCTCCGCTGGGGAACGAATCGGACTGATCACGGGGCTGTCGATCTCCCTCGCCGTCGATCGCTCTGACGACCACCTCGTGGTCGCCCGTTGGCTCATACACGTGACTCCACTGCCGCCAGACATCCTCGCCGGGGAGCGGCGCAGAGAGGGTGGCATCGGTCCAAGAGGCGCCACCGTCGGTCGAGACTTCGACGCGCTCGATCCCGCGCGTTCCTGCGTATGCGTGCCCGGCCACCTCGATGCGGCCGTCGTCCAGTCGGGTGTCGTCCCAGAGCTTTGCGACGGTATTGACGGGGCCAGTGCCGTGCCAGCCGCGCTGCTCCCAGTAGCCGTCCATCGCTTCGTCGAGGAGTTCGATCTCGGTGAGCCACTTGACGTTGGTCTCTCCCCAGTGGCCCGGCACGAGCACGCGTACCGGATGGCCGTGGGACTTCGGGAGCGGCCGGCCGTTCATCTCCCAGGCCAGAAACGCGTCCTCGAGGGCTTCGACCGGGAACTGCACGAAATAGCCGTCTTCCGCCCGGAGCATCGCACAGTCACAGTCGCCTTCGGGATCGGCTTCCTCAAGCAGGGGCTTGATGGGGGTGCCCGTCCAGACGGCGGTGTCGAGTTTGCGCCCGTTGAGACTCTCACCGACACAGCGGAGGGTAACGTACCGGTGTTCGGTCGGCCTGTCGGTCAGTTCCTCGAACGTGACCGAGAACTCGGTTTCGACCTCGCCAGTGAGTCCCATCGACCAGTCGTCATCGGCGATTTCGGGATCAAATTCCGCGATGTCGACGTTGTAAAACTCCCCGATTGAGCTGACGAGTCCCGGAACGTTGTCGGCTGCCAGATCCAGCGACTGCGTATTTGCTTCTTCGAGCCGGCGAGTGACCGGCGACGGTGGGTCACTGGCTGGCTCCTCGTCGGCGGTCTCGGTATCGCTGTTGGTTTTGATCCAGCCAGCGCCGCCAGCGACGACGACAAAGCCGATCGCACTCTGGATCGAACCGAGCGCGCGCCGCCGAGATGGGTCGTGGTCAGCCGTAGACAGCGACCCGGCCCCGATAACGGTAAAGAGGGCCACCGGCAGCGCGGCACCGAGGCTAAGCACTGGTTCGGTCGTGATCGCAACCGTGAGCGCCCACGCCAGGACGCCGGCCACTCCCGGAGCGAGGAACCACCGATCCAGTTTCGCGCCGACGAACTGCCCCAAAACGGCGGTCGTCCCGAGCAACACGCCAGCGATGGCCATCGAGAGCGCGATATGGAGCAGATGGCCTGCGTCGCCGACGTTCGTTATCATCCAGGCCACGATCGGCCCCGGTGTCGATCGGACGACGACGGCGTCGATCGGCGCGACGATGAACTGCCGTGTGTATCCCGCGAGTGCGTACGAGCCAGCGACGCCACTGATACCGGCGAGCGCGAAAACCTGAACGCGTTTATCCATCATCCGACGTGGTTTCGTTCGTCATCGTCTCGTTCCCCATCGACCCATCGTCCATCGTCTCGTTCCCCATCGACCCATCGTCCATCGTCTCGTTCTCCATCGACCCATCGTCCATCGTCTCGTTCTCCATCGACCCATCGTCCATCGTCTCGTTCTCCATCGACCCGTCATCCATCGTCTCGTTCCCCATCGACCCGTCATCCATCGTTTCATTCCCCACCGTCCCGTCATCCATCGTCTCGGTCTCCATCGACCCGTCATCCATCGTCTCAGTGCTCATTGCGTCGTCGGACGTTGTTTCCTCGGCCATCGAGTCGTCACTCGATTCCTCGTCTGCGGAGTTTGAATCCCTCGAACAGCCGGCAAGGGAGATCGCTATCGTGCCGCCGATGGCACCCACGAATCGTCGTCGCGTCGTGTCGATTTCGAGCATACATACCGTCGCAGGCAAGGGAACGGAAAATACATTTTCCAAATTTGATACGAAATTCGTTCACGTCTCTGCAAGGACTGTGCAAACTCTATGCAAATTTCCGCGAGCAGTGCGCTCTGGACTGGTTGAAAGCGGGAGGATACTGATTGATGACCCAACCGTCTGGGGTCGACTTGCATTCTCGCGCGGGTTGAGCGCGATCAGGTCACGCGCGTGATCAGTCGATAGCCGAGACCGTAGACGGGGCGAAGCAGGTGATTCACGAGCGAGAGGAGGCCAAGGACGCCGCCGAGGGTCTGGAGTTCACCCGGCGACGCGCCAGCAAACCAGATGACGACTGCTCCCGCGAGGACGGGTGCAACAGGCACCGACGTGAGGTACGCGTCGACGGCAGGATGGGAAACGAGCCCGGTCAAGTGATGACGGAAGGACAGCGCGAACGCACCGACGGCAAGCAGCGCGAGGCCGACCGCCATCGTGCCCGATTGGCCCGCGACGCCGAGGGCGATCAACAGCACGCCGGCGAGAAAGCCCATGCCGGTGAGTTGGCGGACGCGACGGACCAGTCGCTGATGCATACCGGGTGGATGGGAGGGGTGCAGGTAACAGTTTTCGTTCCCCACGCGGGGCACTCGGTGGCCAGTGGAGATCCGACAACTCACGCACAACCCAAGGAGGTGTCGAGCGTCGCCTCGCCCAGGAGGACGACGCCATGGATCCGCAACCGTGGGTCAGCCAGTGATTACCTCACGCTCCTGCATTGGGGCTGCTCCTGGATAGTCTGGAACCGCCCGGACACCGGGAGTGACGTCGGCGATCCGTGCCAGAACCGACCAAGCGGTTTTGTCTCCAGGGCACGGAATCCCGGCATGATTTCGACCGCACGCACGTTCCTCGGGACCGGCCGCAACATCGTCGGCCTGACCCGGAGGTCAAGACTCTCCTTTCTGGCGGCTGCCACGGCCTACTACGCGTTCGTCTCGGTGTTCCCGCTCGTCCTGCTGGTCATCGCCATCGGATCGCTGCTCGGCGGTGACGCCCTGGCCGAAGCGGTCCTTGCGGCGGTCAGCGATGTCCTCTCGCCCAGCGGGCGGGACGTGCTGCGTGACGCACTGGCAAGTGGTGCCGGCCGCGGTGAGGCGACCATCGTCGGGGTCGGCGTGCTGTTCTGGAGTGGGCTGCGCGTCTTCCGGGGCCTCACGCTGGCATTCGGAACAGTCTATGGAACGAACGAGGCCACCACGTTCCTGAGGCAACTCCGAAACGCCGCACTCGCCCTTGTCTCGCTGGGGTTCGGTGTGGTCGCGGTCGTCGTCGGGAGCGTGGCCCTCTCACGTACCGGCGTCGTGCTCCCGGGAGTCGCCCAGCCGATCGGCATCGTTCTGGCGCTGACGGTCGTGCTACTCCCGCTGTACGTCGTCGTGCCGGACGTACCCGTTGGGATCCGTGAGGCCATCCCCGGGGCGCTGACGGTGGCCATCGGCTGGACGCTGTTGAGCGTCCTCTTCCGGCTCTACGCCGGGAACGCCGGCCAATTCGATGTGTACGGTGTGGTGGGCGGCGTGTTACTGTTCGTCACCTGGCTGTACTTCGGGGCGACCATCCTCCTGCTGGGCGCTGTCGTCAACGCCGTCCTGGCCCGAGACCGGCAACTACAACTTGAGGGGGATCCCAGGGAAAGGCAACCACTGACAATGACCGGGACGGACGGCACGGCCGGGGACGGGCCGGACGACGACGGAGACGACACCGAACGACCGGACGCCCCGGACGCTGCGACGGGCCCGGACGGCCGGAAGACCGACTCGGACGACGTGAGACCGGACGGCCGGAAAGCTAACTCGGACGGTGTGAGCTCGGACAGCCGGAAGACTGACTCGGACGGTGTAACGGGCCACCAGCATGGCAGCGCCCAGCCGGCCGAAACGGCGGCAGAAATCGAGGCGCTCCGTGAAGAGATCGACCGGCTGGAAGACGAGATCGACGACCGGACAGTGCACCGCGAGAGCGTCGAAAGCGACCTTCGTCGGTACGTCCGCCGTCGTGTCCGTCGCGGGAAGGCTCGCGGCTGGGGCCCGTATCTGGTCTTGCTCTATGGCACCGTCATGACGCTGGGGGCGTTTCACTTCCTCGGCGGTGGCTGGGCCATCCTCGCCATGCTCGTGATCTGGCTGTCGACACTTGGGCTGTACGCGCTGATGCTATTGGTCGGTGTGACGTTCAAGATCGTCGGCGCACCGGGGCGATTGCTGGATCGCGTGCGGGACTGGCGTTCCTGACCGTGGCTTCGCTCGATGCGGCGGTCTGGTTCGGCGTCTCGCTGGTGACACTCCTTGGTGACCCGCTGGTGATCGCCGGACTCGGCTTTGGACTCTACTGGTTCGGCGGCTGGGTGCCAGTGATCGGTGACCGTCTCGACGAACTCCGCGTCGAACTCGCCTTCGCCACGATCGCCGGCGCGCTCGCGCTCTCGGCGGCACTCAAGACCGGGTTCGCCCTGGAACGGCCGCCGGGGGCGGCCGCCCTGCCCGGCACCGCCGGCATGCCCGACATCGTCGTGCCGATATACACCTGGATCGTCGGCCCGGGCGGCCACGCCTTCCCGAGCGGTCACGCCACGGCGGCGACCGTGGGGTGGCTGGGTTTGGCGTGGGCGTATCGGGGGAAGAACCGCGACCGGGCGCTCGTCCTTGCCGGCGGGCTGGTCGTCGCGATCGCGACCTCGCGCGTCGTCCTCGGCGTCCACCGGCCCCACGAGGTACTCGCCGGGATCGGCGTCGGGCTGGCGTACCTGTTCGTCACCTTCGGCTTGCTCGGGCGACCCCGGCGGACGTTCGCCCTCGCTGGTATGATCGGCGTAGCCGGTCCCATCGTCGTCGGGTTGACCGGGGACAGTTTGCTGGTTGCCGGCGTCGCCCTCGGGATGACTGTCGGCTGGGAGTTCGCCCGCGAGCGGGATCGACCGGCCGTGACGCTCCCGGTGCTGGCGGCGGTGATCGCAGCGGGGGGAGTGGCCGGGGCCACGTTCGTTCGGTCGGGCACGTTCGAGACGGGGCTGGCACTGCTCGGCGTCGGTAGCGGCGCGACGATCGTGGCTGGACAACGTGTGATTCGAAGGGTCAAAAACGAGTGAAAGCGATCGGGTCCGCGTGGCCTCAGAACGTTTCGAGGTATCGGTCGAGTTCCCACTCGGAGACGTCGACCAGGTACTCCTTGTGTTCCTGGCGTTTGGCCTGGCGGAACTTCTCGCCAGTGTGCGGGCCGAGCGCGTCCAGAATGACGTCGTCGTCTTCGAGCGCGTCGAGGGCCTCGCCGAGGTTCTCCGGCAGGGTGTCGATGCCGTACTCCTCGCGTTTTGCCTCGTCGAACTCGTAGATGTTCTCCCGGACCGGACCAGGGGCGTCGATTTCCTTCTCGACGCCGTCGAGGCCGGCGTGGATGAGCACGGCGAACGCCAGATACGGGTTACACGACGGGTCGGGGAACCGAGCTTCGATCCGGCTGGCGGCCGGGACGCGGGCAGCCGGTTTGCGGATCAGCGCCGAGCGGTTGCGGTCCGACCAGGCGACGTAGACCGGGGCCTCATAGCCCGGAACCAGACGCTTGTAGCTGTTGACGGTCGGGTTGGTGACGGCGGTGATCGCGGGGGCGTGGTCGAGAATACCCGCGAGGAACTGCTTGGCCGTCTCGCTGAGGTTGAACTCGTCGTCGCCGTCGTGGAAGGCGTTCTCGCCGTCATCGGTGAACAGCGAGATGTGGGTGTGCATGCCCGACCCGTTGATCTTCGGGATCGGCTTGGGCATGAACGTCGCGTGGAGATCGTGTTCGGCCGCGATCGCGCGGACGACCGACCGGAAGGTGGCGACGTTGTCGGCCGTCGACAGCGCGTCGTCGTAGGTGAAGTTGATCTCGTGTTGCCCGCGGGCAACCTCGTGGTGGGAGGCCTCGATCTCGAAGCCCATGTCTTCGAGTCCGAAGATGATGTCACGACGCACGTCGCTCGCGAGGTCTTTCGGCGCGAGATCGAAGTACCCTCCGTGGTCACCCGTTTTCGTCGTCGCGTAGCCGTCCTCGTCCTCCTCGAAGAGGAAGAACTCGGGTTCGGGCGCGACGTTGACCTCGTAGCCCATCTCGTTGGCGCGGTCGATGGCGTTTTTGAGGATTCCGCGCGGATCGCCCTCGAACGGTTCGCCGGTCGAAGTATTGATGACGTCACAGATGAGGCGCGCCGCAGCACTGTCCTCGCTGGTCCGCCACGGGAGCAGCGAGAACGTCGACGGATCGGGGTCGAGGCGCATGTCCGACTCCTGGATCCGAACGAACCCGTCGATCGAAGAACCGTCGAAATAGATTCCCTCAGTGAACGCCTTCTCGGCCTGGTCGGCCGTTATCGAGACGTTCTTGACTGTCCCCAGAATGTCGGTAAACTGCAACCGCAGGAAGTCAACGTTCTGTTCATCGATCTCCTCGAGTACCGCCTGTGCCTCGGCGGAGAGACCGCCGTCGGTGACCTGTTCGTTTGTCATCTTTCTCGTCACATGGAGGAAATGCGCCCGGTATAAAAGCCCTGCCGATCTGCGCAAATCTTCCGCTCCCGGTCAGGAATTGGATGTTCGTAAAATTCTAATGGGAGGGACGCATGATTCAGTCCAATGACGTACGAAAATCTCGACCGCAAGCTGATCAATGCGCTACTAGACGACGGCCGTGCGAGTCTCCGAAGCCTCGCCGACGACCTCGACGTCTCGGTGACGACCGTCTCGAATCACCTCTCGACGCTCGAAGAGGAGGGGATCATCGAGGGCTATACGCCGAAGGTCGACTACGACAAGATCGGCTACGACGTCACAGCGATCTTACAGCTCAAGGTCGAAGGGAGTGCGCTCCCGGAGGTCACTGAAAGTCTCAGGGAACACGAACAGATGGTCAGCGTTTACGAGGTCACCGGCGATTACGACATCATCGCCGTCGGGAAGTTCGCCGACACCGACGACATGAACGCCCAGATCAAGAGCCTGCTCACCGATCCGGCGATCCTCGAATCCAACACCAGCGTCGTGTTGAATGCCGCCGTCGAACACGAACAGTTCGAACTAGAAGTCGAAGAGTGAGCCGACAGGAAGGCGGGTTTTCTATCGGACAACCCCGCCGTCGTGCAGTCGTCTGACGCGGTTTTAAGTGAGGCGACGAGCATCCACCAGGTGGGCGCGCACCGACGGCCACGTCGTTCTTTCCCATCCTCCCACAGCGCGCCCGGGCACCCATTTTCGGCCCGGACCAGAGCGCCGGGTGACAGGCGCTCAGGCAGCCGGCTCCTCGGCCGCTAAACTGCCCCGGACATCCTCGATAGCTCCTGGCGGGGCGGTGATCGCGATCCGGTCGCCGGCCTGGATCGTCGTTCGCGGCAGCGGGATCGACATCGGTTCGTCGTCACGACCGTGGGCATACACCTGTGCGTCACCGGGGAGTTCGAGCGTGACGACGCGCGTCCCGATCACCGGAGATCCGTCGGGAATGCGGATCGACGCGACGGTGAGGTGCTCGGTCAGATCCGCGAGCACGTTAAAGTCGCCGCCGAGCAACGCTGTCTTCGCCCCGGCCGCCCCCAGACGTTCGGGATAGATCACCTCGTCGACGTCGCTGGCGTACTTTTCGTAGAGTTCCTGACGGTAGTCCTCGTCGATCCGCAACACCGTCCGCGCGCCGTGATGTTTGCCGATCATACACGCAGAGAAGTTGGCGTTGAGATCGCCGGTCAATCCCGCGATGGCGTCGGCAGTGGCGATCCCGGCCGCCTCCAGGACATCCTCGTCGTTGCAATCGCCCAGAACAGTCTCGAAGCCCTCTTCGCGTGCTCGCTCGGCCTTTTGAGCGTCGATCTCGACCATAGTCACGTCGTGGCCTTCCTCTGTCAACACGCGGGCAGTGCGCATGCCCACGCGACCGAACCCCACGATGACGAAGTCCATACCTGTGTGATGTGCCACCATACCTAAAAACGCTCCCCTCGCTGCAAGCGACGCACAGATGACTCGAGTGGGGACAGCACAGCGAGGTATCGACGGGCGATCAAAACGGAAACCGGAGATGGGGGACACCAGTCGAGGACCGGTGTCAGCCCGCTCCAGCGTCACGGGACAGGTCTCTGGCGTTTCGCGCTCAGGTGGCAGTATTCGGTGGTCAACGAACGAAACAACCGATCAGTGGTCGCTGCACCGCGTGACAGGCGTGGCAAGCCGCCGTACGGTCCAGCGATCAGGGATAGCTCGTGTGTAGGTGGCTCACCTCTGTATGTGCCATGTTCACACCCGCCACAATATAAGTCTTTCTGCTGGTGCAAAATTCGACCGCGAGAAAGGTCACGTTCAAAGAGTTTTTCCGGAAGAGATACGTGATCTATACTACGTCAACCAGGAAAAGTGTATGAACAGCAGTTTCTCGGGCAGAGTCTCTTACTCTCGCGGGATCGCCAAGTTTCGCAGACGGCCGCCACACTCCGGGCACTGACCGATCCGGTCGTCGCGACGCAGGACGGTGAGACAGGACCGACACTCGAGTCGATACGTCGACGGGGTGTAGGGATCTGATCGAACCATGCGCCAACTCCGTCTATCCGGACTGGTAAGCGTATCCCTAAAATGCACTGAATAATATATATGAATTCGCAATTTTCACACAATAGCCCACATATTTTGGGTGAAACTGTACGAACGGCCTATGTGGTTCTGAGGGGACACACTTCCCTAGCCCGCCAGCACGGTGTTCACGACGAGCGCGAGTGCAGCCAGTGCGGAGAGGGCAACTGTACCGAGAACGATCTTTGTTGCAGTGCTCATGGATTGGGCTATGGCAGGATCGTATAAATACGATTGGTGCGGTCACTCCTCGACACCCACACCCGATCGGCGGGCGACTTCCTGCCAGGCACCGCCCGCGAAGCGTCCGGTGTTGACGGAAGCCCGGACGTAGAAGTCGGCGACGATCGCGACGAACACGGCAGGTGGTCCGAGCCCCACGCCGAGCGGGAGCGAGGACCCGGCGACCGTGATCGCGTAGCCCGCCGGCAGCGCCAGGGCGGCGATCGGGAGTCGAACGGCGTAGATGCCTAGCGTCGTCCCGTACAGCGGGAAGCGCGTGTCACCGGCCCCACGCAGACTCCCGCGCATCGTCCGCGAGACGGAAAAGCCCGCGACGGCCAGCCCGAAGACGCGAATGAAGGTGACCGTCAGATCGACGTATTCGGTCCCGAAGGCCACCGCGATCGGGCGGGCGGCGATCACGAGGACGAGCGCCACCGGGAGTTGGGTCGCCAGCGCGATCCGGAGTGTCTGCCAGCCGTAGCCGGTCGCCTCGTCCTCCGCACCCCGGCCGAGGCTCTGGCCGACGAGCGTACTCGCCGCAGTGGAATACCCCCAGGCAGGCATCAACGCAAGCATGATTACCCGACGGCCGATGGCGTAGGCGGCGACGACCGGTGTCCCCAGCACGCCCAGAATGAACAGGAAGGGAAACCGGCCGAACGTCTGAAACAAACGCATCCCCGCAAGCGGCGTGGCGACGCGGACGATCTCGGCGGCGAGTCCGGGGTCGACCTGTCGGCCACCGAGCCGAAGTGAGACGGTAAAGCGGCCGGAGACCAACAGCGCGAAGAAGGCCATCGCGGCGACGACGTTGGCGATCACTGTCCCGAGGGCCGCACCGGCGATCCCCAGCCGCGGCGCGGGACCGAGCCCGAATATCAGGAGTGCGTTCAGCGTGACGTTGATCGGCAGCGTCAGCAGCCGGACGTACATCGGCGTTTCCGTGTCGGCACCGCCGGCCAGCGCCCGGGAGGCGACCATGCTGAAGAACCGGAACGGGAGTGCAAGCATCACGAGCCGGAGATACGTGCCACCGAGGTCGATCACCACAGCGTCGCCGGTCAACAGGCCGACCAGCGGCTCGGCGAACAGCCACGCGATGGCAGTCAAGGGGAGGGAAATCGCCAGGGCCAGCCACAGCGACTGTTTGACCGCCAGGTCGGCGCGTGCGTGCCGGCCGGCCCCCTTCAGCCGGGAGACGACGCTGATCGTCCCGCTCGTGACCGCCAGCGAGAGCCCGAAGCCGATGAAGAAGTACTGAAAGCCGAACTCCAGGCCGGCGATGGCGGCGTCGCCGAGCGCGATCCCGACCATCATGAAGTCGGCCATCCGCAACAGCACGCGCAACGCGCCGGTCACCATCACCGGTGCGGCCAACTCCAGCGCGTCAGTGGCCTGCCGGCGCTCGAGAAGCCCCAGGCGAGCAAGCCCTGCCGGAAACGCCCGGAGGGTTCGACGGAGTCGATCGCCCAGCCCCATCGTGATCCGACTGTCGACCACCACGTCTCTCAACCTTTCGACTCCTGGGTGCCCGGAGCCGCGCCCACTCGTCTGCCACGCGTCTGACGCCCGTCAGCGATCCGCTCGATCACAACCCCTCCGCTTCAGGTCGAACGAGGGGAGATGACATGTCACAGACTACCAAGACCCACGACCCCAGGGAGAGACACACCCGTCATGCACGTACTTCCCGTGGACCGCCCGGGAAGTCACGTGCTTGGGGGCCGGAGCAGGTGCAATGGAAGGATCCGTTCCAGTGGATCCACTCGAAACAGACCATCGGAGCCCGAGAGGGCCGAGTCGAAAAGCACTCCGGACAGCCGCAAGACGGTCAGATCATGATCCGGACGGACGACATGGACACGGAAGAACTGCTCGACCGAGCGGCAACCTACGCCAGCGATCACGACGTCGACGCCGTCTGTGTCGCCTCGACGTCCGGCGAAACGGGCGCGGCGGCCGCCGAGCGTTTCGGCGAAGATCTCGTCGTCGTCGGCCACTCGTATGGCTTCGACGAGCCGAACGAACAGGAACTCGACGCCGAGCACGTCGAGACGATCGAGGCGGCCGACGGTGACGTCTTCGTCGGCCCGATGGCGTTCAGTAACGTCGGCTCGGCAGTTTCCGAGCGCGACGGCTACGCGACACACGAAGTCATCGCTGACGTCCTCCGGCTGTTCGGCCAGGGGACGAAAGTCGCCGTGGAGTGTCCGCTGATGGCGTGCGATGCGGGGCTGGTCGACAGCGGGTCGCGCGTGCTCTCGATCGGCGGGACCGGTAGCGGTGCGGACACCGCCTTGCTGGTCAAGGCGGCCAACTCCCGGGACTTCTTCGACGCGCGCGTCCTCGACGTGGTCGCCAAGCCGGCCGATGCGGCGAACCTCATCTACTGGTGAGGCCGTCGGGCCCGGCGGCCTCACCACGCGGCCGGCCACGACCCGGAGTCGACACACGTTTGACGCCGCCGGTCGGTGCCCCTGGTATGGGCGAGATGGCAGAAGACCGGATCTACGCCGACCGCCGGGGCAAGGCCGACGTCTACGTCGGCTCACCGCTTGGCCTGACGCTCGTGGCCGTCTCCGACGACCGCGTCGGCCGATTCAGACTCCTCCGGCGCGGGGCGGTCCGGGACGTCGCGACCGGCGACGGCTCGATACTGATCGGGACCGACGAGGACATCTATCGGAGTACAGACGGTGGCGACTCCTTCGACGCAGCCGGATTCGGGCCAGCGGTCGCTGTCGGCTTCGACGGCGACCCGATCGCCGCCGATCCGGACGGTGCGGTTGCCCGGTTTGCCGTGGCTGCGGACGAGTGGCAGCACCTCGGGAGCGTCGACGGCGCGCGCGCGATCGACGGCGCGTGGCTGGCTGCCGACGACGGCGTCTATCGAATCGGCGAAGGGGGCCTCGAGCATGCCGGACTCCAGACGGCCCGTGACGTCGCGGCGGGCGGAGCGGTCCTGGCCGCCACCGCCGACGGCATCCACCGCTACGTCGATGGCGAATGGACGACCGAGCGATCCGTGGACGTCCGGGCGGTCGCGAGCGATGGGACGCGCGCCCACGCCGTCGGACCGGACGGCCTCTACGAGTACGACGGCACCTGGGGCCGTCGCGAGTCGCCGATCGACGAACCCATCGTCGACGTGGGCTACGCGGGCGGGATCGTCGCGGTCACCGACGCCGGGACCATCCTGGTCGATCCGGCGGCATCGAAAGACGGCGCGGAAGGGTGGCGAACCCGGTCGCTCGGACTCGAAGACGTCTCGGGGCTTGCCGTTGCCGATCAGTGACGGCGTGGGTGAAAGATCGAAAACGGGTTTAGGACCCATCGCCTGGACGTAGATATGATCCTCAGCGGGTCGGCCTCACAGACCCTCGCTGCGAGACTGGCGGACGAGCTCGGGGAATCGCTCGGCGCGACCACCACCAAGCGGTTTCCGGACGACGAACTCCACGTCACCGTCACGGAACCCATCGACGAGCGAGCGATCATCGTCGCCTCGACTGTTTCGAGTGACGCCCACATCGAACTCCTCCAGCTCCAGGACGCCGCCCGCCAGGCGGGGGCCGACGAGGTGGTCACTGTCCTGCCGTACATGGGGTATGCACGCCAGGACCAGACGTTCGAACCCGGCGATATCATCTCGACGCGCGCCGCTGCGCGCGCGATCTCGACCGGAACCGATCGCGTCCTGACGGTCACGCCCCACGAGAAGAACGTCGCCTCGTTTTTCGACGTACCGACGACGGTGATCGACGGCGCACCGCGACTGGCCGACCCGCTGCCCGCCGACCTCACCGACCCGCTGTTCCTCTCGACAGACGCCGCCGCCGCCCCGCTTGCGACGAGCGCCCGTGACGCCTACGGCGCCGGCGACAGCGACCACCTGACAGACGCGACCGACGGCGAACGCCCGGCACCGACCGAGGAGACGATCGCCGGGCGAGACGTCATCGTCGTCGACGACATCGTCGGCACCGGCTCGACGATGTCCGGGGCAGTCGCCGTGGTCGCCGACGGCGACGCCGAGCGAATCTTCGCGACCTGCGTCCATCCGGTGTTCGCGACGGGGGCACTCAGCAAGATCGCCCGCGTCGGTGCCGAGTCCATCTACGGCACGGACACGCTCGAACGCGTCATCAGCGACGTGAGTGTCGCCTCGACGATCGCCGACGCGCTGTGAGCCACCGGCCCGGGTTCGTCGACGGCTCGTCGTCACCCTGACCGACACCTACATTGGGCGGGACGCCCAATTTTCGGGTCCGAATGGACGAGAAGACCGACGAACTCCGCGAACTCTTCGAGGAGGTTGCCGGGACGGACACCGTCACCGAAAGCCAGCAAGAGGGACGGGGAACGCTCTCGGAGATCGACGAGGAGCGCGTCGATCGGCGGCTCCGGGAGATCGTCGAACAGATGCGCGAGGCGTTTCCCTTCGAGACGGAACTGTCAGATGACCAGCGGGTCAGGCTGGTGCGTGGCTTCTATGGGGGCGAGAGCGACGCCGACCTGGCCGCGGCCATCGACGTCGACGCGGAGATGGTCATCGCCGCCAGGCTGGAACTGCATCTCTTCCGCGAATCGGACACTGACACGCCGGTCCCGTGGGACGAGGTTCGCCGCCATCTGCGGGAGAGTGAGGACGACGAGGAAGTCGCGGCTGCACTCGATCTAGATCCCGAAACTGTCGAACAGTATCGGGCGGTCGCCGACGCCCGGGACGAAGCCAGAAACGTGAGCCACCGCTTCCGGAGCGCCTACCGGGATGCGATACCCGATGCCGACCTGGCCGAACCGCTGCTCGACGACGTTACCGAGGACGGCCTCGAAGAGGCTGCCGCGGACATCGAAACGGACGTCTCCTTTTGAGCGGGGCGGGTGTTGCGGGCACGTTTATATAACAGACCGCAGCCAGCGGTGGACGTGCCCACGTTCCGCGAACTCGCGACCGCAGCCTACTGCCCACGCAAGTACTACTACCGCCAGCGGGAGTCAACCGACCTCAAGGTTCCGGCCGAGGTCGAGACGAAGCGGGAACTCGCGTTCGAATATCCGAGACTACTGGACGGTGGCCTCTCGGGGGCACCCATCGCCGTCACACCGACCCAATTTCGCTCGCGGTTGAGCCGGGTGAAAGCCAGCCTCGATGCCTGGGACAGTCTCGTCGAGGACCCCGACCGGGACGTGCTTCTGGAGGGACGGGACTGTCGCGGGATCGCCCACAAAGTGCTGGCGGATCCGGTCGCGCCATCGCTGGTGTTCACCGGCGCGCCACCCGAAAACGGCGTCTGGGAGCCCCAATCCGTGCGACTGGTCGCCGCCGCGCTCGCGCTGGCCTACGAACGGGAGCGACAGGTGGCCGTCGCCTTCGCCGAGTACCCGACCCACGGAATCGTCCGGCGCGTTCCGCTGTCCGCCCATCGGCGGGCGACCTATCGCGCGGCGCTCCGAACTGTCGAATCCATCGACGGCCCGCCGCCACGAGCAGACAACCGGACCAAGTGCGAGCCCTGCGAGTATCGCGAGAAGTGTGGCGTCAAAACGCGGTCGCTCCGGTCACTCCTGTGAATGGTGCCCAAAGCTGTTACGCCGAATGGGTTTCGAGCCAGTCCTCGACGGCGTCTGCGTTCGCACCACGGCGGTGGATCGTCCCCCGGCTCACGTCGACGACGGTGCTCGCCGTCCCGGGCGTCTCCCCGCCGTCGAGGATCACGCCGGCAGCGGTCCGGATCTCGGCATCCAGGTCAGCGGGATCGGTGACGCTCGGCTGGCCACTGACGTTCGCGCTGGTCGCCGTCAGCGGGCCGCTGCGTTCAAGCAGTTCGCGAGCGAGGTCGTGGTCCGGGATGCGAACGCCGACACGGTCGCGGCCGCCGGTGAGTGCGTCCGGGACGGGGTCGCGCCCCTCGACGACGACCGTCACCGGGCCGGGCAGAAACTCCTGCATGAACCGCTGCTCGGTCACCGACGGGCTGACGTAGTCAAGTGCGGCCTCGACGGACGCGACGCCGAGCGAGAGCGGATTGTCCCGATCGCGTCGCTTGGTTTCGAAGACGGCTTCGATCGCAGCTGTGTCGAGCGCGTCCGCGCCGAGTCCGTAGACCGTTTCGGTCGGATAGACCACCAGCCCACCGGACTTGACGACCTCGGCCGCCGCCGTGAGGTCAGAGTCGCGCGTCATGTCAGGGCGACCTGCGCTTCCAAGCGCGCCCGGGAAAACGTGTTCTCGAGTGGTCGGTATCCGACATGCTCCGCCGTTAGGAGCGGATCCAGCTAAGTCTGTCGGGAGTGCCTTGATGTCCAGCCCATGACAGAGCGTCACCAAAGGGTTAATTTCCCGGCAGACACCAAGGTGTGTTGATGGGGATATCTGTGCTTACAGCAGTGGCAGAGGCCAGTGCGTACCTGTATACCGTACCGATCGTCGGCATCGAGCTTTCAAAAACAGGTGTCACGGCGATCGGCATCCTCATGATCCTGTTTCTCATCGTCGGATCGGGCTTTTTCTCCTCCTCCGAGATCGCGATGTTCTCGCTGGGGACCCACCGGATCGACCCGATGGTCGAACAGGGGCTCCGTGGGGCGAAAGCGATCAAGTCACTCAAGGAGGACCCCCACCGGTTGCTCGTGACGATCCTGGTCGGGAACAACATGGTCAACATCACGATGTCCTCGATCTCGACGACCATCGTGGGTTTCTACTTCGATCCGGGGACGGCAGTCCTCGTCTCGTCGTTCGGGATCACGTCACTGGTGTTGATATTCGGTGAGACGGCACCCAAATCCTACGCCGTCGACAACACCGAGTTACATGCACGCCGCGTGGCTCCAGTACTGCAGTTCGTCGAGAAACTGCTGTGGCCGCTGATCACCCTCTTTCACTACGTGACCCAGTTCGTCAACAAACTCACGGGCGGCGGGCCGGCCATCGAGTCGTCGTACCTCAGCCGGTCGGAGATCCGGGAGATGATCCAGACCGGCGAGCGCGAGGGAGTCCTCGACGAGGAAGAGCGACAGATGCTCCAGCGGACCCTCCGGTTCAACCGGACGATCGCCAAGGAGGTCATGACGCCGCGCCTGGACATGGACGCCATCTCGGCCGACTCGTCGGTCGAAGAGGCGATCGCGGAGTGTGTCCACAGCGGCCACACCCGGCTGCCGGTCTACGAGGGTGGTCTCGACAACGTCATCGGGGTCGTCAACATCCGTGATCTCGTCCGTGACGCCCAGTACGGCGGGACAGACGATGTCGAGCTTCAAGACCTCATCGAGCCGACGCTGCACGTCCCCGAAAGCAAGAACGTCGACGATCTCCTGACGGAGATGCGGAGCGAACGCCTCCACATGGTGATCGTCATCGACGAGTTCGGCACCACAGAGGGACTCGTCACCATGGAGGACCTCACCGAGGAGATCGTCGGCGAGATCCTCGAAGGCGAAGAGGAACACCCGATCGAATTCGTCAACGACGACACCGTGACGGTCAAAGGGGAAGTCAACATCGAGGAAGTCAACGAAGCGCTGTCGATCGACCTCCCGGAGGGCGAGGAGTTCGAGACCATCGCCGGGTTCATCTTCAACCGAGCGGGTCGGCTCGTCGAGGAAGGCGAATCCATCGAGTACGAGGGGATTCAGATCCGTGTCGAGCAAGTCGAGAACACCCGGATCATGAAAGCCCGGATCACACGACCGGAAGAGGGAGCGACACTCGAATCGGAAGCCGAAGGCGGGGACGACGACCACGAGAGTGACACGAACGACGCCTGAATCACACCATCGAAAGTATCGTGTACCCGGCGTAGCCGGCACCGAGCGCGATACCGAGTGAACCGACCCACGCCAGGACGGTATACCCCATTTTTGCGCGACCGATGCCGGCCTCGCCGGCGGCAAAGCCGCTGCCGACGATCGCACTCACCATGATCTCGTTGAACGAGACCGGAATCCCGAAGAAGACGGCCGTCTGGGCGATCGCAAACGCGGGGATCAGCGCCGCTATCGACCGCCGTGGGGACAGCGAGGAGTAATCCTGGCTGAGCGCCTTGATCATCCGCGGCGCGCCGGTCCAGGAACCCGCGAGCAGCCCGATCCCGCCGCCGAACAGGACGGCGAGCAGCGGGACATCGTAGGGGTCGACGACCGGCAGGACGGGGCCGACGGCGAGACCAACCTGACTCCCGCCCGCCGAGAAGGCGACGAGGCCGCCCAACACCAGCAGGAACTGCCGCTGGGCGGCCGCCCGGTCGATCCTGAGGGAGCGATAAAGGCTACCCGCAGCCAGGGCGGCCAGAGCGACCGTCACCAGCACGGGGCCCAACGGCGGGCCACCCAGCGCCCGCGAGACGGCGACCGCGATCGAGGCCCCCTCGCCGGCTCCGCCGAGGACACTGAACTCGATGTTTGCAAGAATGACGCCGATGAGGCCGGCGAGGGCGGCGACGATCCGATCCTCGCCGCCGATCCCGCTCTGAAGCCACCGCGCAGTCACGTAGGCGATCCCGCCGCCGAGAAACGGCGTGGCGACCCACAGCGCGACGATCTCCTGGTAGGTAGCCCAGGCCGGTTGACCGCCCAGCGCCAGCCCGACGCCGACGACTGCGCCGGTCACGGTAAAGGCCGTCGCGATGGGGTAACCGGTGAACACGCCGATAGCGACCAGCCCCCCCGCGATGAGGAGCAGCAGGATCGAGGCGGCCGGGGTCAGTCCGCCGCCGTCGGGGAACAACACGAGCCCGGAGCCGACCGTCTCGGAGACGTTTGCGCCCTGGAGTACGGCACCCGCCAGCCCGAGCAGCCCGACGACGAACGCCGCCTGCATCACCGAAATCGCGTTGGCACCGACCGCGGGCGCAAAGGGGGTCGATCCCGACGAGCCCGCACCGATCGCCCACGCCATAAACAGACTCGCCAGCGCGGCGACGACGAGGGTAGCGACCGTAACGAATAGTCCCATTAGTGGGAGTTGAGTCTCGGCGAGGTAATAGTCTGCGGAAACGCGGGCACGCAAGCGAGCGACTCCGGACGGCGTTCACGTCGTGTCCGAGTCGGTCCACTCGTGATCTTCCGGGGGGACGTCGACGCCTTCGGCGGCCGCGCTGGCATCAGTTTCCTTGGGCGCATCGATGTGCCACCTGTCGACTTGCTGCTCGAAGTCGGCAAGTTTGTTCGAGACACGGATCTTGAGGTCATCGTCGTTGACGTTGACCTCGAAAACGTACTCGGGATCCTCGTCTTCGACCCGCCGGAGGTTCGCACTGATCAGGTCGTTGTCGAAGTAGTATGGCGCGACCTGCGTCATGACGTTCCGGTAGACCTTGTCCTCGACCGCACGGATCGCCTTCCGGCCGGCCGAGTCCGCTGCGCGCGCGACGTAATCGATCGATTCGCCCCACGCGTCGACGGCCTCGTCGGGTTCGTCTAAATTTTCGTATGAATCAGCGAGTTTCTCGCCGGCCGTCCGGAGGTCGTCGTCGGGGTCTTTGCCCTTCTTTTCGCCCTTTCCCTCGTCAAGACGGGCCTGCTGGGCAGTCTTTTCGTTGACGTCCTCGTCGAGTCGCTCGTGGCTCTTGGGTCGCCACTCGTCGAACTCTTCGAGAGCGTCCGTATCGACGTCGTGATCCGCGGCAAGTTCTCGAAGGGCGCGGGTAATTCGCTCTCCGTGCTCGACCACGTCGACCCAACCGCCGTGAACTTTGAATCCGGAGACGCTTTCGTCCATGATATCTCGGGAGCGAAGGATGAGGAGTCGCTCCCAGTGATAGCATTCGTAGGTGTCGATATGTATAAGCCTTATCGGAGCGTGTGAGTCTCTCCCCTGCCAAATGCCGGCGCACAGCGGTCATCCCGCCGGTAAATATCAACGCCTTTGAGGCGGGCTGGCGACAGTATCAACGATGACTATCGAAGACCACGAACGCGCGAAGGTCGTCGGCCACGCGCTGGCCAGGGACACGCTGACCCGACTCCGGGACGTCGAGACCGAACAGGTCGCCTTCCGGAAGGGGCTCGTGAAACTCGGCCGGATCTGTGGCTACGAGATCGTCGACGGCCTGCTCGAAAGCGAGACGGTGACCGTCGAGACACCCCTCACGACGACCGAGGGCGAACGCGTCGGCGAGATGGACGACGTCGTGATCGTCAACGTTCTCCGGGCGGCGACGCCGTTCGTCGAGGGGCTGCTCAAGGCCTTCCCCCGCGCGAAACAGGGCGTCATCTCCGCCGGCCGCGACGAGGAGGGCGGCATGGACACCGAGGGCCGCTTCGACATCTCCATCGAGTACGTCAAGATGCCTGCGATCCACGAGGAAGACACCCTCATTCTCGCCGACCCGATGCTCGCGACCGGCTCGACGATGTGTGCCGTCCTCGAGGAAGTGCTCGACGGCGCGGACCCCGAGCGCGTGATCGTCCTCTCCGCGGTCAGCGCGCCTGAGGGGTTGGATCGACTCCGCGAGGAGTTCCCCGACGTCGAACTATTGACCGTCGCCGTCGACGATCATCTGGACGACAACGGCTACATCGTCCCTGGATTGGGCGACGCCGGCGACCGGGCGTTCCGGACGACGTGAGCGTCGTTTATCGACGGAATTCCGTTGTTCGGTCGTTCGCCATTTCGATCGAACGGCTCCGAAGCGACACGTTTTCCTCGCGCTTGCCGGCTGTTTTCCCGCCCGTGGTGTGAAGAGTGTGAATGGGACTACACGTCCGGCATATCGATGTCGGCAGGGACGAGCGACAACCCCAGCGTCCGGAAGTCAGTGTCGAACGCGAAGACGTATTCGACGTCGTGCTCACGCGCCAGCGTCGCCGTCGCGTGGTCGACGAAGGAGATCTGCTGGTCGTCGTACCGGTCGAACGCCGCACAGACGGCACCGAACGTCGTTGCATCCGGGTGCAGAATTGTCACCGCATCCGAGTCCCGAATCCACGACAGCGTCGCACTCGCCCGCTCGTGGCCGGCCTTTCGCAACACGAGCGTCGCGAGTTCGCTCAGGACGTAGTTCGTCGTGTACAGCGGTCGAAAGTGCAGTCTATCGTCCCCGATCGCATCCATGACTGCTCGTGCCTGATCGTGACGTGGCGCGTTCGAAACGAAGGACGCGAAAAACGCGCCCGTATCGACGAACAGCGGCGTCGCGCCGGCCCCGCTCATCGCTCGACTGACCCGTAAAGGACGTCGTCGATCTCGTCGTCAGCAACCGGATCGTCGACGGAAAACGCCGGCGCGTCGAACAGGGGATCGGCGTTGCCCTCGGTGTCCTCGCTGTCGTCCGTGTACCACCATACGACGGTTCGACTGCCGAGCGAGACCTTCTCCAGTCGACCCGCCTCCGCCAACGTACGGAGCCGCCGGTAAGCGGTCGATCGGTCGACGTCGAAGCGATCGGCGACCTCCCCAGCAGTGTGGAACGGCCGTCCCACAGCGAAGTACCGGATGATGTCCCGGTCGTCGAAATCGGTCTCGAATTGCCCGCGATCATCGCGGTCCGTATTTCCGGACATGGCTGTTCTCTATTACGGAGTGTCATTTCTGAACACTAATAGATGTGCCGGTTGTGAGGGATGAACACGATATAGTGCATGGCATTGTTGCCGCAGTCCCGGATCACTCGGATGTCTCGACCGTCGCCCGCCCACTTGTCGCGCTCCCGACCCGATCCCGGAGCGCCGCCAACTCGGCGGTCGGGACCCGCACGACGAACGCAACGCGCTCCTCGTAACAGGCCTCGAACTCCACGCCTTCGCTCTCTAAAATCGATCTGACCGTCCCGGAATCGTCGTACTCGACCTCGATCGCAACGCGTTCGTGTGGGCGCACCTCACGAACGCCGGCGTCGTCGACCGCTTCCTTGACAGCCCGAGAGTAGGCACTCACCAGCCCGCCGACGCCCAGCTCCGTCCCGCCGAAGTACCGCGTTACGACGACCGCGACATTCTCAAGTTCCTGGCCGTCGAGGACGTTCAACGCGGGTTTGCCTGCCGATCCCGATGGTTCGTCATCGTCACTCGCCCACGCCCGGAGCGGATCGGCACGCACCCGGTAGGCCGGGACGTTGTGGGTCGCATCGTCGTACTCCGCACGGATCGAACCGACGAACGCCTCGGCCGCGTCAACGGTCCCGGCCGGGCGCGCGTGACCGATGAACTCCGAACCCGAGATGGTGAACCGCCCCTCAGCGACGCCGGCACTCGTGTGTTCCGAACGGCTTGAGCGACGGAAACCTTCGGGGAGATCGCTCACTGCATCGCTGCCGGCAGATACGCATCGACATCGAAGAGCTCACGCTTCCTGTAGAGGTACCCCGCGATAGCGAGATGCAACACGATACTGATGAGAACGATACCCCCACCTGTGCCGGCGAGTTGGGCCACATTCACGAGCAGGCTGAGGGCGACGAGCGCGACCCCGAGCAGCCAGCCCCACCATTCCAGGTTCCATAGCCCGTAGACGGCCGCGAAGTCTCCGATGCCAATCACCACGAGAAGAAAGCCCAGTCCGCCGAGTGTCGATCCAGTCCCCCTCGCGCCCAGGGCCGTCGCGGCCTGGCTCGCGTCCCCAGCAATAGCCCCGGTGAACAGCGAGAACACACCGAGGATGCCGAACACTGCACAGAGCACCCTGATTCCCGTCGGTGCCCTCCCGATTGTGGCGTCCCGGTACCCCTGTGGGTGACCGTGCCCCGATGGTGAGTGGCCAGCCCCCGTTGTCGCCGACTGCTGGCCGCCGGGCCCACGCTGATCTCCATATCCATCTGATTCCCCCTGCCGTGGCTGCCCAGCGGTCCCCCGCTCCCGGCCGGGTCCAGCGTGTCCCTGCTGAGGTTGCTGTCCAGGGGTGGGATTGTCCCCATCCCAGTCCGGTCGCTGCTGCCCGCTGGATCGGGTACGCTCCCTCGCGACATCCTGGTCGGCCACTGGTTCACCACAGCTACTACAGTAATTGACGCCTCCCTGAAGTTCCGCTCCACAGTTCGGACAGACCGCCATGTTCCGTAATCGAAATTATAGATATTAAATTTTTCTGTCAATAATTGATATCTCTTCCGTAACATAATTAGATCTATTTCTGTCGCTATTTTCGGCTGTTCCCACTTATTTTACTATCATTCTGGATTATATGTTGTTTATAATTACAAATGTTTTACATAGGCCCTTCCGTATAAGCTATTTGTCGTATGTCCGATTCGCCACAGCAATCACAGCAACGACGAGATCAACAGCAACAGGGTGACGGGGCTGACCGCGCGCACGTACTGGACGATGAGACGATCATCGTCGAGACGCGGCCATCATGGACAGTCTGGTTCTGGCAGCTCGTGGGTGCCGTGCTGATTCTGTTGGCCGGTCTCCTCCTCGGCGGGGAGGCGGGAAGCGGGGTGGTGGTCGTGATTCCAGTGCTGCTCTCGCTGTTTATTTTTGGCTGGATCTGGTACCGACGAAAGCGGATCCGCTACGTCGTTACCGACCGCCGGGCAATGATCGTCACCGGCATCTCCTCGAAGAAGACGACCGAGATATGGCTCGAAGACGCTCGATCGATGCAGACTGGATCGTCATTTTTCGAACGGCTGCTTGGCCATGGCACGATCATTCTCTCGGATTCGACACTGACCCGCAATTCACTCAACGCATTGGGCGCCGTCCCGTTTCTCTCCGCGCTCCCGATCTTCAACGCTGGTCGGGGACTAACCTTCAGCGGTATTAGCGACCCCGTTCGCGTCGCCAACGTCATCCGGAAACGGCAATCTGCACTGAAATCAGCGAGTAGCGATTAATCGGGCCAACGGGTTCTCGGAAAGCGTCCGGTTCGCCGGGCAGGAACGTATCCGGCCCGCGGAGGCGAGTTCACAATCTGTTGTGTGGCTCTGGACGGGGTTGACACCCCGTCAGCGCCACGACAGTGGCTGCCCTGTCACGAACTCAGAATCCCAAGCCACAGCAGCGTCCCGAAGAATCCGGCAACGGCCTTACTCAGCAGCAGGTTTCCCATAACGAACGCCCTGAGGACGGGAATGATCTGGCCAGCTGTGATCGACTCGACGAGATACCCGAGTTCCTGGCCGAGGTATTCCAGATTCATGATCACGTCGAACAGCGAAATCGGACCAAGCACGAAGTCGATGAGGAGTTGAACGAGACCCATTGCGTGAGGGGGTGGTCGCCAGTTAAATGTAACTTCCGCCTAGTATTCGCATATGTTTATTTTCTTTCAGATTACATTAAATGACGGAGAATACTTTGATATCGTATTCCGTCTTCCGTGTGGCCGACGACTATCGGAACCGTGACTTGCCACTGGAGTTGCGTTACGCTTCGGGTGTTTCAACCATCGCCCGCCCGCTCGTTGCGCTCGCAATCCGGTCTCGAAGAGTGTCGCTTTCGGCGGTCGGCACCCGCACGATGAACTGCACACGTGCTTCGTAGCTGGCTTCAAAGTCGACCCCTTCGCTCTCCAAAATCGACCGGACTGTCCCTGAATCGTCGTACTCGACGGTGATCGCCAGGCGCTCGTGTGGCCGCTCTTCCCGGACGCCGGCGTCCTCGGTCGCCTCCTTGACGGCCCGGGAATAGGCGCTCACCAGGCCACCGACGCCGAGTTCAGTTCCACCGAAGTATCGCGTCACGACGACGACCACGTTCTCCAGTTCCTGGCCGGCGAGAACGTTCAACGCCGGCTTGCCGGCCGAACCAGAGGGTTCGCCGTCGTCGCTGGCCCACGCCCGAAGTGGATCGGCCCGCACCCGATAGGCGGGGACGTTGTGAGTCGCGTCGTCGTATTCGGCCCGGACCTCCTCGACGAACGCCTCAGCCGCCTCGACAGTCTCGGCTGGTCTGGCATGGCCGAGGAACTGAGAGCCCGATATCGTGAACTGTGACTCCCCGGGACCGGCAACCGTCCGGTAGCGTTCGTCCGTCACTGCCGGCGCTTCGCCGGCAATCGTGAAACCAGTTTCGCGACGAACCGCAGCGGATACCGTTTCAGTCAAGCAGTTTCACTTTCACTCCGGGGGGATCGCCTATTTACCCATTCACGATCCAGATAGAAGTGGAGCGTCGCTGGTCACACGCCGCACACGCTCCATCGTTCCCCTTTCAATACAATGCACGCAGACACCCGTCCAGTCGGTCGCTGTCCCCGATGCGGGACCGGAATCACGCCCGAGCGCGTCATCATCAGATACGAACGCACCGACGGCGAGGCGATGTACGCGACCTGTCCGGACTGTCGGGACGTTGTTCGACCCCATCCCGCCGTCGAATCGACGGCGTGAGCCGACACGATCCCGGCGGGCGTTCGAGCGACCCCAGTAGCGACCGCCGCGATCGCAACCCGTTTTGACGAGCGATCCCAAGCACAACTGTGTTCAGACGGGAGTTTCTCGCGACCGGATCGGCACTGGGAATCGCCGCGCTCGCCGGCTGTGGATCCCTGGAGTCGAGAGCAATCGACATCCCGCCGGTCCTGGACAACCGACCCGACGCGATCTACGTTCCGGGCCACGTCGAGGGGATGAACATGGTCGGCATCGAGACGACCGGGGAGTACGACGTCGCGCTTTCATATAGCTATCCCCACCGCTTCTGGACGGTCACCGGCACCGATGTCGAGCGCACGTCGACCGAGGAGGCGGACTCGGTTCACCTGATGGCGACAGTCTGGGACGCAGAGACGGGGATGATCCTCCCGGAGGTCGGCGTCGCCATCGAAATCACGCAGGATGGATCGCTCGTCTCGGAGGAGACCGTCTACGCGATGCTCTCGGGGCCGATGGGTGTCCACCACGGCGCGAACTTTGCGGGCCTCGATGAAGGCGACTACGAGGTGGCCGTCCGCGTCGGCGCGACAGCGAGTCGCCCGACGGGCGCGTTCGCGGGACGGTTCGAGGAGCCAGCGACGGCGACGTTCGAATTCACCTTCGACCAGGAAACGATGGGAGAGATTCGCTTCGATCGACTCGACCGTGGAGGCGAGCGTGGGGCCATCGAGCCGATGCCGATGGGCGCGGTCCCCACCGGCGTCGCACCTGCCACGGACGATCTACCAGGGAAAGCCGTGAAAGCCATGGCCGGAGACATCCGCTACGTGGCGACGGTGGTCGACCCACCTGCCGGGATCGAGGACGAGGGGCCGTACCTCGCACTCTCACCCCGGACGCGGTACAACGGCTACTATCTCTCGCGGATGGGGGTGTCCGTGAGCCTGGAGGGCAACGGCGAATCGTCGACCGAGGAGACACTGACCCGGGCGATCGACCCCGAGTTGGGATATCACTACGGGACGACGCTGCCACGCGAGGGCGAGCAAGGCGAGACCGCGAGCCGCGAGCGTGACGAGCTGTCGATCACGGTCGAGACGCCACCACAGGTCGCCAGACACGAGGGCTACGAGACGGCGTTTTTCGACGTGCCGACGACGACGCTGTCGCTGTGAGGGACCACACCTGGAAACAGCCACCGGCTCGCCGCGGCCGACGCGGTTTAGGCCCCGGATCACCAAGCGTCCCCGATGGAAGCGCGACCGGAGTACGACCGCCGGCAGTTGCTGAAGGCTGCGGTCGCCACCGGCGGCGTGGCCGCGTTGAGCGCGTGTCTCGACGTCACTGACGAGCCTGTGCCGACGGGCGTCGACGATCCCGAGACGCTACCAGAGCGCCAGCACGCCTGGAACGACCGCGTCCGGAGTGACGAGCACGGCAACGTGGCACTTCCGCGCCACCAGTCACTGCTGTACCTGACCCTCGATGGCGACGGGCCACCGACCGACGCCGACCGCGAGGTCGTCCGGAACGCCCTCCGGACGCTCGATCGGGCCTACGAACGCTCGAACGAGGGGCTGGTCTATTCGATCGCCTACTCGCCATCCTACTTCGAGCGCTTCGACGCGTCGCTTCCCGACGGGATCGACCTGCCGTCGCCGCGACGCCTCTCGCCCTTCGAGGAACCCGAATTCGACACCCAGGACGCCCTGCTTCACCTCGCCAGCGACCGCGCCGACGTGATTCTGGCGGCCGAGGCGGCGCTTCGGGGCGATCGAGATGAAGTCAACGGCGTCACCCTCGACGCGCCGCTCACGGACGCGATGCCCGTCGCGGACCGCCGGTCCGGGTTCGTCGGTCCCGGGATGCCGGCCGACCGGCAGGACGTCGCGGGGATCCCGGACGGCGATCCCGTCCCCGAGGCCGCGCCGCTGTTCATGGGCTTTGAGGCCGGCTTCCGGGGCAACCAGGCCACGGAGGACTACGTCACGATCGAGTCGGGGCGCTTCGCCGGCGGGACGACCAAACACGTCTCCCGACTCCGCCAGCGCCTCGAGGACTGGTACGGCGAGCAGGACTTCGAGCAGCGAGTCGCGGAGCTGTTCAGTCCCGCTCATGCCGAAGCGGGACTCGTCGAGGGCGTCGGCGAGAATCTCGGCAGCGATAGCGGACTGACACCGGAAATGATCGAGAAGGTCCGTGAGCACGCCAGCGAGTTCGGGCGGGTCGGCCATGCCCAGAAGGCCGCCCGGGCGAACCGCGACGAGGACGGCAACGTCCGACTCCTGCGACGCCACGTCGAGTCGACGGACGGCGACGTCGCCGCGCTGCACTTCCCGTCGCTCCAGCGGGGCATCTCGGCCTTCGAGGACGTCCGGAAGGCGATGAACGGGACCGATCTGACCGACGAGCCGGCGATCCGCCAGCGGGTCAACAACGGCATCCTGGAGTACATCTTCACGACGCACCGCGGGAACTTTCTGGTGCCGCCGCGCCGCCTTCGGGTGCTCCCTCGGCCACGGCCCGCGTAGCGACGGTACGGCAAATGCCGGCTGGCGCGTCCGCGGGAATCCACCCAATTGGCCGGGGCCAAAACGATTATTGGGCGGACACGCCGACAGAGAAGGTATGCAACGACGCGCTGCGGCGATCTATGCCGCGTTTTTCATTCTCGTCGGCGTCTCAGCGTACGCTTTCATCGGCATCGCCGAGCAGCCGACAGTGTCACTGGCTGGCGACGAGTACGCGGCCGGGGCAAACCTCGACGTCGGCGATCGGACGTATACGGTCGAAACCGTCGACGCTGACGCCGACTCCGGGGAACTCTCCTGGACGAACGAATCAGCGACGTTCACGGTGACGTTCGAGAACGACACGACAGTCTCACCGCTCGAAGTGCAGTGGGATGGCCAGCGAGCGCGATGGACCGAGACGCTCGCCAACGGCTCGACGTTCGCCTACGAGAACGGGACCTATCGGGTCGGCGTCAATGCCTCGGCCGACCCGCCAACCGCGACACTCCAGCACGTCGAGAACGCCTCGGTGAACGAGAGCGTCGAGCTCGGTGATACGCTCGCGTATCAAAACAACGAGACGACGATCACGGCCATCGACGCCGACGGGATGACACTCGCCTGGAGCGAACCCTACCTCGTCGCCGTCCCGAACGTCACCGATCCCTCGTCAGTCACGTTCCGCCAGCAATTCGACGTCGAAACCCGGCTCGCACGCGACGACTTGGTGTACAACGAGACGGTGACGGTCGGAAGCGGCGAGTCCGTGGTCCACCGGGCCGACAACGCGACGACGGCACTCGATACGTACCTGCCCGCGCCCGATACCGCGACGTTCGAGGAGGGCGAGACGATCCACTATGCGGGCAACGAGACGATCGTCGAGAACGTCACAGCCGGCGGCGTCACGCTCGCGTGGGACGGGGTGCGAACGGAGACCGTCCGCTTCGCCGAGGGAGCGAACATTACCCTCGCCGGCCAGCCCTACTTCACGCACTTCAGTGGCTCCTCCCAGGTCCAGATCCTGCCGCGTGAGGACGCCTACGAAACGTACCAGCAACAACTCGACGAGCAGGAGTACTTCACCGAGCGGAAGAACGGTCTCTGGGGCGTCACGCTGTTCAGCGGCCTCGTCGCCGCGATGTTGCTGGGGATGGCGTACCTGCCCAGAAAAGGGTAGTCGGTTCCGAAAACCCACGCCCGTGAACCTTAGTCGGTCCGAGCGAGCCAAACGAGTCCGACACCGATCGCCGCCGTTCCCAGGATACCGAGGAGCTGGAAGATCGTCACCGGAATGCTCCCGTTGGTCGCCCAGGGCATCCCGATGACGGTCAGGAGACTCATCACGACCAGAAACGCCCCTGTCGCGACACCCAGCGGTTCGAGTCGATCGGTGAACCGGTCCGTGAATCCGTTCATACCCGTTCCTGTGAGTTCTAGATAGTAAAACAACCGGTTACGGTTCGGAGAAGATTACCGGGGAGCGTCACCCCCGACGCTCACTCGATCGAAAAGTCCTCGAAGGTCACGTCGAACCCCTCACCAGTAGGCGCTGCGGCCATCATCCCGACAGAGAGCGTCTCGGCCTCGGTGAGGTATCCCTGACGGAGCATCTGGAAGGCCTCGCCGTCCCTGGAGAAGAACGTCTCGACGGTCTCGCCGGTACGTTCGACGCGGACGGACACGGACTCGGGGTCGTCATCCAGCGGCGAGACCGACCAGTCGGAGAACTCGCGAGTGATGACAGTGCTTGCCTGTTGTCCCCCGTCGACGTACTCGATGCCGGTCTTCAGCCAGGTCGACTCGTCCTCGCGGACCATCAGCCCGGCCTGATCGTACTGGTCGGCGTACGCGCCGGTGACGGTCACCCGAGCAGAAAAATCACCCGAGACCTCGCGATAATAGAATGGCGCGTCGTCCTGAACGAAGTCGTGGGCCGTCACGCGCCAGCAGTCGGTCCCGGGGTCGGTGCGAAGAGTGAGTCGATCGCCGTCTTCCTGCCACTCGGTAGGTTCGTTGCGCCACGCCATGGTTCCAGTGAGGGCCGACGGCTGAAATCGTTCGGGATCGAAGAGTCAAGAACGACCGGGAAGCCAAGACACACCCCGCCGGCGCGTCTATCGACGGTAATGAGCAACGACGGCGACCCCGCCCATCCGCTGTTCGCCGCTGTCTACGATCCCGCGATGGCTCACGCCGAACGTACGATCCTCGAATCCCACCGGGAGTACCTCGCCGAGGGCCTCACGGGGTCCGTCCTGGATCTCGGGGCGGGTACCGGCGCGATGTTCCCGTATTTCCAAAAACGCGCGTCGGTCCACGCCACCGAACCCGACCGGCACATGCGCCGCCGGGCGCGTGAACGGGCCGAGCGCGAGGGGAGCGACGTCAAGCTCCACGACGCCGGCGCGGCCGACCTCCCCTTCCCGGACGACCACTTCGACGCCGTCGTCTCCTCGATGGTGTTCTGCAGCGTACCCGACGTCGAGGGGTCACTGGCGGAGGTCCAACGAGTCCTGCACCCTGGCGGGGAGTTCCGGTTTCTCGAACACGTCGCCGACGACGGGTGGCGCGAGACGGTCCAGGTGGCCGTCGCGCCGGCCTGGAAACGACTCGCCGGTGGGTGTCACCTCACGCGCCGGACGGCCTCGCGATTCGCCAGTAGCGACGCCTTCGACGTGGTCGAGATGGATCGCTTCGAGCTCGGCGTGACGCCGGTCCGGCCGTTCGTGCGCGGGCGGCTCCGGAAGCGAAAGTGAGTCAACCGTTCCGGCTCGGCTCCGGAAGCGTCGGTGATCAGCCGCGCTCGCCCCAGTCCGTCCGATCGAGGACGTGATACGACTGTTTCAGCCGCTCCTCGTAGGGAGGTCGGTCCCAGGTCGACCACGAATAGGTCGTGGTTTCGAGTGTGCCGGCGGCGGTTCCGGGAACCGCATGGTCGATCAAGCCCGTCGAAGCTGAATCGGCCGTCCCGGCTCCACTGGGGTCGTAGGTCGCGGCACCGACCTGGATCGAGTCGAAATCGGTCACGTCCAGCCCGTCGTCCCACGCTGTCGCGATGCGCTGTTTCGAGGAGGGATCAGCGACGTTCAGCAGGATCCACGGCAGGCGGAGTTCGATGACGTCGCGCTCGGTGTCGACGTGGACGTCAGTCAGCGAGTCGTAAGATTCGGCCTCGGGGTTGCCGTTCCCGTACCGGAGTCGCCCAGTCTCGACAGCCTCGAAGGGGACCGATTCACCAGTCGGCGGCACAGTGTACCCGAGATTGATCGGTTCGCGGACGGGGACGAATCCGGCACGTCCATCGCGATAGGTGTCGAGATCGAGCCCGGCAATTTCGCCAAATTCACGCGCGAACGCATCGTAGGATGACTCGACCAGCAGCCTGGAGTCATCCGGGCCACCCAGGTCGGCGACGAAATCAGCCGTCGCCGTCAGCGCGCCGACCGGCAGCGACTGGGCACGGCCCGTCAGTCCGACCGTGACGAGCGCGCCCGTCCGGCCCCATTGCATCGGCTCCGGAAGGGTCGCAAACTCCAGACGGATCGCAAGCCCCGCGAGATCGTGGGAGATCTGCATCCCAGTCAGCGTCCGTTCGTCGGGAGCGTCGGTCGGTTCCGCGGGTCGAACTACCGTGGCGTCGTCCCAATCCCCGGGTGACCCATCGAGTGTGATCGCGTCAGGCGACTGGAACGCCAGGAGGCCAAAGCGCTGTTCCGGCGTCTCGACGTTCGACCAGTGGGGCCGTCGCCCGGGGACCGAGCGCGCGTCGAGGTTCCAGGTGCGTTTGAACCACTCGTCCTGCCAGGAAAACGCGATGCCCCCCGCCGTATCCGCGGCGAGGATGTCCTGATACATCGCCGCCACGATCTCGCCCTGTTCACGCTCGGTGTGGCGACCCTGGTCGCGCCCGTGGACATCGCGGTGGGCAATCCCGCGGGAACTTGGGACGCCGAACTCCGCGATCAACACGGGCTGGTCGGTCGAAGCGATCAGGTCGTGCAGATAGCCCGCGTAGCTGTTTGGCTCCCCGCGATGATCGACGTAATCGACGTACTCCGGCGTCTCGTTCAGCAGGTCGGGGTAGTACGGGTAGGCGTGATAGGACGCGAATGTGCCAGCATCGAAATCGTCGGTCGCCACGATGGCATCGGGGTCGACGCTGACCAGATCCTCGTCGTGATACGGTTCGTATGGATGGTCGAGCGGGTCGGTCGTCACCCAGTTGACGAACGACAGCGGGCGCTGGACGTCGTAACGGTCGCTCTCGTGGGTCGCGAGGGTGTCGAGTCGGCCCGCGAGCCACTGTTCGAACCGGGAGCCGCCTTGCGTCCGAACGAACGACCCCTCGAAGTCGCCGTCAGCATCGGCTTCGTTGGTCGCCTCGACTACCTCCGGTGGCCACTCGATGCCGAAGAGGTACCCCAGCGTGACGTCACTGACGTCGGCGTCGAAGGGGCCGCTCGCGTATCCGGGGCGTTCGGGGAGCGTCGTGTCGCCGTGGACGACCTCGACGGTCCGTCGGAGTTCCCGATCGACCGTCGATGAGAGGGCGGTGGCGTCCCCGGCGTCGATCAACTCGGCAGTCGGAACCCAGGTACCCTGGAGCAACAACAGCGGCTCCTCGGCATCGTCGTTGTACGCCCGGAGGGCGCGATAGAAGGCAGGCGGGTGGATCGTGTAGGTCCGGACGACATTGGCGATCTCGCCGATGTGCTCCAGCCAGCGGTCGTATTCGGCGCGTTCGATGGCGGCCGAGCCCGGGAAGTACCCCGGTTTCGCCATTCCGAGGTTCACTCCCCTGACCGTGAGTTCCGTGACGGTGCCCTCTGATCGGCGTTCGAATCCGTCAGCGCCGATCCGGTACGCCGGTGGCGATGACCGGTCCGTCGATTGACATCCGGAGAGACCGGCGAGGCCGGCGGCACCGACGGTAGCGACGAATCGACGACGATTCACAGATGAGTCAGGGACCACAACGTCATGAGATTGTCGGCGACGTCAATTGGCTTCGCCTCATGAGGTGATTATTTGTGGATGCCACCGCATTGTCTGACAAATGGCGGAATCGATCCTCGTCGTCGACGACGACACCACGATCCGGCAGTTACTTCGCCACCGCTTCGAAGCGGCCGGGTTCGAGGTTCGTGTCTGTGAGGACGGCCAGGAAGCTGCCGACCTCTTGTCGACGGGGTTCGAGCCCGACGCCCTCGTCGTCGACGTCATGATGCCCCGTCTCAACGGGACGCGGCTGGTTCGGATGCTCAGAAACGGGGAGCTGGCGGTCCGAACTGACCTGCCGGTCGTGATGCTCACCTCCCGCGGCCGGGAGGAACACGTTCTCGAAGGCTTCGACGCCGGCGTCGACGACTACGTCTCGAAGCCGTTCCGGAGCGCGGAGCTACTGGCCCGCGTCCGGCGACACCTCCCATGACGCGAGTCGTCCCCTTCGAGGTGAGGGTGTGATGGCGGGGGCCGTCGGCGCGTTCGGGTACGAAGTCCCGCTGATCGTGATCCTGGCCGTGGTCGCGCTCGTGATCGGACTGCTACTGACCGTCTCGTTTTACATCACCATCGGCTGGTCAGTGTACCGCTCGGTCGTCGACGAGCGGCGTGATCGCGTCAGGGACGACCTTCGGGAAGCGCTGCTCGAGCGCCTCTTTGCCGACGATCCCGGCTGGGAGGAGTGGGTCGAGACGCTCTCCGGAACCGAGCGGCGAGTTACCGAGTCGCTGCTCGACGAGTTTCTCCGTGAGCTCGATGGCGGGGACAAGGCACAGCTGCAGGGGCTCGGCGTCGCCCTTGGGATTCCCGACCGCGCGCGCAACCAACTCGACGGCCGCGGCGAGTTCGAGCACCTCGATGCACTGACCTGGCTGACGTTGCTCGACGATCCCGACCCGTATCTGGAGTCTGCGTTCGAGCCGAAGACGCCGCGGGAGCGGGCGGCGACGGTGACGCTGCTGTCCGAGACCGACAGCCTCGCGGACGCCCGACAGGGTGTTTCGATACTGCTCGACGACATTGACGGCCAGTTCACAGTCTTCGGCCAGGACACGCTGCATCGCGTCTCACGATCGAACCCGACACCGCTGTTGGAGACCGCACGCAGGGAGTATCGAAGCTGGAACGAACCCCTGCTCGCGCAAGTGCTTGCGGTCTGTGCCAACCTGGAGACCAGCGTCGGCGACCAGGACCTCTCGTGGCTGACCGCGGCCCTGGAGACCGAAAACGAAGCGATCCGGGCCGCCGCGGCGCGGGCGCTCGGGAGTTTTGGCTGGCGGGAAACCGTCCGTGACCGGGCGTTTCTGGAACGGGCGGTCGGCGATCCGTCACCACGGGTTCGGGGTGCCGTCTACGAGATGCTCGGCGCGTGGGGGGACCAGCCAGCACTGAGTGTCCTCCTGTACGCCCTGGTGAGCGAAACCCATCCGCGAGCCGTAGAACGGGGGACAGCGGCGCTCGTCGACCGCCGCGACCGCATCGATCCCGACACGCCGGCGGTGTTGGGCCCGGCCTGGGACTGGAGTGTCGAACACGCCGAGTACGACGAGATGGCCCGACACGGCTCCAAGCGGGTGTATAGTTGAGATGCACACGATCACACACGCCGTCCTGATGGGACTGGCCGGGTTCGGCGTTTTTGTCGTGGGGTATTACGCATTGATCAGCGTCGGCTACCTGTTTTTGCACGTCCTGGCGCTGTTTGAACTCCGCGAAGACGTCAAGGAGTCGCGATGGGACCCGCCGTTCCGGAAGTTCAGCTCCCCGTTCTATCCCGGCATCGGGATCGTCGTGCCGGCGTACAACGAGGAGGCCACCATCGTCGAGAGCGTCCGCTCGATGCTCTCGTTGAACTACCCGGAGACCGAGGTCGTCGTCGTCAACGACGGCTCGACCGACGCGACGCTGGATCGACTCCGCGAGCAGTTCGATCTCGAAGCCATCGACGCGGAGATTCCGTTCGACGTCCCCGCCGAAGAGATCCACGGCGTCTACCGGTCGACGACCGACGAGAAGTTGCTCGTCGTCGACAAGGACAACGGTGGCAAAAGCGACGCCCTCAATGCGGGGATCTGGCTGACCGACATGCCGCTGTTCTGTGCCGTCGACGCGGATACGATCATCGACCGCGATGCGCTCCTCCAGATCGTGACGCCCTTCCTCAAGGAGCCAACGACCGCCGTCGCCTCAGGGGGCGTCATCCGTGTCGCCAACGACTGTACAGTCGAGGACGGCATCGTCACTGACGTCTCCCTGCCGAAGACGGGACTGCCCGGACTCCAGGTGATGGAGTACCTCCGTGCCTTCTACTCGGGTCGACTCGGTCTCAACCGGATCAACGGACTCATCCTCATCTCGGGAGCCTTCGGGCTCTTCCAGACGGAAACCGTCCGCGAGATCGGTGGCTACAGACACGACACGATCACGGAGGACTTCGACATCGTCGTGCGCCTCCACAAACACCTGACCGAGCAGGACCGGGAGTACACGGTCGATTTCGTCCCGGAACCGGTCGCCTGGACGGAGGTTCCGAGCAGCCGCCGGGTACTCAGCCGGCAGCGAAGACGCTGGTACCGGGGGATGATGGAGACCGTCGTGACCAACCGCAAAATGTTGTTCAATCGCGCGTATGGTCGCGTCGGGACCGTGGTGATGCCGTTTTTCGTCGCGGCGGAAACACTCGGCCCGCTCATCGAAGGGCTTGGATACGTCGTGCTCCCGGTGGCGTGGTACTTCGGAGCGCTGGACGTGACGTTCGTGCTCATGTTCTTCCTCCTGACGACCGGCTACGGCGTCTTCCTGTCGTGGTTCGGCGTCTTCAGCGAGGTCTGGAGTTTCAACCGCTACGACAGCCCCTGGCAGGTGTTGCGCCTGCTGTGGTACGGCGTTCTGGAGAACTTCGGGTACAGACAGTGGAAGACGATCGTCGCCTGGCGCGGCCTCATCGAGTATCTCCGTGGCGTCGAGACCTGGGGCGTGATGGAACGCAGCGGCTTCGCCGGTGAGGAGGAGTGATAGGTGCTATCAGCGGTCGGCCGACTGACTGATCCCCCACCGCGAGCGCGTCGAGACGAGCAAACCTTTTCCCACGGTCAACGGTACCAATCAACATGGACACTCCGGAGCGCAGGAACTACTTTCGCGATCTGTTCGAAGTCGGTACCGATCGGTCCGCCCCGCTCGAGCAGAAAATCGAGCGAGCAATCACGCTCGGACGGGATCGACTGGGCGTCGACTACGGCGTCCTGTCGTATACGGGTGCCGGCGAGTACGAAATCGTCGACTCGACGATCGAAAGCGGGGCCTACGAGGCGGGGACGATCCACGAACTCGGGGAAACGTGGTGTCGCCACGTCGTGTCCGACCGCGAGATGCTCGTCGTCGCCGACGCGGCAAACTCGCCTTATCGCGACGACGTCGCCCGTGAGGCGACCGGACTTCAGTGTTATATCGGTGCCGCTGTCCTCGTCGACGGCGAGGTCTACGGCACGCTCTGTTACTCGGGGGAGGACCCACTGGAGCGGGAATTCACCGAGGACGACGAGCGGTTCGTCCAGTTGCTCACCCAGTGGATCAGCTACGAGATCGAGCGCGAACAACACTACCGGGCCTTAGACGCACAGAACGAACGCCTGACGGAGTTCGCCGGCGTCCTCGCCCACGACCTGCGGAACCCGTTGACCGGGGCCCGTGGCTATACGGAACTCGTCGAAGAATCTGTCTCCGATCCCGAGGCGAGCCATCTTCAAACCGTCCTCGAGTCCTTAGACCGCATGGAGCAACTCATCACAGACACCCTCTCGCTGGCCAGGGAGGGGGCCGATGTCGGCGAGCGCGAACCGGTTTCGCTGGCCGCGGTCGCTGAGCGGGCCTGGAACACCGTGCAACCGGACACCGCAGTGCTCGCCGTCGAGAGCGATCGAACGATCCGTGCCGACGCCTCCAGACTCCGGCAGTTGTTCGAGAACCTCTTTCGGAACGTGATGGAACACTGCCCGCCAGGGACCCGAGTGACCGTCGAGGGGACCGATACGGGGTTCGCCGTCAGCGACGACGGTCCCGGCCTCCCGCCGGCGATCGCCGATTCGCTGTTCGGCGGGTCCTTCGGTAGCAACCGCCGCGGCCTTGGCCTGCTCGTCGTCGAACGGGTCGTCTCCGGCCACGGCTGGGACGGGACGGTCGAAACGGACGAAGACGGCACACGCTTTGAATTCACTGGCGTCGGGATGGTCACTGAACCACCATCGGCCTCGATTCAGTGACGGTGGTGGGCGGTCGAAAGGCCGATGTCGAGTGACAGTGCGATTGTGCTGTGGCGTCTCACCAGGAGTCGACGGCGCACTCTCTCAAAATCGAGAACGGCCCCCGACCGTTCATATAGCCAGACTGTCTAATCAAACCAAGATGACTCGTTTTGACGACGGGAAGACCGGACCGATAACGGTCCTGTACGTGAACGACGACCGTTCGTTCGGGGATCTGGTCCGGACGAAGCTGTCACGGTGTGGCGAGATCGATGTAGAGACGGCGACTGCTGCGGAGACGGCGATGGAGAAACTTGCGACGACCGAATTCGACTGCGTGGTGACCTCCTACGCGCTGCCCGACGGAACGGGGATCGACCTCCTCGAACAGATCCAGGCGGAACACGACGACCTCCCGACCGTCCTGTTCACCGGTCGCGGGAGCGAAGAAGTGGCGAGTCGCGCAACCCGGGCCGACGTCTCCGATTACATTCCGATCCGACCGAACCAGGAGAGCTTCGAGCTGCTGGCCCGGCGGATCGAAACGCTGGTCGACGCCGCGCGCAAGCGAGCGGCCGCCGACCGGATGACCGATCGGTTCCGACGGACGCTCGAACGGGCGACCGACGCGATCTACGCCGTCGACACCGACTGGCGGATCGAATACATGAACGAGAAGATGGGCGACCGAGTCGACCGGGACCCGGAGGAAGTCGTCGGCAACGTGCTCTGGGAGGAGTTCCCGGCGGTCGTTGACACGGAACTCGAAGACCGCTACCGGACGGCGATGGAAACCGGCGAGTCGGTCTCCTTCGAGCAATACGTCGGCGAGCCCTTCGAGTACTGGGTCGACGTTCGTGTGTTCCCGGACGAGGACGGCCTGACCGTCTTCTCCCAGGAGATCACCGACCGAAAGCAACAGCAACGCGAATATCAGGAACTCGCCGAGGAGTACGACGCGCTGCTGGATACGTCCGGTGACGCGATCTTCGTCCTCGACGTCGACATGTCAGGACAGGATCCGGAGTTCACGTTTGCACAGCTGAGTCCTGGGTACGAGACCCAGACCGGGCTTTCGACGGACGAGGTCAAGGACAGGACACCGCGGGACGTCTTCGGCGAGGAACGCGGTGCAGAGCTTGCGGCGAACTACGCCGAATGCGTCGAGCAGCGCGAGCCGATCTCCTATCGCGAGGAGTTGTCGGTCGCCCCGGACGCCCGCTTCTGGGAGACATCGCTCGCACCGGTCATCGTCGACGACGAGATCGTCCGGATCGTCGGTATCGCTCGGAACGTCACCGAACAAGTACAGCGCGAGCGCAAACTCGAACAGGCGAACCAGCGACTGGAGGGACTCATCGAGGCGACGCCGCTGACGATCATGGAAATCGACGCCGACGGTGAGGTCATCCGCTGGAACGAGGGTGCAGAGGAGATGTTCGGATGGTCGCGCGAGGAGGTCCTGGGCGAATTTAACCCGATAATCCCTGAGGACCAGCAGACACAATTCGATGCCCATCGCCGGGCAGCACTCAACGGGAAACCGATCCGTGGCAAGGAGATTCAACGAGAGACCAAGGAGGGGCGACGACTAGATCTCCTGCTGTCGGTCGCCCCGATCGAGGACTCGAACGGCGAGGTGACCAGCATTCTCGCCGTCCTCGAAGACATAACCGAACAGAAACACCTGGAGAACCGCCTTCGATCGCTACAGCGAACCGCACAGCAACTCAGCGCCGCACAGTCCACCGAAGAGATCGCCAATATCGCCGTCGGCGCTGCCGTCGAAATCCTCGGGTTCGAGATCACCGGGATCTGGGAGTACGACGAGCGGGAACACGCCCTCATCCCGATCACTGAGACAGCCGAGGCGCGCGAGCTCGTCGGCGAGTCACCGCGATTCGATCCGGGTGACAGTCTCGCCTGGAAGGCCTTCGACACCGGCGAACTCCAGGTGTTCGACGACGTCAGAGAGGATGACGAGCGGTATAACGAGGACACGAGGATCAGAAGTGAGATCCAGGTGCCCCTGGGCGACTATGGCCTTATCTCGACTGGCTCGCCGACGACCCGAGAGTTCTCCGAGACGGACGTCGACCTGTTCAGAATCCTCGGCGCGACCGTCGAGGCAGCGCTGGCACGGGCCAGCCGGGAAGCTGAGCTAAAGCGACAGAACGAACGTCTCGATCAGTTCGCGAGCGTCGTGGCCCACGATCTTCGGAACCCGCTCACCGTCGCGATGGGCTTTCTCGAAGTGGCCGCCGAGACGGGCGACCCGGACCACTTCGAGAAGGTCGAAGCCGCTCACGACCGGATCGAACGTCTCATCGAAGACCTCCTGACGCTCGCCCGTGGGGAGACGACGATCGAGGACAGAGAACAGATCGACCTCGGCGCAGTTGCACGGGAAGCGTGGGGCTACGTCGACACGAGCGAGGCGACGATGGAGGTCGCCGAGGGCGTGCCAGTCGTCGCCGGTGACGCCGGGCGGTTGAGTCAACTGTTCGAGAACCTCTTCCGAAACGCGGTCGAACACGGCGGCAAGGACGTGACGATCACGGTCGGCAAGCGAGCGGACGGTGGGTTCTACGTCGCGGACGATGGCGAAGGGATTCCGCTGGAAAATCGGGAGTCAGTGTTCGACCACGGCGTCACCACGAACGAGGGCGGAACGGGCTTTGGCCTCTCGATCGTCGAGGACATCGCGAAGGCACACGGCTGGACCGTCTCCGTCAGCGAATCGGACGAAGGCGGTGCGCGATTCGATTTTGACATCGACTGATAGAACCGCGAGAAACCGACGACAGCGCACTCCTGAGGAAAACTCCAACCCGGAAGGTGTGCGGAAACCGCCTCAGAGCGTCCCGTGTGCCGGTGTCAACAGTTGCGTGGCTCCCGATGACCCCTCGGGATGACGGCCCACCCCCTTCGAACCTCGGCCAGCCGACTTCAGTATAGTCGTATTTAGTTTATCGAGTGCCGTGACAGGGCATCGCTTTACGGCACGACCTTCCGAATTGAGAGGAGGCAATCTCGAGAGGAGACAGGCCGAACAGCGCGAATACAGTGGCAGTCTTCAGCCTGACAGCGGTTCGAAGTGTCGATCGGCGGTGTGAACCTCCCCGACGAGGACACCACGTCGGCTCGACCGCCAACGCTGTGATCGTCGGCTCCGCCTGCTGGGAAACGCTAGTCCAGTGTCGGGCCACGAGACAACCTGTGGGCAACCCCTGCTATCTCAGGGATGGGTTGCCGCCTGGGAGACCCATACGGGTGGTTCATATCTCCCGGCATGATGACAGCCGAGCCCCGCACAGTGCTGGGTGCTTGCCGCCCGACTGCGGCTGGCCGTCAAACTCCACGGCTACGATAAACCATATACCGATATACCTAATTGAGTTCCGGCCGAATGCACTGTTTGGGAGGATGCGGTCAGGCCGGAAGGCCGAGAAAGTGCTGAACGAGCCAGGCGCTTCGACCGCATGGAGCGAAGTACGTCACAGCCGGATGACTGTCGGAGTGTCTGGCCAGGTAGAATTTCGGAACATCTTTATGTTGTTTAGGCTAGCCTAAAAAATGACAACCGAGACAAACGACGAGAATGGACAGACCCGACGTGACGGCGGAACGGACGGCGGTGCAGTCGACGGCGGACCGTTCACGGGTTGTGTCGGCGATGGCGGACAGTCGAGGCGTGAGGGGATACCCGCCGACGTGGCGACGGACACCTCGACGGCCACGGAGACTGCCGAGTCATGACTGCGCCGATGGACGTGGTCGTCGTCGGCGGCGGTGTCGCGGGCCGCTCGGCGGCCGTGTTCACCGCTCGCCACGGACTGGACACACGTGTGATCGACTCGGGTGAGTCGATCCTGCGCCGAAACGCCCACCTGGAGAACTTCCCGGGCTTCCCGGCCGGCGTCAACGGCCGGCAGTTACTGGATCTGCTCGAAGAACAGGCGGCAGAAGCCGGTTGCGAGCAGGTGACCGGAACCGTCACGCGGGTCGAGCCGACCGACGAGGGGTTCGCCGTCGAGACCGAGGACAGCAACCGCTCCCAGGCGACGTACGTCGTCGCGGCGACCAAGAACGCGGTGGGCTACCTCGACGGGGTCGATGGCGTCGGAATCATCGACCGGGGGAAGTCGTTCGTCGACACCGACGAGCGGGGTCGCACCGGCGTCGAGGGGCTGTACGCCGCCGGCAGACTCGCCGAGAAGCCCCACCAGGCGATCGTCTGTGCCGGCCACGGCGCGGAAGTCGGCGTGACGATCCTCGAAGACGACGGCCGGCCGTTCTACCACGACTGGGTCGCGCCCGACGGGTACTTCACCGACCGCGGTCGCGAGTTGCCCCCAGGTTGTGAGGAGATCGACGACGAACAGCGCCGGGAGCGCGAACGGCGCTCGCTCGGCGTGACCCGCGAGCGTTTCGCCGAACCGCATCCGGACGAACAGGTCACCCACCCGAGTCTGCGAGGCGAGTGACGGGACGAAATATCGACGGAGAACCACACATGCTCGGAACGACGCTCGAAGAGATCCGGTCACACATCGAATCACTGGCGAGCGAGGACGGGCCGTACTACCTCGTCTGTGCTCGCTACGGCGACCGGCCGGTCCCCACGACTGGCCTCCGGTTCCGGACCCGAGCCGAAGCACGGACCGCTGCACGCGCGACCGAGCAGTATCGGGCGGCGCTGCGGCGCTACGACCCGCGATTGCCCCGCTACGACGTCATCGTGTGCCAGAGATCCCTTCGGGTAACGCCCGGATCAACCGGCAGAGGTTCTGAACCTGGCGGATCGACCAGTCGAACCGATCAGGCACGGCCGCCCGAAGACGACCAGGGGGCCGACGGCGAACCGCGCTCGGAGCCGAGTGACGTCGATCCCTGGAGCGGGTCGAATCACGGTCCCGGGAGTCGCGTGGAGTTCTGCCATCGGGTTGCCGGGGCCGTCTTCGAGGCGCTGTCGGACTGTGGTCACGACGCGGTTGAATCGGCCGTGATGGACGCGTACTTCGAACTGGCCGAGCGCGTGGGGGACCTCGACGACCTCTGTGTCTGTCTGCTCGAGAGTATGGCGGGCGAGATCGACCGGGGACTTTCGGCCGACGAGCAGGCGACGGTCATCGACACGGCAGTCTCACGGTTGCCGGGGCCGGCTTCGACGGACCACCCGGTCGAGGCGACGCTGGCGTCACTCGAAAGCCGGGAGCTACTCAAGGAGTTCACGTGGTCGCCAGCGACCGAGGGTCACGATCCGAGGGCCGTCGATGTGGTCGTTGGTCTCTCCGGGTACGCGCTGTCACCCCGGGACGGGCGGCTGCCCGTCCTCCCCGTGGTCGTCGAACTGGTCCGTCACGAGCCGTCGAAGCGGGTCGCGTCGCTTCGCGTGGCCGATCTCGAGGACGGCTGGCGGATCCGCCTCCGACTGGCTCGTAGCGCGACGTCGGACGAACTCGTCACGGCACATATCCGTTCGGAGGGTTGAGATGGGGGCCCAGACCCGAATCCACGACGCACGGGACCGCGTTGAGGACGAACGGGAGGCCATCGAGGCGAAACTCGACGCGGTCGACCGGTTCGTCGATCGCGTCGAGAACTGTCAACCGGGACCGACGCCGGCGGCTGGAAGCGTCACCGCGACCGCCGGCACGCTCTCCCGAGACAGTCCGAGCGGGGGCGACACCTGCGAGGTCGTTCGAGAAGCGTTCGCCGAGACGATCCGCCCACACAGCCTCGACGACGTCGAAGAGCGCGAGTCTCTACCGGAAACGATCCAGACGGAACTCTCCGGGTCGGTCGCCGTCGCGCTCGCACCCACGATGAACACCAGTTTCACACCCGAACTCAAGCAAGCAGTGCTTTCGGAAGCACGTACTCGCCGAGCCGAGACCGAGACGCTGGGGAAAGCCCTCCAACGCGAAGCCACGCAGTTGGCCGACGCTGCCGCGGTCGTCGACGAGATTACCGGGTGGATCGTCACGGCCGACGAGACTCCGCTGAGCGACCTCGGGTTCGAGGCACTGCGAGCGCGTCACGAGCGTCTCGACACGTACCGCGAGCGGTGTGAAACCGTCGCAATGTGGCGCCAATCGTTTCTCGACGGCGCGACGAACAACGGTCCGGAAGTCGGGGTCACTCACCGGAGCCTCGGTCCGTACTTATACCAGGACTTTCCCACGGATCACCCGGTGTTGACGACGGTGGCTCGACTCGCGGATACCTGTGGGGACTGTCAGCGAGCGGTTCGGGATCATCTGGTCCGGAGGGCCTGACCGTGTACGACGGATCCCGACACACGCGGGCCCGGCTCTGGGCGTGGGTGTACGCCGCGGTCTTCGAACCCGACGAGGGACATGATTCGAGTGACGGCGACGGGCGGGACGGCCGTCCGAGAGACGGCAACACCGCACGGGAGCCGAGTGACGTCGATAGACCCGGACGAACGTCGTGGACGAGAAAGTAGAGGGATCGCGGGCGACGGCCACCCGACTGCCGCCGGTTCGACGGAAGCGGGGGTGCCGACGGTGAACACGCGAGCGACGACCGTCACTCCCTCGGTTCCCGCTGGACGACCAGGACGGGGCCGAGGAACCGCTCGGCGATCTGGTCGGCGGGCATCCCGAAAACGAACGTCGACAGCGTCGGGTCGGACTCGCCCATGATCACGCAGTCATAGTCCTCGGCGAGTTCGGCGATGGCATCGACCGGTTTCACGTCCCGGTCGACCCGCGTCTTGATCCGGGCGGGATCGACGTCCTCGTCGGCCAGGCGGTCGGTGAGTCCATCCAGCAGGACGTCGACGTCTTCGTCGGTTTCGTCCTCGCCCGTCACGTGATAGAGCGTGACGTCGATGTCCCGGTCGGCGAACAGCCCCGCGACCACGCGTGCCAGTCGGTCGATGCCGACGGTGCCCCGAACGGCGACGAGCACGTCTTCGAGGTCCGCAAGGGCGCGGGGCACGAGCGCGGCCAGGCAGTCGTTCTCGGCGATCTGGCGGTCGAGCGTCTGCTGGGCGTCGTGGGTGAACACCAGTCGGTGTTCGACAGTGGCCCCCGCGTCGGACAGTGCCTGCTCGAACTCTTCGAGGCGGTCGAGGGCGCGGTCCTCGAACTGCATCCGGGCCTGGCCGGGGGCCGTCTGGCCGGGGATGACGTGATACCCCAGCAGGACGACGTGGGCGTTCGAGAGGAGGTCGGGCACCCCCTCCGGGAGCGATTCACCTTCGAGCACGCGGATCGGGACGAGTACTGATGGTCGGGTCATGTCAGATGTCTCCTTTGAGTCGCACGTCGTCGGCGTAGTAGCGGTACCACCCGTAGGACAGCACCATGATCACGACGCCGATGGCGATCGATGCGCCGTTCATGAACGCGATCAGCGCGACGCTCGCGACGCCGCCGATCGCCGGCAGGACTGGCGCGCCCGGCATCCGGAAGTCCGGGTCGTACCAGTCCGGATCGCGTCGCCGCAACACCAGAAGAGCCACGCAGATCAGCGCGTACATCACCAGATGGAGGAAGGAGGCCACCTCCGCGAGGATCTCGACGCTGTCGGTCGCCACGAGCACCAGGATCGGGCCGCCGGCCATCGCCAGCGCGACGTGTGGCGTGCCGTATTTGAGGTTGATCTCGCTGGCCTTCTTCGGGAGCAAGGCGTCGCGGCTCAGCGCGTAGATCGATCGGGACGCGCTCAGGATCGAGGCGTTGGCGCTGGAGAAGGTCGCCAGCAAGCCGGCGACGAGGATCAACACTGCGCCGGGCAGCCCGAGTAAGTCCCGCCCCACGTTGACCATCGCCGTCTCGCCGAAGGTGCCCAGTCGCTCCGCGCCAAAGGTGCTCGTCGCGACGAAAATCGTCACCGCGTAGAAGACGGTGACGATGATCACCGAGCCGACCATCGCCAGGGGCAGGTTTCGACTCGGGCGCTTGATCTCGCCGGCAACCGTCGCGACCTGGGCGAAGCCCAGATACGAGGTGAACACGAGCGCGGCGGTCCTGAGTACCGGGGAGTACCCCTTCGAGAAGAACGCATCGGGGACGCTCTGGCGTCCGAAGACGCCCATCGCGTCAAGGATGCCGAACGTGAGCACGCCCGTCAGAATGACCAGCAACACGACGACGATGATGTTCTGGAGAGCCGCCGTCCGCTCGGTGCCGGCGACGCTGAGTGCGGTGAGGGCGGCCCCGAAGAGCAGCCCCAGGACGACGTGTGGCGCCAGTGGCCCGAGCGAGAGGGAGATACCGACCTCCGCGAAGACGGCGACGACGTAGTGCCCCAGGCCGACGAGGTAGAACGCGGCGGCGAAGACCAGCCCCAGCCACAGGCCGAGGCCGACGATTGCGCCGCCGGCCGTCCCCAGCGAGCGGGAGATGAAGTAATACCCACCGCCACTGCGTGGCATGGCGGTCGCGAGTTCCGAGGCCGGGAGCGCGACCAGCAAGGCGATCACGCCGCCGATCCCAAAGGAGAGTGCGGCTGCCGGGCCGGCCTCGTGGGCGGCGAGGCCGGGGAAGACGAAGATCCCCGCGCCGATCATCGTCCCGATACCGATCGCCAGCCCGCCGACCAGCCCGATCGTCCGCTCCAGCTCGACGCCCTCGTCGTGGGTCGTCGTCTCGTCAGTGACCGACTCGGGTTCCGGCTCAGGCTGTTGGCCCTCGATGTTCTCGCCGGCTGTCGAAACGTCGACCTCGCGGTCGTCCATGGGTGAAGGATTGTTCGGTAACCTGAAAAGAATACCGGCGATCGACCACAGCCGTACCCCAAAGTGCCCGGACCGACACAACGCTTACACGTGAGTGAGTCGAAAAATTTCCAAGAATGGTTGGATGGAATCGTGAGGAGCAGGGCCGGGTCGATCCGGAGGTGAGCCCACGGTGGCACTGAGTTTCTGGCTACTTCCGGTTCTGGCAACGGTGACGTGTGTGGGAATGGCGTGGGCGCTGGGTGCAAACTCGAACTCGCCGCCGTTCGCCCCTGCGATCGGAGCCAACGCCATTTCGACGATGCGGGCGGCCTTTCTGGTCGGCATCCTCGCGGCGCTCGGGGCACTCTTACAGGGCGGCTCCATCTCCGAGACCGTCGGCAGAGATCTCATTCTCGGCGTTCAGATCACGCCGCTTGCGGCGACGGCGGGACTACTCACGGCGGCGGGGTTCATGGCCTTCGGTGTGTACTCGGGCTATCCCGTCCCAGCAGCCTTCGCCACCACCGGGGCGATGGTCGGCGTGGGGATCTCGTTAGGTGGCGACCCCGCCATCGCGAAGTACCAGGAACTCGCGCTGTTCTGGGCACTTGTCCCGCCTGTTTCGGGTGGGCTCGCCTACGGGACCGCGACGATCCTCCGCCGGGACGACATCCCCGAAACGGTCGGCGTGCCGCTGCTCGCGGGCGTCGTCTCCGGCATCGTCGCGAACATCGAACTGGGGATCATCCCGGGCGACGCAGCCCAGAACTCGCTTGCGGGATTCGCCTCGTCGCTCGTCGGACTGCCCGACCCGCTCGTCAGGGGGGTCGTCACTCTCGCGTTCGGCGCACTCGGGTTCCTCGCGATCCGACGGCGGACCCAAGCGTCCGCCGAACGGGGGATTCGGACCTTCCTGGTGGCGCTCGGTAGCGTGGTCGCCTTCTCCTCCGGCGGGAGCCAGGTCGGCCTCGCGACCGGGCCCCTGGAGACGCTGTTCGTCACCAGGCTTGAACTGCCCACGCTCGTTCTCCTGGGAATCGGTGCCGTTGGGATCCTGGCCGGTGCGTGGATGGGTGCCCCGCGACTCCTGCAGGCCACCTCCAGAGAGTACGCCCAGCTCGGCGCGCGCCGGTCGATCGCCGCTCTGGTTCCGGGGTTCATCATCGCCCAGGTGGCGATCGCGCTGGGAATCCCGATCTCGTTCAACAACATCGTCATCTCGGGGGTGATCGGCGGCGGGCTCGCGGCCGGGTCCGCCGGCGTCTCCCGCCGGAAGATCGGCGTCACCGTCGGCTTCTGGCTGCTGACGCTCGCGAGTTCGGTCGGCGTCGGCTACGGCCTCTACTGGGTGTTCGCGACAGTCCTGGGCATGGAGTGACGACGCGACAACCGTCGCTCCGTCTAATAGATTGTTCGCTCCTGTTCCGGCAATTACTGCATAATATGTCGATGCTATCCGATCTTTGAATACAAATATTTTTCAATATGGAGTACTGAATAGACGAAACACACGGTGACCCACTGTGCCCGACATGCAAACGGCTGATCTGGACACGGATCTCAGCCTGTTCAAATACGACAATCTGTCACAGTTGCCCCCGGCCTACCGGGATCTCGACGCCGATCAACGGGAGCGCCGGATCGACACGGCGCTGGCGGAACTCGGCGACGACGTCGTCATCCTTGGCCACAACTACCAGCGCCGGGAGATCGTCGAACACGCCGACTTCATCGGCGACTCCTACCAGCTGAGCACGGAGGCCGCCAACTCCGACGCCGAGTACGTCATCTTCGGCGGTGTGACCTTCATGGCCGAATCGGCCGATATCATCACCGACGACGACCAGCAGGTCATCCTCCCGAGCATGGAGGCTTCGTGTCCGATGGCCGGCATGGCCGAGGCGCTCCAGGTCGATTCGGCGTGGGCAAAGCTCACGGCGGCGACCGACGACGACGTCATCCCGATCTGCTATATGAACTCGTATGCGGACCTCAAAGCCTTCTGTGCCGAACACGGCGGGCTGGTCTGTACCTCCTCGAACGCCGCCGACGCCTTCGAGTGGGCCCTTGAGCGCGGCGAGAAGATCCTCTTTTTGCCCGATAAGCACCTCGGAACGAACACCGCCTACGACCTCGGTCTCGAAGACGACACGCTCGTCTGGGACCCCTGGGCCGACGACACCGAGCCCGAGGCGATCCGGGCGAACGACATCATCCTCTGGGAAGGCTATTGCCAGGTCCACGAGCGATTCCGGGCCGAACACGTCGAGGAGTTGCGCGAGGACCACCCCGACGCGAAGGTGATCGTCCACCCCGAGTGTCGGAGGGAAGTCGTCGAAGCCGCGGATCGCGTCGGGTCGACGGCCGACATCACACAAGCAGTCGAGAACGCGGATCCCGGTGAGACCTGGGCAATCGGGACCGAGATCCACCTCGCCAACCACCTCGATCGCTGGCACCCCGAGGTCGAGGTCGTTCCGCTGTGTGGCGACGCCTGTATGGACTGCAACGCGATGCGCCAGATCGACCCCAACTACCTGCTGTGGGTGCTCGAAGAGCTCGTCGAGGGTCGCGAGCAGAACGTCATCAACGTGGACCCGGCGACGGCGGATCGCGCGGCAACCGCACTCGATCGCATGCTCGAACTCTGAACTATGACTGAAGCAGAATCAACCGAGGTGCTGATCGTCGGCGGCGGCATTGCCGGCTGTGCGGCCGCACTTGCCGCGGCCCGCGAGGTCGAGCAAGGCGAGAGCTCGAACCGGGCGAGCGGTGAAACCGTGAGCCGCGAGGTCGACCAGCGGGAGACCTCGGAACGAGCGAGCGGTGAAACCGTGAGCCGCGAGGTCGACCAGCGGGAGACCTCGGAACGAGCGAGCGGTGAAACCGTGAGCCGCGAGGTCGACCAGCGGGAGACCTCGGAACGAGCGAGCGGTGAAACCGTGAGCCGCGAGGTCGACCAGCGGGAGACCTCGGAACGAGCGAGCGGTGAAACCGTGAGCCGCGAGGTCGACCAGCGGGAGACCTCGGAACGAGCGAGCGGTGAAACCGCGAGAAGTGATGCGGAAGTGATCCTCGCGACGAAAGCCCGCCGGCCCGAGGACGCCTCGACGTGGTGGGCCCAGGGCGGCATCGCCATTTCGCGTGACGACCCTAAGCAGTTCAAACAGGACATCATCGACGCATCCGCCGGTACGGCCGATCCCGAGGCAGCGGACGTCCTGGTCGAGAACGCGAACGAAGCCGTCCGGGACGTTCTCGTCGAGACGCTGTCGGTCCCCTTCGATACCGCGGACGGAAGCGATGACGCGGTGGCCGAACGTGGCGGCGAGGACTTCGACTTCGGGAAGGAGGCCGCCCACGACGCGGACCGCATCCTCCACGTCGACGCCTCGACGGGTTCGTACGTCCTCGAACGCTTCCTCGCATTCGTCGACGACCACCCGGACATTCGCGTGCTCGACGACACCGCCGCGCTGGATCTCATCACCCACGAGGGCGAGGTCCGCGGTGCGTACCTCGAATCAAGCGGCGAGGTCCGGCCGGTCTTCGCCGGCGCGACCGTGCTGGCGACCGGCGGCGTCGGCGACCTCTATCCCGACTCGACCAATCCCGCGGGTTCGACCGGCGACGGCATCGCCATGGCAGCGCTGGCCGGTGCGGACGTCGCCGACATGGAGTTCGTCCAGTTCCACCCGACGGCCCACGTCGACGAGAGCGGGACGCTGCTCATCAGCGAGGCCGTCCGCGGCGAGGGCGCGACCCTCCGGAACGCCTACGGCGAGCGGTTCATGCCCGCCTACGACGAGGACGCCGAACTCGCGCCGCGGGACGTGGTCGCGCGGGCGGTCAAAAACGAACGCGAAGTCAGCGGCGAAGTGTTCCTCGACGTTTCGGATATCGACTTCGAAGAGCGGTTCCCGGACCTCGTCGAGCAGTGCGAACGGCGCGGGATCGACTGGGAGACGGGGATCCCCGTCAGGCCCGCCCAGCACTTCCTCTGTGGCGGAGTCGCTGTCGACGAGTGGGGTCGGACCTCGCTCGATGGTCTCTACGCCGTCGGCGAGTGCGCCCACACGGGAGTCCACGGCGCCAACCGCCTGGCGAGCACCAGCCTGCTCGAGGGGTTGGTCTGGGGACTCCGGGCCGGCGCGGACGCCACCGGTCGCGACCCTGCGCCGATGGACGTCCCCGACCTGGACGACCGCGATCCGGCGCTACCCGACTCCTTCGCCCGCGAGAAGTTCACCCGACTCCGGCGGGTGATGGGCGAGTACGTCGGCATCGAGCGCGATCCCGACGAATTGGAGCGAGCACTCGGGGTCCTCCGGCGACTCAAGGGCGAGGTCGACGCCTACGTCCGGACGCGGACCTCCCGGTCGCTGTACGAACTCCGGAACGCCAGCGTCGTCGCCCTCCTGATCGCTCGCGCCGCGGCCGCAAACGACGAAAGCGTCGGCACGCACAATCTCGTCTCCGACGATGGGACGAGCACCGACGACGAGGCGACCGTCGAAACGCCATGATCACCGACGGACAGGTCGAGCAGTGGCTTCGCGAGGACGTCGGCCACCACGACGTGACCAACCACCTGCCCGGCGAGACCGGGGGCCGACTCGTCGCGAAAGAAAGGGGTATCGCGGCCGGGATCGACGCCGCGACCGCCGTCTTCGAGTACCTGGACTGTGCGGTCGAATCGGCCGTCGACGACGGCACGCCGATAGAATCGGGTGACGTGCTGCTTTCCGTCGCCGGGCCGACCCGGGATGTCCTCCGCGGCGAGCGACCGGCGGTCAACGTCGCCGCCCACGCATCGGGGATCGCGACGAAGACCCGCAAGGCAGTCGACGTTACCCGAGAAGTGAGCGACGACGTGGCCATCGCCGGGACCCGGAAGACGACGCCCGGCCTGCGGGGGGTCGAGAAGCGCGCAGTCGTGGCGGGCGGCGGTGACACTCACCGGCTGGACCTCTCGCACATGGCGATGGTTAAGGACAACCACGTCGCCGAGATGGGGCTGGAAGGCGCAGTCGAACACGTCGCGGAACGGACCTCCTTCGCGACGCAGGTGGAAGTCGAGGTGGAGGAACCCGAAGACGCCCCGCGGGCCGCCGACGCCGGGGCCGACATCGTCCTGCTGGACAATATGTCGCCCGGTGACTGCGAGCAGGCTGTCGAGGCGCTCGCCGCGAACGGTCACGACGACGTGCTCACGGAAGCCAGCGGCGGGATCACAATCGAGACGGTGCCCGCATACGCGAAGACTGGTGTCGACGTGATCTCGATGGGATCGCTGACGCACTCCGCCGACGCACTGGATCTGTCGTTTCGGACGGCAACGACTGACTAGCCCTCAAGCAGGCCGAGTTCGTCGGCGATCAGGTCCGCGAGCTGGTCGGCCACGTCGGGATCGACTTCGGCGACCGACTCGCCGTCGTGCATCCGTTCGTTGTGTGCGTCGAGTTGGTCGGCGAGATCCGACAGCGGGATCTCGGCGGTGGTCTCACACTCGTCACAGACGATCGGGACAGCAGGCTCGTCGTCGGACATACCGGGGACTTCGACGGCCACCACCAAAACGCCCCCGCATCCGGCTGGCTGGACCGTCCACCCCCGGCCGTTTCGGCAGATTTCTCCTGTTTCTATGAGCGGAGTTGATCGAGCAATTAGTTGTATACGGGCCGGAGAGAGGCAATTACCCCGGATTCGAGCAAATCCGGGTGACCGGTCTTTGGTGTCACCCTTTCCGTCGTCTCAAGCCACATCCGGCCGCGGGCAGTAATCGAAGTACTGACCGATGGGGACGAACGAGTCGCACGTCGATCCGGTAGCGTTTCTCGAACACCTCCGGGCCTTCCGGTACCGGGAGGTGACGATGGCATTGGCGACGCTGTCGGTGATCGCCGGGTCGATCGTCTTCTTCCCCGGCGTCGAGGGGATGACCAGCGGGCTGCAGTCGGACGTCTCGGCGGAGATCCTGGCCCTCTTCGTCGGCGTCGCGGTCCTCGCCGGCGCGATCAAGGGCATGATCGGGTTCGGCTACGCGCTGATCGCGACGCCCATCTTCGCGTCGGTGATCGACCCGACGCTCGCGGTCGTCGTGCTGGCGATCCCGCCGTGGATGCTCAACATGTTCCAGGTCGGCGAGACTGACACTGGCATGACCTTCATCCGCGAGGAGTGGGTCCTGCTCGTGCTGGCAATCATCGGTGCAGTCGTCGGCGTGGCCGTCCTCGACGCGGTCGAGACCGGCCCGCTCGTGCCGTTCCTGATCGGGGTGGTCGTCTTCGGGTACGTGCTCTTCCAGCTCGGTCAGGGCTTCGTGACCGTCGAGAAGGCTCATCACCCTGTTGCGATGAGCGTCGCCGGCGCGCTGGAGGGGTTCCTGCTGGCGGTGGCGAACCTCGGGCCGCTGCTGCCCGCCTACTTCCACACCTTCGAGCGCGACACGGAGCGCTACATCGGCGGGCTCTCGATGGTGCTGGGTGCGATATTTACAGTCCGGATCCTCCAGATGGCGCTGTTCACCGATCTCATGACGCCCTACCGGCTGTGGCTGGGCTCGGTCATCGCCGTCGTGACGCTCGTCGGGTTGTTCGTCGGAACCTACCTCCGGCGGCTGGAGATCGACGAGCGGCGGTTCAACTGGTTCGTGATCGCGCTGCTGTTTGTGATCTCGCTGAACATCTTCCGGCAGACGATCCCGGCGCTGTTTTTGTAGTGGTTCGGCGGGAGACGGGCGCTTCTCGACGTGAAGTCCGGCTCCAGGTTTTAGTAGGCATCCAACAGATGTCCGGATATGGAGTTCGTCACAACCGAGACAGTCCCAGGCGAAGAGATCAACGACTCGCTCGGCATCGCCCGCGGCAACACCGTCAAGGCCCGCAACGTCGGGCGGGATATCACCCAGAGCATCCGCAACATCACCGGCGGCGAGTTGAAAGC